>NZ_JASPJL010000002.1:0-377617 GCF_030232315.1 Corynebacterium sp. MSK039
ACTTGAAATCCGTCATCGTTCCGTCCGTCCAATCTCCGCCAAGCATGCTCAAGCTTCACGATTTTTGCAACAGAGCCATCACGGGCGAATCCATCCCCGCAGAGAAGAAGGACGGCGACCAGGTCTTCGCCGGCACCTGGCTGCGCAGCGGCGCGCTGCGCGTCGAGGCTGTGGACATCGGCTCGGATACCACCCTGGCCAAGATCATTCACCGCGTCGAGAACGCCCAGGATGACCGCGCGAAAACCCAGACCTTCCTGGAGAAATTCAGCCGCTGGTACACGCCGGCCGTCATGATCGGCGCGATTCTGGTCGGCCTGATCACCCGCAACACGGAGCTCGCCCTGACCCTGCTGGTCATCGGCTGCCCAGGCGCGCTCGTCATCAGTATCCCGGTGTCCATCGTGGCCGGTATCGGGCGCGCGGCCCGCGACGGCATTCTCATCAAGGGTGGCGAGTACCTGGAGCAGGCCGCGAAGGTGGACGCCGTGGTCGTCGACAAGACGGGCACGCTGACCCTTGGCCGCCCGGCGCTGACCGATGTGCGCACCCTGCCGGGTTCGCGCTGGTCGGAAAAGGAAATCCTCCAGATTGCCGCGGACGTGGAGAGCGCCTCCGAGCACCCCCTGGCCGCCGCCATTGTGGAAGGCGCGGTGGACCGGAGCGTGCGTGAGGCCGGATTCGTCGCTGATATTCAGGACGCCGATCCGGTGGTGGCCCAGGGGATCACAGCAACCGTGCCGGGTGTCGGCCGAGTGTCCGTGGGCACTGCCGAGCTGCTGGATGATGCGGCGAGCGGCGTTAATGCCGCCCTGGCAGCGGTGGCCGAGCTCAACGAGCAGGGCAAGACCGCGATGATCGTTGGCGTGGACGGTGCGCCAGCCGGCGTGGTGGCCGTGGCTGACGAGGTACGGCCGGAAGCGCGGCCTGCGGTGGAGGCACTCCACAAGGCCGGGGTGAAGGTCGTCATGGCAACGGGTGATGCCGAACCGGTGGCGCGCAACGTCGCCGCCGAGCTGGGCATCGATGAGTTCCACGCAGGCATGCTGCCCGAGACGAAGGTGGACGTGGTCCGCGGGCTGCAGTCTGAGGGCCACACCGTGGCGATGTTGGGCGACGGCGTGAATGACATGCCCGCGCTAGCCACCGCCGAGATTGGCGTGGCGATGGGCGCGGCCGGGTCGCCGGCAACCATCGAGACCGCGGATATCGCGCTCATGGCCGATCGGCTCACGAGGCTTCCTCAGTCGCTGATCCTGGCCAAGCGCACCGCACGCACCATGCGGGTGAACATCTTCATCGCGCTGGCAACGGTGCTGGTCCTGCTGCTGGGAGTGTTCCTCGGTGGCGTGACCATGGCGGTGGGCATGCTGGTCCACGAGGCGAGCGTGCTGCTGGTCATTGTGATCGCCATGACGCTGCTGCGACCCGTGCGGACCTAAGGCCCGCTGGGCGGGGGCCGGCCCTTTCTGGGCCGGTCGAGGCTTGGACCAGTTTCCTCTGGGCTTCAGCCCTGCTACTCCGGGCGCTCGAAGCGCTCCTGGCGGCCCAAAGTGTGCAGCTGGAGCCACTCGCGGAAGCCGGCGACGTCCTTCCTCTGGACCAGGAAGAACCACGCGAAGCGCGCGTACTCCTGCGGCAGCAACCGCCGCATGCCCGGCTGCGACATGAGGTAACCGCGGTTACGGTACGTGAAGTAGCGCTTGAACTCGCCGTCCGGGTACTGCGTGTGCATGCGCCCGCCGAGGATCGGCTTGAACTCCTCCGAACCATCTGGGTGCGCATAAGCACAGGTCAGGCTCGTGCCGAAGCGTAGGCCGCTGCGGACGATGCGGCGGTGGTATTCGACCTCGTCGCCGCGGATGAACAGCCGATAATCCGGCACGCCGATGATCTCCATCGCGCGGGCGGAAATCAGCGCACCGTTGAAGAGGCTCGCGATGCCCGGCAGGAAATCCCCCTCCAGCTCGGATACGCGGCGGCGCCACGTCAGCCCCTGGCGCAGCGGGAACGCCAGGCGATCTGGGTTGTTGATGTTCGTGACCAGCGGAGATACCTGCGCGAGCTGCTCGCGTTCGGCGACGTCCAGCAGAGTGGCGAGGACGTTCTCGTCGGCGGGGCGGCCGTCGTCGTCGGCGCACCAGATGGCGTCCGCGCCCAGGGCCAGTGCCGCGAGGAAGCCGAGGGCGAAGCCGCCCCCACCGCCCAGGTTCGTGCGGCTGGGCAGGTACATCGGGCGGGGACGTCGCTGGGGGACGTCGCCGGCGGAACCGGACGCGCCGGAGCTGGGCGCGGACGTTGACGTCGTGTCGTCGTCGTTGTTGGTGGCGGCGCCGGTGGTCGGGACGTCGTTGGCAGCCTCGTCGGAGGCCTTCGTGATGGCGGCCCCGACGGTCTGGATCTCCGCGAAACGGCGGGCGGCGATCTCAGCGGACGCGCGGCGGGACTGCGGCTCACCGCCGAGCTTCGCGTGGACCAGGGTTTCGACCGCGGGGTCGGCGCCGTTGTCCACGACGATGACCCAGTCAGGACGACGGGTCTGCTTGGCCACCATGTCGAGACTGCGTTCCAGCAGGTCAACGCGGTTGTGGGTGACGATCACGGCGGCGATGGTGCCGCGCGGGTCGATGGCATAGCGCCCCGGGTTGGGTGCGGTGTGAGTCGCGGCCGGGGTGTGCGGGCCGGCGGTGGTGTTCGGGGCGTGCGGGCCGGCGTGTGAGTGCGCGGTGTGCGGGCCGGCGGTGGTGGTGTCCGAGGATTGGTCGGTGGTGTTGATGGTGCCCTGGGAGCCGGTGATGCGGGCGATAGTGCTGGTGGCAGCGTTTTTGAGTCCTCGGAGCGCGCGTTTCATGGGTGCTACTTTACCCGGTCTGCGTGAGGCCTCTGGCGATGCGCGCCGGGCTGGCGCGTGCCCGCGCCCCTGCCCTGGCGTGGGGCCGAGCATGAGCCCGTGCTCCTTGCACTTCACCCGGTTGCGCTCCACCCCACCCGCACCCGGTTTTGGGCTGTATCGTGTCAGGTTTTGTTTGTTTTGTGGCACGGCACGGCCCAAAACCGCGTTTGCGCGCACCCGGCCATGCGTTTCTCCCGTGTTCCCAACCGTGTGCCCGTACGTGCCCCATCCCCTGGCGATGCGCGCCGGGCTGCGCGTGCCCGGCTCCCTGTTCCGGTTTTGGGCTGTAGCGTGTCAGGTTTTGTTCGTTTTGTGGCACGGCACGGCCCAAAACCGGGCCGGGAACCTCAGCCTCGAGACTTGTGGCGGATGATGGCGCGCACCCGGTCCAGCACTCGCTCTGGATCGCGCATGCTTCGGGCGCTCAGCCTCAACGGGGTGAGGCCAAGGGCGGTCAGGCGTGTATTCACTTCGGTATCCCATTCGCGCTGGTCGGACGACGAGTGATACGCGCCGTCATAGAAAATCATGAGTCGGGTTTCCCACGAGCCAAGATCAGCAGTCGCAATGGGGCCGTCTGCGTCCGCAATCCGCACCTGGACCTCCAGATCTGGCAGCACAGGTTTGAGAAGAAGACGCAGCCACGTCTCGGGTGGGGAGTCAGCACCGAGCGCACCATGCTTCAGCACTACCTGTTGCACCTCGCGGGAGACGGGGAGCACATCGTTGACCTGGGCGATAAGTTCAGCTGGAGTGAGATTTGTGAAGGTGCACAGGGCGTCGGCTCCTTGAACGATGCGGAGATGGCTGGGTTTGATGCGGGGAAGCTGGGCGCTGTACCAGGTGTGTTTTTGCTGGCAGATGCTAGTTAGGAACTGACTGGCCGCGATCGGTAGCGGAGCCAGCGGTAGGTTCGGCAGGAGTCTGTCGTGACGAATGATGGGCTCGAATGACACCTTCACCGTGCTTCGTCGAGCTTGTCTTGGGTGCTGTGCGCTTTTCCGCGAGCTCGGTGTGATCATCTGAGCCGGCTGACCCTCGTGGAAGTACGGAAATCCCTGTATCGCCAGGGCAGAGATCCCGCCTGCGATCCAGGATGGATGAGCCATGAAATGCCCGCGAACCCGAACATCGTGCGGAAACTCCAGCGGAGGGCGGCTGGCGTGGCGCTCGAGAATCGCAGCTCGTTGCTTCGCGGTTTGGGCCAGTTCCAGAGCGCGAAGAATTTCGGGTGGCTTCGCGAGCCAAGTCTTAAAGGTGCACGGCTCGAAGTATCGATGGAGCATGGTGCGGGTAACCCCAAGCTCTTGCAGCTGTTTCCAGGTGTGGGGCACCTCCTGGTACCTGCGGTTCGTGAAGTTGCTCGGCAATAGCATTGGTCCCCCCGTTTCTTTCGCCGGGCAGCCCGCCGACCAGGTGCGCGGCTATCGCGCGTGGTGAGCAGGGCGCGCTCGCCAGGCTGTCTCACTCCCCACGTGCGCTTGCCTGGCTGTCCCCACGTGTTCGCTCCCCGGGCGTAGCACTCCGGCTAGAGCGCCAGTGAATCCCCCGCAGCGATATCCGCTCAGTGATGTCCCCTGGTAGCCCCTGAGTGTCGGGCCAGTCGAAGTGAATTGCTGTTGGTTTCTTAGCTATTAGACAATCCGGCGGGCGCTTTGGTTCCCGGTCCGGGCAGATGAATGCAGTTTTGGGCCGTCACGTGTCACGTTCTGCCGGTTTTTTGACACGCCACGGCCCAAAACCGGCGTTTGCCCCAAGACAGCCGAAAACCAGCGGTGGATGCCAAGGCGGGGTCAAGGGCTGCCATCATGGCTGCTCCCGCTAACACGGGCAGGTGCGCCCCCGTTTTGGGCCGTCACGTGTCAGGTTTGGCCTGTTTTGTGACATGGCACGGCCCAAAACCGGCGGTAGCCCAGCCACCCCGGGACCAAGCCCAAGCTCTCGCCCCAGCAATCCCCGGTAACCGGCCCGGCTACCGCCCCAAGTCGCGCAGGACGTTGCGCACGTGCTGCCCGGCCTCGGGCCCCTCGTAAGCCTCCACGACCTCATCCACCGGCCCAGCCTGACGAATCTCACCGTGGTCAATCCACAGCGCGCTATCGCACAGCTGCGCCAGGAACTCATTGGAGTGCGAAGCGAACACCAGGATGCCCGAGCGCTTCACCATCTCAACCAGCCGCGACCGCGCCTTCGCCATGAACGCCGCATCCACGGCCCCGATGCCCTCGTCGAGCAGCAGAATCTCCGGATCGATGCTGGTCACCACGCCCAGCGCCAAACGGATGCGCATACCGGTGGAGTACGTCCGCAGCGGCATCGCGAGGTAATCCCCCAGCTCCGAGAACTCCGCGATCTCATCCATCTTCCGGTGCATCGCCTTGCGCGTCTGCCCCAGGAACAGCCCGCGGATAATGATGTTCTCGTAGCCGGAGATCTCCGGGTCCATGCCCACCCCCAGGTCGAACACCGGCGCCACGCGCCCGCGCACCACGGCGGACCCCCGTGTTGGCTCGTAAATCCCGGACAGCAACCGCAGCAGCGTGGACTTACCCGCACCGTTGTGCCCGACCAGGCCCACGCGGTCGCCGTCCTGCAGGTGCAGGTTGATGTCCTTCAGAGCCTCCACCATCACGGTGTTGGACTCGTTCCGCCCGATCGCGCCACCGGCCGCACCCAGGAACGTGTGCTTCAGCGACCTGGTCTTCGCGTCGAAGATCGGGAAATCCACGCAGGCGTTGTAGGTGTCGATGCTGACTTGCTGCTTCATTCTTTTTCTTTCTTTTTTAGGACGCCAACCCGTTCGCCTTGTTACACCCAGTAGCTAACCCGGAAGCGCCACTTCCGCATGGCCAGCAGGGCAAGACCCAGGCCCACCACGGTCATGGCGATCACGATGTACCAGGAGGACGCCTCGACTGGCACGTTGATCATCGGCCCGCGCACGATCTCCAGGTAGTGGTACAGCGGGTTGAGCTTGGCCAGCGCCGCCCGCTCGGCGACCGCACCACCTTGATCGGTGAGGGTTTGTGCGGTCCACACGATTGGCGTCATATAAAAGGCCAGCTGGACGAGGGAGTCGAGCAACGGGGCGACGTCGCGGAAACGGGTCGCGACGATACCGAAGAACATGGTCACCCACACGCCGTTGATGATGAGCAGCGCGAGCCCCGGCACTGCCAGGAGCACCTCCCACCCGACGGGGATGCGGAAGATCGCGAGCAGTGCCAGCCAGATCACGAGGTTGTGCAGCAGGAAGAGGAACTGCCGCCACACGAGCCGGTAGACGTGCACGGATAGGGCGGAGGGTAGCTGTTTGATCAGGCCTTCGTTGGAGATGAAGACCTCCGCGCCTTCCTTGATGCAACCGGCGATGAAACCCCACATGATGAGGCCGACGGCGACGTGCGGCAGGAAAACGGCCACGTCGATGCCGAAGAGCTGGGAGTACAGCAGGCCCAGGGCGGCGGCCATCACGCCGGTGGCGATGGTGATCCACAGGGGGCCCAGGACGGAGCGGCGGTAGCGCTGCTTGATGTCCTGCCAGCCGAGGGCGAGCCAGAGCTCACGCTGCTGGAATCCCCGTGTGAGATCGTCCCAGGCGGCGGCGAAGGTTTGCGAGCGCGAGGCTGGGATGTCGCCGTCGTGGGTTGCGGTGATCCTGCTGAGGTCTGTCATGAGTATCGCATTCTAGTAGGAGGTGCGGACACGGTCGCTCAAGCGCGCCGGGGCTGCCCGCGTGGCCTCTGATGTTGCGACGCGTGTCACGCTGCAGTTTGCGCTTTGTGCGCAGCGGAATCGCGGTTGTGGTGGCCGTGAGCCCGCGGTGCCGCTCCTGAGGCGGGGGCGGAGCAACTCTCGGGTTCAGGCCGGATCGCCCTCGGCTTCTGGGGCGGACGTTGTCAGGTGGCGCTGGTATTGTTTTGGCGTGACGGAGCCCGGGTCGCCGCGGATGCGGTTGGCCTGCGGTTTCACGCCGGTGCCGATGGTCGCTGGTTTGCTACGACGTCAGCGCCTGGTTCCGGTCGGTGTCAGAGCTCGGCGCCAGCGTCCGGTGCCAGCCGCCAGGACCTTAGGACGTCAGCGCCTGGTTCCGCTCGGTGCCAACGCGCGGTGCCAGCGTCCGGCGTCGTTGCCCGGTGACGCCGCGCCGCGAGCGCCGTGGGGTCACGGTGTTGCTAGAGACGTCGGCACCACGGCCCCACCGGCACCCCGGCTCACGCCGGCGCCAGTAGTTTTTCCAGGAAGGGAGATGGCTTGTTCGACAACGCACGGTTCGACAACCCCAGGGTGCGTGGTCTGTACACCTCCCTTTCCGACGGCTGGGTCTATATGAACGCAGCGACGGACCCTCAGCTACCCGAGCGCGTCTCTGGGGCGGTTTCGCGCGCCTTCCGTTCCGCCCCGCTGGCCGCCCCGATTGAGGAAAACCACGGGGAGCACAGCCGCGCCGCGAGCCCTGGCACGCGTATCGGCGAAAGCCACATCAAGTCCGCCCGTGTCGCGATCGCTGACCTGGTCGGCGCCCGCCCGGAGCATGTGATCCTGGGCAGCTCGCGCACGCAGCTGATCAGCCAGCTCGCGGAGAGCCTGTCTCACCGCCTGCGCCTGGGCCGCCAGGTCGTCCTCTCCCGCGTCGACGACGGTGCGAACATCGACCCATGGCTGCGCGCCGCCGACCTCTACGGCGCGGACGTCCGCTGGGCGGAGGCCGACCTGTCCACGGGCGTCCTCCCCGCCTGGCAGTACACGGAGCTGGTCAGCCCGGAGACTGCGGTCGTCGCGGTGGCAGCCGCGAATGAGCACGTCGGCACGGTCACGGACGTCGCCGCGATCGGCTGGACCGTGCACGCGAAGTCGGACGGCATCTTCGTCGTCGACGCGAACGCCGTCGCCCCGTTCCACGTGATCGATATCGCTGACCTGGGCGCGGACGTCCTGGCGCTGGACGTCGCGACCATCGGCGGTCCGTCGATCGGTGCGCTGGTCTTCCGGTCGGTGGAGCTGATGGGGGAGCTGTTCCCGCACCCGCCGCGCCAGTCCCGCGCCCGCGCGGCGGCCCGTTTCGGTGCTCATAAGGACGTCGCCCCCGGCCCGGGTGGTCTCGCGCTGCGCGGTGCGGTGCACCCGTCGGTGGAGCGCGCCCGCGAGTGGCTGGAGCTGGGCGGATTGAGCGAGGGTCTGCTCGGAGGGGTGTCCGCGGCGGTGGATCACCTGGCGGACCTGGCGTCCGATGCGGAGGGGGACTCCCTGCAGGGGACGCGTCGACGTCGCTTGCGTGGTGGGCTTCCCCTGGCGGAGGACTATGTGCACGGCCTGGCCCGGATGCTGGTTGATGGGCTGCACGGTCTGCCGGGCGCGCATGTCATCGGCCTGGAGGGGGAGTATGAGGAGCACTTCGACTACGACTCGGTGGAGCGCATCCCTCGCTTGAGCTTCTTCATCGATGGGGTGCCGGCGGAGGCGGTGCACGCCCGCTTGTTTGCGCAGGGTGTGGTCACCAGTGTGATTCCCCCGGGTGATTCGGAGCTGCTGGAGCAGATGGGGGTTTTCGAGTCCAGCACGGGAGCGGTGTGCGTGGGGCTGAGCGTGCACAACACGGTCGGCGATGTGAATCGCCTGCTCCGCGCGGTCGCGAGCCTGCGCTAGCCGCAGCCCGGCTTGGGTGAGGGGGCCCTAGTCCTGCGGGACCTCGAAGACCACCTTGCCGGTGACCTCGCCTGCCAACAGTGCCTGGTGGGCCGCGGCGGCGTCCTGAATGGGGACGGTGCGGTCGATGTGGTGGCTGATCTTCCCGCTTTCGAGCAGGGGCCACATCTCCTCGAGCGTGCCGCGCACGATGCGGGCCTTATCCTCTGCGTCGCGGTAGCGCAGCCCCGTCGCGGAGATCGTGCCGCGCTTGTTGAGCAGGCGGGCGATGTTGAGCTCGCCCTTCACCCCGCCCTGCATGCCGATGATCACCATGCGGCCGTCCATCGCCAGGGCCTTGACGTTGGAGTCCAGGTATTTCGCGCCGATGATGTCGAGGATGACGTCCGCGCCGCCGAGCTCCCGCAGCACCTCCGCGAAGTCCTCTTCCTTGTAGTTGATCAGCGTGTCCGCGCCGTAGCGGCGGCACACGTCGAGCTTCGCCTGGCTGCCTGCGGTTACCGCGACCTTCGCGCCGATGGCATGGGCGTACTGCGTGGCGAAGAGGCCGATGCCCCCGCCGCCGCCGTGGAACAGAGCGCGCTCGCCTTCGCGCAGCCCCGCGATGTCCGCGACATTCGACCACACGGTGCACGCGACCTCCACGACGCTGGCGGCCTCCGCGAGGCTGTAACCCTTCGGGATCGGCATTAGCTGACCTGCGGGGACGGCCGCGTGCGTGGCGTAACCGCCACCGCTGAGCAGGACGGCGACCTCCTCGCCCTCCTGCCAGGGGGTGCCGTCCGGCTTCGTGGTACCGTTCGGATTTTCGACGACGCCGGCGGCCTCCAAACCGATCGTCTCCGTCACGCCCTTTGGTGGCGGGTAGTGCCCCTGGGCCTGCAGGGTGTCGGCACGGTTGAGCCCGGCGTAGTGGATGCGGATCAGGGCCTCGCCCTCGGCGGGCTGAGGCTTGTCGATGGCCTGCCACTCGAGGGAGCTGGGGTCCTTCGGGTCGGTTTGGATGATGGCGTGGGCGGTGTTTGTGCTGGTGGAAGTCATGGCGCCCAGCCTAGCAACGGCTGCAGACACGGGCCCCGGATTCCGTCGATGCCCTTGTGCTGGCTAGGTGCGCGTGCCAGTTTGTGCCCGCTAATTGCCCAATTTTTGCCCAATCTTGCGTCAGCGGTGGCGACCGTCTGCAAGTGTCGGCTCCCTTGAGCGTTGGGTTGCATTTCGCACGCTGATCGAATGTTCCCGCGCTGACCAGGCGTTTTGGGTGCTGGACTGGACGGCGAAGCTCAAAGAAACGGGGGATGCGAACATCCCCAGGTAGCTGGTGCTACCTGGGGATCTCCATCAGCGGAAGTAGAGGGATTTGAACCCCCGGATGGTTGCCCATCGCTGGTTTTCAAGACCAGTGCATTCGGCCGCTCTGCCATACTTCCGTGCGCGGGTTAGCTTACCCGGTGCCCCTTTAAACCGCACACGGAACTGTGCCACGCCTGGCCCATCGGGGCGTCGGGTCGTGCTGGAGGAGTCCACCTTGGTGACGCTTACCGGTTTTGGGCTGTGCCGTGTCGCATATTGGGCAAAACCTGACACGCTACGGCCCAAAACGCTTCTTGCTCACTCGGCAGGCGGGCGCGCGGGCTCGGGCCAAGCGGGTGAGCGGCGTGCGGGCTCGGGGCCAACTTGGTGACTCTTACCGGTTTTGGGCTGTGCTGTGTCACGTATCGGGCAAAACCTGACACGCTACGGCCCAAAACGCTTCTTGCTCATCCGGCAGGCCGGCGCTGGGCCCGGGTCAAGTGGGTGAGCGGCGTGCGGGCTTGGGGCCATCCCGGGGCATGACTGGTTTTGGGCTGTGCTGTGTCACGTATCGGGCAAAACCTGACACGCGACGGCCCAAAACGCTACTCGCTGGGCCAAACGCTACGGGCCCGCCGAAACCAGTCCCGCGGCCAGGCGACGCTGAGGCCGGCCAGCAAACGAGCACGAGCTCGCCCTAGGCCAGGACCTTCGATTCCGCGATGCCCTCGTCCATGCGCCGGTTGTAACCGTCCAGCCCCTTGCGCAGCACCAGACCCAGCAGCAGCGCCGGCAGGATAAACACCAGCAGCCCCAGGATGTCCAGCCAGTAATCGCCCTGGTAGGTCCCCGCGATGGAGGAGCGGAACGCCCGGATCGCGTACGTCGCTGGCAGGAATGGGCTCATGGACTGGAACCAGCCAGGCAGCAGCTCAAGCGGATACGCGCCACCCGCACCCGAGACCTGGAACACCAGCAGCAGCACGCCCAGCGCCTTACCCGCGTTACCGAAGGAGATCACCAGCGTGTACACCACCAGCATGAACACCATGGAGCTCAGCCAGCAGGCCAGCGTGAACAGGAACGGGTGCGCGGGCTCGATACCCACGAAGAAGATCAACCCGGCCGCCATCAGCAGGCTCTGAACCGTGCCAATCAACGCGAAGATCCCGAACCGGCCCAGGTAGGCCTGCGCGCGGCTGTAGCGCTCCGTGTCGAGCGCCTCCTCCGTTTCATCCCCGTGCTCGGAGATGCGGGTGTGCACCACCACGGAGGTGATCAGCGCGCCAACCCACAGGGCCAGCGAGCCGTACAGCGGGGTCATGCCCGTACCGAAGCTATTCACCTCGTTCAACGGCTCCCGCTTCACTGCCGTGGGGTTGGCCATGTGCTGCGCCAGCAGGCTCGGGTCGTTGCCGATCATCCGTGCCAGCCGGGAGAGGTCACCCGTCTCACCGGCCCGCTTGATCTCCTTGGCCAGCTTGTCCGCGTCACCCGCGCGCTGGTTCAGCTTCTCCGACAGCTCCGCGGTGGTTGCCTGCATCGACCCCAGCGAGTCCGCGAGCGACGCGTCCCCGAGCGTGCCCTTCGCCCGCTGCAGGTCCGCCTTCACGCCCTTCACGCTCTGGCTGAGCTGCTGCACGGAGTCTCCCAGCTTTGCCAGCTGGGGCTGCAGGTCGTTCGCGTAGCTGTTCTTGGCCTTATCGACGGCAGCCACGGCGGTCGCGATCGCGGACTTACTGTCCTTGCGTGCCTGCTCCATGGACGTCTTCCCGGAGCGCAGGTCCTTGGCGGACCGCCGGAACGTGTCCCGCAGCTCGGTGGCCCGCGCGATGGATTCGTCGATGTTGCTCAGTACCCGGTGGTACGCGGGCTTCGCGGTGATCGGCAGCGCTGGGGCCACGCGGGTCTCCAGCGTGTTGCGCAGGTCGTTTAGCCCGCCCAGCTGCGCGTCGAAGCGGTCGGCCATCCGGTCCAGCTCGTTCGCGGAGGCCTCCGGGCTGCTGTTCGCGCGCCCGAAGACGCGGTCGATGCTGTTGCCCACCGCGGTGTAGCTGTCGCTGGTGGCCTGCAGGGACTCACTCAGGGACGACGCCGCCCCGGCGAAGGTCCGGCCCAGGTTGGCCAGCGCCTCGTCGCTCGCGCCGGAAGCCCCGCCAGAGCCACCGGAGCCGCCAGTTCCGCCCAGGTTGAGGGCGTCCATCTGGGCGCCAGCAGAGTCAGTGATGCGCTCGGCGCTCTGCGCCAGGGGGATCGTGGACTCCACCAGGGAGGACAGCGAGGACACGGAGTTGCTGCCCTGCCGCAGCTGGCGGGCCACCCCGTCGACGCTGGCTTCCATCCGGTCGAGAACAGCCTTCGTGTCCCCTTCCGTGAGGACCTTGTTCAGGTCCTTGACCAGCCCCAGGCCGACGTTGTTGACGACCTCAGAGAAGGACTCGTTGATCTGGTCGATCGCGCCGGTGGCCGCCTGCTCGGTGATCATCGGGGCCAGCGAGTTCTTCTTCTGGTTTGTGTACATCGTCAGCTCCGTGGGTTCGGTGCCGGCGATGTAGAAGGTCATCAGATCCTTGGAGAAACTCGGTGGCAGCACGATGCTGGCGTAGTACTCGCCGGAGCGGGCGCCTTCGAGGGCGTCCTCCTTGCTGGTGATGGTCCAGTCGATCTGTTTATTCAGGCTCAGCTGGGCCAGCACCTGCTCGCCCAGGTTGAGGTTCACCTGGGCCAGGTCGGTGTCGTGGCCCTCGTCCTCGCTGCTCACCGCGATCTTGAGCTCGTCGGTGTTGTCGAAGGGGTTCCAGCTGGCGAGCACGTTGAACACGGTGAATACCAGCGGAACCACGGTGAGCCCGAAAAGCACAATCATGGTGATGACGTTCTTGCGGGCAGACCGCAGGTCGTGGCGCAGGATTTCGCGGATCTTGCTCATTAGTTCTCGCCCTCCTGCTTCTCGACGTCACTGTTGCCGCCGCTATCTCCACCGGCACCCTCGCCACCGTCGGCGGCCGCATCGCCACCCCCGGCCTTCTCGGCGTGGGCGCGCGCGAGGTGTTCTTCGTGCTCATCATCAAAGGTATATTCCTTGGACCCGGCCGCCTGGGTGGCGGCAACGTACTGCAGCTCATCGCTATCCAGGTCACCCAGCTCCTGGGCGTGCAGGTAGCTCTGGCCGGTGTACTCCCGCGCGCCGATGATGAAGATGATCAGCAGCGCCCAGGCGATGCCGATCGCGAAGATCAAGGCACGCTCGGTGTCCAAGACGGCGTTGACCACGCCCAGCACCGCGAGCCCGATCAGCCCGATGATGGCCGTTCGGCCGATTTGCTTCGGCGTATCCCGCAGCACCTTTGCTGTGCGCTCCTCGGTGAACTCGTTGAATTGCTCGTGGTTGTTCAGCGCGTGGATGACATCCGCCATCCGGTAGCCGGAACCGACCACCTGAACCTTGTCGGAGACCAGCAGGCCGGAACGGGCGAGCTGCTGGTTCAGGATCAGGTTCACGTGCGACAGGCGTCGTCGGGCGACCATGCCCACGAACAGGAAGGCCAGGGACATCAGCCCCAGCACCCCGAGTGCCTGCCAGTAGTGGGAGCCGTAGAAGCCGCCGATGGTTTCGCGGGCGGCGTCGATGCCGTAGGTCATCGGCAGCAAGGGGTGCACGATCTTGAAGAAGTCGGGCGTCATCTCGATGGGGTAGAGCCCGGACGCACCCGGGATCTGGATGAACGCCATACCCACCGCCAGGCCACGGCCGATGTGACCCAGCGCGGAGACAAGCCCGTAGATCACCCCGAGGTATCCCAGCCCGACCAGCACATTCGTGAGCGTGTACAGCGTTGGGCTGACGGTCTGCACGCCGATCAGCAGGTTACCGATGGATACGATCACGGCCTGGCCCACCACGAAGGCTGCGAGCAGCAGGAAGCGTCCCCAGAAGGCCTGGCTGACACTCACGCGGCGGGCCCTTTTACCCAGGTCCTCGGTGTCCACCTCCACGCGGAAGATGACGACCATCACGAACGCGCCGATCCACAGCGTCAGGTTCGTGAACAGGGCGGCCATTCCGGAGCCGTAGCTTTTCACCGGGTACATTGGCTCGTTGACCAGCGTGGCCGGGGTGGCCATGAACTGCCCGATGTCCTCGGAGTTCAGCCCGCGGACCGTGCGGAAGGCCTCGCCGTCGCCGAGGCGCAGGGCCAGGACGTCCGTCTTCGCGTTCTCGACCCCGTCCCGCAGGCTGCTGAGGTTGCCCTTGAAGTCATCGATGACGTCGGTCGTGGCGCCGATCTGCCGATCCACGCCGTCCAGGACGTTCGAGGCCTCCTTGAGCAGCGCCTGCTGGGAGCTCAAGGACCCGGAGAAGGAACCCGTGGCCGCGCTCAGCCGGTTGATCGCACGGTTGAGCTTGGGCAGGGTGTCGCCCGTGGTGCTGTTCAGGCCCTTCGCGGACTCTCGCGCGGCGGCTGCGGCCTGAGTCAGCTCCTCGGAGCTATCCCGCAGCACCTTGGCGGTCTCACTGGTGCTCTTGCCCGCAGCGTTGAGGTCTGCGAGCAGCTGGCGGTTGGCGTCGTTGCTGCGCTGCAGGTCGTCGATGGTGGCGTTGAGCTGACCAGCGATGGTCGGGCTCACGCCCGCGGCGCCCATCAGGTCGCGGAGCTGCGCGATATTACGGTCCCCGAGGTCGACGAGCTGGGTGGTCTGCTCGCTGGCGCCGGCGATCTGCCGGCCGGCCTGCTCGGCGGCGCCGCTGACCGCGGCGACCGAGGAGTTCGCGGCGGCCGTGCCCTCGGCCAGGGCGGAGGTGCCCTGGGCGTAGGCGTCGCCAGCGGAGTCGGAGAAGTCCGCGACCATGCGCTGCACGATCGCGACGGACTTATCGACCTCCGCGAGGGTGGACTTGGCGTCCTCAAGGGTGCCGTGAGCGGAGTTCAGCGCATCCTTGGTGGCAGCGATGGTGGGGCGGGCACCAGCCACGCGACCCTTCATCTTGTCCAAAGACTGCTGGCCCTTGTCCAATGTTGCGAGGGTTTCGTCCAGCCCGGTGACGGCCTTGTTCTTGCTGTTGTCGAGCCGACCGGAGATGCTGTTGCCCTCTTCCCGGACCTTCTTGGACGCCGTCTCGCCCAGCTGCTTTTTGAAGGAGCTCGTGATCTGGTCGTTGATCGCGGATGCTCCCGCATCGGTGATCAATGGGGCGACGGCGCTGAGCTTCTCGTTCGGCCGGTAGATCAGCTGCGGCTGACTATAGGTTCCCTGAAAGGTGGAGAGGAGATCCCGGGAGAAACGGTCAGGGATCTCGATGCTGCTGAAAACGTCGCCACGGGCGAGGGCGTGGTCGGCTTCGGATTTGGACATGAATTGCCAGCCGAGCTCGTCGTTTTCTTTGAGCTCGGCGACGACTTCGTTGCCGATGTTCAGCGACCCCGTGAGCGGCGATGACGCGCCGCGATCTTCGTTGACGACGGCGACCTTGATGTTTTCGGTGTTGCCGTAGGGGTCCCAGAAAGCTGCGACGTTCACCCAGGAGTAAAGCGCGGGAGTGATCATGACTCCGATGAGAATGACCCACACTTTACGGACGCTCACGAGACGCTTGAGGTCTCGAATAAAGATCTTCCAGGCGGTGTTCACCACGTGACCGTACCATTTTCTGAAGCTGTTGAGCACTCGCTGCTGGCCGGTGAAGGAAAGATCGTCGCGCCAAGCGCTGGAGAAATGCGTTGGGCGGGCAAATATTCAGTATTGCTTCAGCTGGGTGCTGAGTCGCCGTGGGAGGGGGCTACCGGCGGTGCGGGATGCCAGCAGACCAGAGGGCGGCAGCGATGAGAACAGGCTGGCCGAACAGGCGGGCCAACCGGCGCCCGTCGGTATCCAAGCCGAAGGCGTCGTTTCGCTCGGCGTACTGGGCGATATTTCCTGGGAAAATCGCGGTATAAAAGGCCGCCAGCGCGATTCCCGTGCGCTTGTGTTGCTTCGGGAGGCCAAGGAGAGCGGCGCCGAACCCGAGCTCAGCTACACCGGACGCGAGGACGACGAAGTCCTTGTCCATCGGGAACCAGTTGGGAACCTGGGCCTGAAAGTCCTTCCTCGCGAACGTGAGGTGGCTGACCCCGGCGATCGACATGATGCCACCTAGTGCAAGGCGGGTGAGCTTCTGGGATGTGGTGGGTGCGGGCATGAGGGGGCTCCTCGCGGATGGGGGAAGTGTTCCCCAAGCTATACACCTCTTGGTGCAGGGGCGCTGTCCGCAGCGGACCTAGATTGGGAGGATGCGGGTGATCGCACCCAGCTCCGTCAGCTCCGTGGCGGCATCCGCCCGACCCGGCCCTTCGCCCCGTGGCGGGCGGTAGGCCAGCGGGGACCCGACCTCGGCCCGGCTAAGGACTCGCCAGCGCAGGAACTCGTGGGTCACCTCGCGCCGGGCGATATGGGTGAGCCACAGTTGCCGGCCCACGAGCGCGGTGGCTCCCGAATCGAAGCTCAGCATGTACTCCCGGTCGCCTAGCTGGCTGTGCTGCAGGCCGCCCAGTGAGCGCATGCCTTCCGGTTGAGCTGGCAGGTCCAGCACCGTGATGCGGCGCACCAGGCCCAAACGGTGCTCGGAGCCCTGCGCGCTGCGCAGCCGAAGTGGCTCGCCGGGGCGGCAGCGCAACACAGCCTCGTACTCCCACATCACCGGCTGCATCAGGGAAGCCGACGCATCGGCCGAGCCGCGCTGGTTCCGCCGTCCCCCGTGGCGGGACGAGCCGGACCGACCACCACGGCTGGCCGTGGCGGGCCGGGCGTGTGGGGCGGGGAAGCGCGCCGGGCGAATCACGGCCCAGCCGCCGCCGATCGTGGCCACCCGCTCGGGAGCTCCGGCGTTTGCCCCCAATTCGACGCGTGCCAGCTGCTGGGCCTCGGGGGTGGCGCCACGTGGAGGCGTGGTTGCGTCCCCCGTGCTTGCAGCAACGTTTGCGGCCGCAGCGCCGTCAGCGCCGTCCCCATTGTCATCTCCAGCGCCACCCCGGCCTGGTTCGAAAGCCCACGGATGCACCGCCAGTTCGGCCTGCAGGGCCGCGAGCAGCTCCTCATCCGAGGAATTACGGGCCACCCCCAGCGGCTCCAGGCGGGCGAAGAACTCCGCGAAGGAAAGCTCCGGTTGCGCCTCCCACGCCCGCTGCAGCACCCGCATGACCCCGGGTATCCGAGTGGGATCTTTCATCAATACCTCTTAATACCGAGCGCTCAGGGGGAGACGTCCTAAAAATATGGGGGGTCGAACAGGAACCTATCCGACACACAGTGCCCGGGAAATTTTCATTAATGCTGAACATAACCGACAATAGGGGTGAAAACCGCTAGCACCACAACCGGCTAACGGTTGACCCACCTCACGAACACGGCCTAGCCACGCCGCTAGCCCAGAGAAGAATGGGGGAGCTGATGAGCGCACCCAAGAATCGCGATTCGGAGAACACCGTGGTCGAACGCGATGCACAGGACACCGGCACCACGGCCACCGCAACCACCGCGGAGGCGCCCGCCCCGGAGCAGAAGGTCGACGCCGACCTCATCACCGAGCGTGCCGAGCAGGAGCAGAAGGCCCGCCGCCGCGCCGTCGTCGGCCTGTTCGTGGGCGTCCTGCTCGCCATCCTCGTCTACGCAATCTTCCCGGCCGACGCCGCAGACGTCGTGAACAAGGCGCACCCGGACGCGGAAAAGGGGCCCTTCGACGCCGACGCGCTGCGCATCACCGCCGCGATCGCCGTCCTGATGGGCGCCTGGTGGATGACCGAGGCCCTGCCGCTGGCAGCCACCGCACTGGTGCCGCTCGTGGCCTTCCCGATCCTGGGTGTGGTGCCGTTTAAGGAGGTCTCGCCCTCCTACGCCAACCCCACGATCTTCCTGTTCATGGGCGGATTCATCCTCGCGCTGGGCATGCAGCGCTGGAACCTGCACCGGCGCCTCGCGCTGCGCGTCGTGACCCTGGTGGGCACGAAACCGAAGCAGATGGTGCTGGGCTTCATGATCGCCACCGGCTTCATGTCCATGTGGGTCTCCAACACCGCGACCGCCGTGGTGATGCTGCCGATCGGCATGTCCGTGCTGGGGCTGACCGCCGACATGGTGGGTGGCTTCTCGAAGCAGAAGAAGTTCTCCACCGCCCTGATGCTGGGTATCGCCTACTCCGCCTCCATCGGCTCGCTGGGCACCATCATCGGTACCCCGCCGAACACCTTGATGGTTGCCTACCTGCAGGAATCCCACGATATCCACATCGGTTTCGGTCAGTGGATGCTGGTCGGTGTGCCGATGGCTGCCATCTTCATGGTCCTGGCCTGGCTCGTGCTGATCACCGTGTTTAAGCCGGAGATGGACCAGATCCCGGGTGGCCGCGAGCTCATCCAGGAGGAGCTGGAGAAGATGGGCTCGATGTCCCGCGCGGAGAAGACCGCCGGCTCGATCTTCCTGCTCGCTGCCCTGGCGTGGGTCTTCGTCCCGGTCATCTCCGACTGGGCCGGTTGGGAGCACAACATCGACGACGCCACCATCGCCATCACCGCTGCGATCCTGATGTACATGCTGCCGGCCGATGGTTCCGGTAGCCGCGTGATGGACTGGGAGCACACCAAGGAGGTCCCGTGGGGCGTGCTGCTGCTCTTCGGTGGCGGTCTGGCGCTGAGCTCCATGTTCGACAAGTCCGGCCTCTCCCTGTGGATCGGTGAGGTCGCCCGCAGCCTGGGTGGTCTGCCGATCGTGCTGCTGATCGCCGCGACGGCCATCGTCATCCTGGTCCTGACGGAGTTCACGTCCAACACGGCGACGGCCGCGGCCTTCCTCCCAATCATGGGCGGCGTGGCCGTCGGTACGGGCCTGACCGCCGGCAACGACATGAACGTCCTGCTACTGACGATCCCGGTCGCCCTGGCTGCAACCTCCGCGTTCATGCTGCCGGTCGCAACGCCGCCGAACGCGATCGCCTACGGCTCGGGTTACGTCCGCATCGGCGACATGGTGCGCGGCGGCCTGTGGCTCAACCTCGTGGGCATCGTCCTGATCACCATCGTGACCTTCGCGCTGGCTGTCCCGGTCTTCGGGCTGACGCTGTAGCTCGGTCAAGGGAAAGAGCGCGCCACCGGGGCAGGTGGCGCGCTCTTTGTTTTTGGGGTGGAGGTCGGGCCGAGGCTGACCCGTGGCTGGGGGTGGTTCTTGACCCGTGGCTGGGGGTGGTTCTTGACCCGTACCTGGGGGGTGGTTCCGAACCGGCGCCTAGAGCTGGGCCAGGGCGCGGCGCAGCGCTGGGATCAGCTCCTCGGTCTCCGTCTCATCGGTCACCGTGATGCGCACGCCTTCGCCGGCGAAGCAGCGGGTGAGGATGCCCTCCTCCTTCATCGCCGCCTCCAGGGCTTCGGCCTTCTCGCCGACGGGCAGCCACACGAAGTTCGCCTGTGAAGGCACCTGGAGTTCCTCGGGCAGCGATTCGGTCACGCGCTCGCGCTGGTTGATTGTCTCCGTCACCCGCTGCTGCAGCTGCTGCTGAGCCTCCTCCCCGATGCTCTCCAGGCCCGCGACCTGGGCCAACGCGTTGACGCCGAAGGGGATCGCGACCTTAATTAATGCTTCGACGAACTCCTCGGAGCCTGCCAGGTAGCCCAGGCGCGCCCCCGCCAGGCCATAGGCCTTGGAGAAGGTGCGACACACCGCGACATTCGGGAACTGCGCCATCAGCACCAGCCCGTTCACGCTGGCGGCGAAGCCTTCGCCCGGCTCGCCGGCGCCCGCCTCCCTAGCCAGCCCGGAGCGGTCGTATTCGATATATGCCTCGTCCAGCACCACCTGGACGTCCTCCGGCACCTGCTCCAAAAACTCCGCCAGCTTTACCTGCGGCACAACCGTGCCCGTGGGGTTATTCGGGTTGCACACGAAGATCAGCTTCGTGCGCTCTGTGACCGCGGCGAGCATGGCATCCAAATCAACGCGGTAGTCACTGCTCAGCGGTACCGCGACCGGCCGAGCGCCCGCGATCTGCGCGAGGATCGGGTAGGCCTCGAAACTGCGCCAGGGGAACACGACCTCGTCGCCGTTTTGGCAGGTGGCCTGGATGGCCTGCAGGCACAGGGCGCTCGACCCGTTGCCCACCGCGATATTCTCCGCCGTGAGCTCCGGCGCCCCCGGCGTGCGGGACAACCACTCCGCGAGCTCGCCGCGCAGCGCTGCGACACCCATATCCGGGTAGCGGTTCAGCCCCGCCGCCGCTTTCGCCACCGCTTCCTGGACGGCGGGCAGGGGCGCTGCGGCCGTCTCATTGGAGGCCAGGCGCAGCGCATCCGGCAGCGCCTTTCCCGGGACGTAGGCGGGCAGTTTGGAGAGATCGGAACGTACCATGCCTGGCATCGTACTCCGCCGGAATGCCTGGTCGGCGGCGTTTGTCTGCCTAACACCCGTTGTGTATGCTTGAAAATCGTCTAGTCAGGCGGGTTCGCCCTGTCCTGATCAGATGCTGGAGACGTGCCAGAGTGGCCGATTGGGGCTCCCTGCTAAGGAGTTGTCTGCATTGCGCGGACCGGAGGTTCGAATCCTCTCGTCTCCGCTCTTCAACAAGGCTGTTCGCTGATGAGCTGCCGAAACCTTCGAGGTTTCAAGCTGCCCAGTTCTTGTGGTGAGGCGCTGGGGTTTTCAGCTTCGGACAGTGTTGTGGGGCGTGTGGTGCGCCTGTGGTGGTCCGAGTGGATTGTGCCGTCGCGTGGCCTTGTTGGAGTACTGCGCCCGTAGCTCAACGGATAGAGCATCTGACTACGGATCAGAAGGTTAGGGGTTCGAATCCCTTCGGGCGCACTCTTATGACAGCGTCGTCGCTGCCCAGGTGGGTGGCCACGGCGCTGTTTTCTTTCCATTTTCTTTTTACGACGTCAGAGGGTTAAGTAGCAGAAAGTGTGTCTGATTTTCAGCCTATCTGCTGGTCAGGCCGCATAAAACGGGCTTAAATAAGGTTCCAAACCTTATTCAGGCCCGTTTCTTGCCCAATCCACCGGAATGGCTCCTGCATGTGGTAACAGCGGCTTGGTTGTCTTTCTGGGTGACTCCAAACAGACCCCGATGCCCTATATGCGCTGGGCACATGAAGAAAAACGGCACCACAACCAAAGGAACAACCAGATGGCGGTGTAAAAACCCTGACTGCGGATGCTCAACAACACGACACCGCAAAGATCAAGCACTTGCCCGCGACTTCACAACATTTCACCGCTACGTCACTACGACAGCACCACTGACCCGCATCGCCTCGGAAGTCGGCTGCTCACGCTGGACACTGGACCGTAAATTCGAACCATTCTGGCTCATCAATGTCCCTCACACCCCGGACCCCAACCGAGTCTACGACCAAATCTTCATCGACGGCACCTACACCGACGCTGGCTGCTTACTTGTGGCAGCCAGCCACGACCACGTCATCGCATGGCACTGGACACAACGCGAAACCGCCCACGCCTACACACAACTACTGCGTGATATCGCCGAACCGTTATGCGTCGTCCTCGACGGTGGCCAAGGTGCCTACTCAGCAATCAAAGCCTGCTGGCCCAACACACAGATTCAACGCTGCCTCGTCCATGCCCAACGGGTGGTGCGCCGTTACACCACATCCCGGCCACGCACCGACGCCGGCAAAGCCATCTACGCCCTGGCATTGAAACTGACCCGTATCACCACACTCGACCAGGCACGGGAGTGGACGCTGCGTCTGCATGACTTCGGACAGGTATTCAAAGCATTCCTCAACGAAAAAACACCCCTCCCCAAAGAACGCCGCACCCTGAATAAACAGTGGGAATGGACCCACCTGCGAGTTCGCAAGGCATACAACTCCCTGCTGCACCTCTCACGGAAAGGATGGCTGTTTACCTACCTGCAGCCCCCACCAGAAGCACTCGAACCAAAGCGCTGGGCATCAACAACCAACAGTCTGGAAGGCGGCATCAACGCCCAGCTCAAACGCATCGCCGATGCCCACCGCGGCAGATCCGGGGAGCGCCAACGCAAAATGCTCGAGTGGTACCTGCACTCGAAAACGCAGCTGCCTGACGACCCACTAAAGATCGCCAGGCAGTGCAACTTCGGACAAGATCAACTCGCCAAAGTCAACGATCTTGTCCCAGAAGACCACAACAAAGCCGACCACGAAACAGGACGACCAGCCTTCTACGACAACGCTATCCCAACCGAATACCAACACAACATAGGAATCCGGAAAGGGCCCATGAGATAAAAAGGGCCCACCCGGCGACACGCCGAGCAGACACACTTTTTGCTACTTAACCCGCTTTTTGTTTTCCATCACCGCCAGGGGCGATCGTTGTCCTGCGTGAGCTCGGCTCTAGTACTCCCGGTAGCGGCGGTAACCACGCCACACCAACCAGCTCAGCAGCAGCAGGACCGCGAAGAATACACCGGGCCAGGGGGAGGGGTCGGGCTGGAAGACATTCCATACCGCCTGCACCCCGGCCAGCAGGGTGAAGAATCCCACGAAGCCTAGGGCGGACTCCCAGACCAGCTTCTTGCGCTGGCCGTCCGGGTCCACCTCGTCGGCTGGAGCGCCACTCCGGGCAGCTCCACCGGCGCGCTCGTTTGCTCCACCGGCGTGCTCGTCCAGCCCGCTGGCAGCCCCGCCAACTGGCCGGTTCTCGCGCGCGCCCCGCGCCGCGTCCTCAGGCTTCGACACGATCAACCAACCCCTACTTCACGCCGCCGGCGGTGAGCCCGGAGACGATGCGGCGCTGGAAGACCAGCACCATCACGACGAGCGGGACCGTCACCAGCGCGCCGGCGGCCATCGTCGCCGCGTAGGGGAACTCGTAGGCCGAGGCCCCGGAGAAGCGGGCGATCGCCACCGTCACCGGCTCCACGGCGGGGGTGGACAGCTGCTTGGCGAGCATGAACTCGTTCCAGGTCGCGATGAACGCCAGGATGGCCGTCGTAAACAGGGCGGGCGTGGCCAGCGGAAGAATGACCTTCCGGAAAGCCAGGCCACGGGAGGCACCGTCCACGCGGGCGGCCTCCTCCAGCTTCCACGGCAGCTCGCGGAAGAAACTGGTCAGCGTGTACACCGTCAGCGGCAGCACGAAGGAGATATTCGGGATGATCATCGCCTGGTAGGTGCCGATCCACTCGATCTTGGAGAAGAGCTGGAACAGTGGGGTGACCAGCGCGATACCCGGGAACATCGAGGCCGCCAGGATGATGCCCGTGACCAGCCCCTTGCCGCGGAAGTCCACGCGGGCCAGGGCGTAGGCGGTAAACACGCCCACCGTGAGCGCGATCGCGGTGGTCGCGGCACCGATGATCAGTGAGTTGCCGATCGCCCGGAGGAAGTTATTGCCGGCGTCGGTGGCCAGCGCGTCGCGGAAGTTCTCCAGCGTCAGGTGGCTGGGCAGCGGGTTGGTGGAGAAGGTGTAGCGCTTGTCGCGCAGGGCGGTGACCACCATCCAGTAGAACGGCGCGAGACCCCACGCCAGGATCACGATGACGGCGAGGTAGTTGCGCAGAGTCTGGGTTGCCTTCTTCATCGCTGTCCTCCCGTCGCTGCGGTATCTACGGTGTGCGCGCCCTGCGCGCCCGCTGCGTTGCCCTTGTCGGGGACGTCGCCGCGGTCGGTCTCAGCCTTCTGCTCGTTCTTCTTCGTGGCGACGCTCCCGCCGCGCAGCCTGCTCAGCAGAGACTTCTTTGGCTTGCTGCCAGCATCCTGGGTTCCGCCGATATCGGCGCCCAGGAACCTCACCATCACGTATGCCACCCCGAAGATCAGCAGGAAGATGAGGGTGGACAGGGCGGAGGCGGAGTTGTAGTTGCCCTGCTTGGTATCCGTGATCACCAGCTGGCTGATCACAGCAGTGGGGGAGTTGGAGGACTCGGAGATCATGATGACCGGCAGGTCGTACATGCGCAGCGCGTCCAGGGTGCGGAAGAGCACCGCGACCATCAGCGCCGGGCGGACCAGCGGCAGGGTGATCTGGGTGAACTGCTGCCACTTGGAGGCGCCGTCCACGCGGGCGGCCTCGTAGACGCCCTGTGGGATCATCTGCAGGCCAGCGAGGATCAGCAGCGCCATGAAGGGGGCGGTCTTCCACACGTCCGCGATGATCACCGCGAAGCGGGCGGCCCAGGGGTCGGTGGTCCAGTGGATCTGGGTGCCGAGCAGGGAGTTGATGATGCCCTGGTCGGCGAAGATGAACTGCCAGAGCTTCGCGGTAACGGCGGTGGGAATCGCCCAGGGCACGAGCACGGCGGCGCGCAGCAGGCCGCGGCCGAGGAAGCTGCGGTTCATCACCAGTGCCATCCACAGGCCCAGCAGGGTCTCCAGGCTGACGGTGACCACTACGAAGAAGAGGGTGATGCCGAGCGCGGGGTAGAAGTCCGTCGGCAGCATGCCGGAGGTGCATTCCACCACGGTGCCGTTCGAGCTCATGCAGCGCTGGGCGATCCACGTGAGGTAGTGGTCGAAGCCTGCGAAGCCACCCTCCACGAACATGCCGGTGTCCGGGTCGAGGTGCCGGTTGGCTTGGAAGGAAAGATAGATGGCCCGCAGGATCGGGTAGCCGATGACCAGGGCCAGCAGCAGCATGGCCGGGCCGACGAGCCAGACTGCGCGCAGGTCACGGCGTGGCTTGCTGGGGTGCGTCGCCTTCGCCTTTCTGCCGCGCGGCGCGGTGCCCGGTGCAGGCGCCTGGTCGGCCGGTGCCGCCGATGTCGGCGAGGTGCTCACAGGCTTTCTCCTTTTGCCGTTGACGGGCCCGCCGGGGACACCGGCGGGCGGGTTGCATAAAAAGCATAGTCGCCATCCCCGACAGGAATGGCGAGGCGGCCACCACATCATGGTGATGCGGTGGCCGCCTGTGTGTCGCGCACAGCGACGAGAGGGGTGAAGAGGCGCTTAGCCCTGAGCGGACTCGATAGCCTTCTTCATGTCCTCGGTAGCCTTGTCGATTTCGCGCTTCTGGGTCAGCGCTGCGTAGGAGTTATCCTGCACCGCCTTGGACAGGGCGTCGTAGGTCGGGGACGCCGGGCGTGGCTTCGCGTTCTCCAGGGAGACCTTCAGGGCCTCCATGTACGGGAACTCCTCCTGGATGTCCTCCTCGTCGTAGATGCTTGCCAGCACCGGCGGGAAGGATGCCTTGGCGAAGGAGCGCTGGTTCTCCTCGTTGATGATGAACTCGATGAACTCCTTGGCCGTGGCCTTGTGCTTGGAGTTGATGTTGATGCCGTTGTTGTAGCCACCCAGGGTGGACACGCCGACGCCGTCCTTACCGACCAGC
Source organism: Corynebacterium sp. MSK039 (assembly GCF_030232315.1). Classification (NCBI taxonomy): domain Bacteria; kingdom Bacillati; phylum Actinomycetota; class Actinomycetes; order Mycobacteriales; family Corynebacteriaceae; genus Corynebacterium; species Corynebacterium sp. MSK039. Next base: position 25,123 of record NZ_JASPJL010000002.1, read on the forward strand.
GGGGAGACCTCGGTCTTGCCCTTCACCGCGGAGCCCTCCTCCTCGGCGTTGGTGTACATGTACGGCCAGTTGATCGCCATTGCGGTCTGGCCCTGCGTGAAGGCGAGGTTGACCTCTTCCTCGGTTGCGCCGGTGGAGGCGGAGGAGATGGTCTTGTCCTGGTAGGCGTCCACGAGAGCCTGCAGGCCCTCCTGGGACTTCTCATCGGTGACGGTGACGTTGCCGTCCTCGTCCATGATGGCCCCGCCCCAGCCGCGCATGAAGCTGTCGGTCATGACGGTCAGGCCCTCGTACTGCTTCAGGGTCGCGGTCAGGCAGTCCTGGTCCTTGACCTCCTTGCACTCCTCGACGAGCGCGTCCCAGTTCTCCGGGACGTCCTTGACGATGTCGGTGTTGCGGTACAGCAGCTGCGCGTTGGTGTTCTGCGGCAGCGCGTAGAGCTTGTCGTTGTAGGTTGCGGACTCCACGGTCGGCTTCAGCAGCTTGCTGGTGTCGACCTCGAGGTCGCCCTCCAGCGGTGCGAGCCAGCCGTTGGCTGCGAACTGTGCGGTCCAGACGACGTCCAGTGCCATGACGTCGATGTCGTCCTGACCTGCCTGCAGGGACTGCACCAGGGTGTCGCGCTGGGCATCGGCCTCACCGGCGAGCTCCTGGAGCTTCACCTGCTCGTCCGGGTGCTCTTCGTTCCACGCGTCGATGATCGGGCGGAGCTTGTCGGTGTCGTTCTTGCCCATCGCGAAGGTGATGGGGCCGCGGGCGTCGGCGCCCTCCTGGCCCTTGGCGGAGTCGTCGGAGCCGCCGTCGGAGCAGGCTGCCAGAGCCATGCCGGATGCTGCGAGGATCGCCAGCATCTTCTTGTACTGGTTTGCCATAGTGGAGCCTTTCTAGAAGGTATTCCCGGCTGACCTTCCCGGCGAAAGATACAGGGAAGCCACCCACCACCGCGCCGCTGAGGCACGCTGGTGAGTGGCAGTCAGCGGGAAAGCTGAAAAGTCTGCACCCCAAGTTTAGGTAATCGGGGGGTAGATCCCACGATGAATATCTTTCTAGTGGTTAATTCTAGCCCCGGCCGCTACCCCCGACCCGCTCCTGGGTTTGGGCGTCGAAGAAGTGGAACCGGACGCCTGCCGCCGGTGTGAGCACCACGGTCTGCCCGATGGCGGGCTGCTCGCCCGCCCCACCCCGGGCCACGAGGGTGCCGTAGTCCGTCTCCGCATAGATATAGGAGTCCGCGCCGAGCTCCTCGACGAGGCTGACCTCGCCGCGCACGCCGTTGGCCGAGCCCGCGGTGTCGACGGTGAGGTGCTCCGGGCGCACGCCCACGATCAGTTCCTTAGAGCCATCATTTCCCGCGTAGCCAGCCGGCGGGGCCTCGTCGAAGCCCGGCAGCGGCTCGGTGGTGCTCAGCAGGTTCATCGCGGGCGAGCCGATGAAGCCTGCCACGAAGGAGTTATCCGGGTTCTCGTAGAGCTCCTTCGGGCTGGCCACCTGCTGCAGCACGCCGTCGTTGAGGACGGCCACGCGGTCGCCCATCGTCATCGCCTCCACCTGGTCGTGGGTGACGTAGACGGTGGTCACCCCCAGGTTCTTCTGCAGCTTCACGATCTGCGCGCGGGTCTGGACGCGCAGCTTGGCGTCCAGGTTGGACAGTGGCTCATCCATGAGGAAGACCTGCGGCTCGCGGACGATCGCCCGGCCCATGGCCACGCGCTGGCGCTGGCCACCGGAAAGGTCCTTCGGCTTGCGGTCCAGGAACTCCTGCAGACCCAGGATCTCCGCCGCGCGGTCCACCCGCTCGGCGATCTCGGACTTCGAGCGCTTGGCGACCTTCAGTGCAAAGCCCATGTTCTCCCGCACCGTCATGTGCGGGTAAAGGGCGTAGTCCTGGAAGACCATCGCGATGTCGCGAGCGGCCGGCTCAGTGCCGGTGACATCCTTGCCGCCGATGGCGATGTGCCCGCCGCTCGTCGCCTCCAGGCCAGCGAGCGCGCGCAGCGTGGTGGACTTTCCACAGCCCGACGGCCCCACGAGCACCAGGAACTCGCCATCGGCGATGTGCAGGTTGAGGTCCCGCACGCTGGGTCGTTCCGCGCCGGGGTACTGGATCGTTACGTCATCGAATTTCACGTCGGCCATGGGAAAGATGATACTTCAGGACGACGAAGCCCCGCCCCAGCCGACCCTAGAATGTCGGACTATGCCCGAAAGCAAAGTTCCCGGCGCGCTCGGTCACAACCCGCTGAGCACCGGCCCCCTCGGTTCCAACGCGAAGTGGTGGCGCGACCCTGTCCGCCGACTGCAGTTCCTCGTTATCTCGCTGCTTTTCCTCCTGCTCGCCCTCCCGGAGATCGGCTTCGCTTATGGCCAATCCGGGAGGTGGCACGGGCCGGTACTCCTTGCCGGTCTCGCCATCTCCTACGCAGGCTTGGTTGTGCAGCAATGGCGCGTGGAGCTTGGGGCGGCGGTTGTAGCGATCGGTCTGGCTATATCCGCGCTGTCCGGGACTTTCGCAGTGTTACTCGGGTATCCGCTGGTGTGCTGGCAGGTCTACCTGATCCGAGCACACCTGCCACAGCGCCGGGGTATGTGGCTGACGATCGCCGTGGTCGGCAGCCTCGCGGCGATTACCTGGCAGTTCATCGCGGACCGGTTGTATAACCCGATCTTTTCTGAGGAAACCACCCTCAAGGAAGTGGTCGCCGAGCCAGAGATATGGATGACCATCGGCATGGCCAGCCTGCTGGCCCTGGTGTCCATCGCCTTGTGCTGGCAATTCGGCAAGCAGGCTCATGAGCGCCGGGAGGAGGTCGCCAATCTCGCGGCACGGGCGGAGCTGGCCACAGTTTCCGAGCGCAACCGCATCGCCCGCGAGATGCACGATATCGTCGCGCACTCCCTGACCGTGGTGATCGCGCAGGCCGATGGCGGCCGCTACGCCGGACGTAAGGATCCGGAGAAGGCCATTGAGGCGCTCGAGACGATCTCCACCCGCGGCCGCGAGGCGCTGACACAGATGCGCAGCCTGCTCTCCGTCCTCCACACCGAGGAGGGCCGGGACGTTGCCGCCACCCCGGGCGTCTCCGGTATTCAGGACCTCATCAGCGACGCCAACCGCTCCGGTGCCCACGCCACCCTCGCCGTCGAGGGTGAGGAGGTCCCACTCGACGAGACGAAGGGGCTGACCGTCTACCGGGTGGTGCAGGAGTCCCTCACCAACGTCATTAAGCACGCGGGCCCCGTCGAGGTGCGCGTCCGCCTGCTGTGGGAGGATGCGCGCCTCACAGTCACGGTGGATAACGCCCCAGGCGAGGAGCAGCTGACGGGCAGCGGGCGGGGCCTGACCGGTATTAAGGAGCGCGTGCGGATCCACGGCGGCAAGGCCAGCTGGGGGCCCAGCGCGCTCTTTCCCGGCGGGTGGAATGTCACTGCCAGCATTCCGCTCGGCGGGTAGGGGTTGCGTGTCTGACCGCAGTGCTACCGTGACGGCAGTAGTACAAAAGACAGAACTAGTTAACAAGGAACCGGACGAGGCGAGGGGCGCACAAGCATGATCACCGTGGGATTGGCTGATGACCAGCAGCTCGTGCGCGCTGGCTTCGCGATGGTGCTGGACAGCCAGGATGACATCTCCGTGGCCTGGGAGGCCGCCGACGGGGCCGAGGCCTGCGAGCTGGCAGCGGTCCAGCCCGTGGACATGATCCTGATGGATGTGCAGATGCCCACCATGGACGGCATCGCGGCGACCCGCCGAATCCTCAACGAGCTCGCCCCCACGGGACCTGCCGGGGAACCGACCCGGGTGGTCGTGCTCACCACCTTCGATAGCGATAACTACGTCCTCGGCGCGGTCACCGCCGGGGCCAGCGGCTTCCTGCTCAAGGACGCCGACCCGGAGGAGCTCATCAACGCCGTCCGCACCGTCGGGGAGTCCACGGCCGTGATCAGCCCGGCGGCGACCGCCAAGCTCATTCAGCGCCTGCGGGCGGACGGGGCGGCCGCCAGCCCTGCGGAGCCGAAGAGCGTGCCCGCGCCGGGTGTGCAAGCGGAGGACCCTGGCGCCACGGAACCGGCGGCGACGCGGCAGGACACGCCGGATGCCGAGGATGACCTCGGGCTGGTGGACCCGCTCACCCCGCGCGAACGGGAGATCCTCTGCCTCATCGCGATGGGGGAGAGCAACCAGGAGATCGCGGAGAAACTCTTCATCTCCCTGCCCACGGTGAAAACCCACGTCGGGCGGGTGTTGATGAAGACCGGTTCGCGGGACCGAGTGCACGCCGTGCTCTTCGCCCTCAAACACCACCTCGTGGACCCGGAAGAGCTGCTGACCGCCGAAAACTAAGCGTCAACTGGGTCAGGCACGCCAGCCCGGTGGGGGAACACAGCGGCACCACCGCACCACGGTGAGCCCTGGGGATGACCGGAGGGCCGGACGTCATACCTCGGTATGAAAGAACAGAAACGGCGATAATCATCCGCCGGACCGATGTGCCGGGGCGGGGGCAGAAGCGAAACTGTGAAGCATGATCACAGTTGAACAGCTCAGCAAGAGTTACGGAAAGAACAACGTCCTGAAGGACATCAGCTTCCACGTCCCGGATGGAAAGGTCACCGGCTTCCTCGGGCCGAACGGTGCCGGCAAGTCCACCACGATGCGCTGCATGCTCGGCCTGGACCGGCCAACCGCCGGGCACGTCACCTTCAGCGGCGAGTACCGCGACGGGCAGTCCTACGACGGGGCGTTTGCCGCACTAAAGAACAAGTCGCAGGTCGCCGGCGCGGTGCTGGACGCCTCCTGGTTCACCCCGGCACGCACCGGCCGCAACCACCTGCGCGTCCTGGCACACGGCGCGGGCATCAGCGACAAGCGCGTGGATGAGTGCCTCGAGATCGTGGGGTTGAGCAGCGCGGGCAAGAAGAAGGCTGGCGGCTACTCCCTGGGCATGAAGCAGCGCCTCGGGCTGGCGGCAGCACTGCTCGGCGACCCGCAGCACCTCATCATGGACGAGCCGGTCAACGGCCTGGACCCCGAGGGTGTGACCTGGATGCGCAACACCATCCGGGCGCTCGCGGCGGAGGGGCGCAGCGTGCTGGTCAGCTCCCACCTGCTCAGCGAAATGCAGCTCACGGCGGACCGCCTGGTGGTGATCGGCAAGGGGCAGCTGATCGGGGAGTACTCGCTGGACGAGTTCCTCGCCGGCGGAACCGCGGTGTCCGTGGAGTGCCGGGAGGCGGTGCTGCTCAGCGAGAAGCTGCAGCACAAGGGCCTGAAGGTGGAGCTGCAGCGGCCCCGCAGCATGCGCATCGCCCTGCCGGAGGAACTCAGCGAAGCAGAGCTGCGCGAACTGGTGGCGCAGACCGCGCTGGAGGAGAACTTCCTCATCACGAAGCTGGCCGCGGAGACGGCGAACCTGGAGCAGCGTTTCTTGGCGGCGACGTCCGAAGCTCAGGAATACCGCACGGGCGCGGTAGCCGGCTCCGGCGCGAAGCAGTAGGCAGCGGCGGGCAACTGGCGCACAAGGGCTTGACGCCCAGCGCTAGTTACCCAAAACAGCTGAATCTCAAGAAGAAAACACAAGCGCAGAACAAAGAAAGAAGGCGCACCCCATGAGCAGCTTCCTCAGCTCAGTGAAATCCGAAACAACGAAACTCCTCACCCTGCGCAGCACGTTGGTCTACTTCATCCTGCTGGGCGGTTCCATCGGCGGGCCGGTGTTCTTGTACCTCCTCCTGTCGGAGACACCCCTCAAGGTGGACTTCGCGGATGTCGGCATCGGCGGCATGATCGCCCTGATGATCTGCATCGTTTTTGGTGCCTCCACCACGGCCGGCGAGATCAGCACGAAGATGCACGCCCAGGCCTTCCTGACCCAGCAGTCGCGCTGGAACTGGCTGGCCGCTCGTGGCCTCGTCGCCAGCGTCTTCGTGCTGTTCACCCTTGCGCTGGCGATGGCGCTGACGGTGCTGATGATCGTGATCTGGCCAGGCGCGACATTCGTGGGGGAGCAGAACAACACCGTCTGGTCGCTGCTGATCGGCGGGGCAGCGTTTACCTTGCTGGCGATGGGTACTGCCGCCCTGCTGCGCTCCCGCGTCGCAGGCATCGGTGTGCCGCTGGTGTGGATGCTGGTCGTTGAACCGCTGATTTCCCTTGGCGGCGAGCGTTTCTCGGTTCTGCAGAAGGTTTCCGACGTGATGCCGGCGGGCACGATCACTGAGATCCAGCGGTACTACACCTTCCAGGCCGACGGCGTTTTGATGGAGGGTGCGCACACCCCGGCGTTCTACCTGACCGTGCTGGCGGTATGGGTCGTGGTCCTGCTGATCCTGGGCTTCTTCCGCAACTCCCGCACGGACGTGCGTTAGGCGGTCGCCGCAGGGGGTTGGCAATACTGGCGCGTGGCTTCGGCCACGCGCTTTTCGCTTTTCGGCGCTTGTCAGCGGGCTGGGTACCCGCCGTTATTCGTTAACGGGGCGGGCGTTTTCCGAGGTTGCGAGTTCCGCGAGCCGCTCCGGGGTGGCATCCGTGCTCATGACGACGGCTCCGCCCGCAGCCCAGGGCCGGAGGGTTTCCGCGAGCTGAACCGCATTGTCCCAGGGGCCGAAGACCAGGCGCTCGCCGTCGGCGGCGCCGTCGTCGTCCTTCCCGCCGGCCAGCCACTGACCCTCGGTGAGCTGCGCGCCGCCGCTGGCGGCCAGGACTCGGCCCGCATCGGCCGGGGTGGCCGTGCCCAGGAATGCGTCGGGCTGAACCCGCAACTCGGGGGAGAAGTCGTTCAGGCCGAAGGGCAGCTCGCCGCCGGACTCCGTCACGCCCCGGCCGAAGGGGTCGGTGGAGAGGACGAAGACCTCCTCGATCGGCTCGCCCAGCTCACCGAGCCCATCCAGAACATCCACCACATCCAGCCCCTCGTCGGCCAGCTGCTCGGCCAGCTCGACTGAGTCCGTGAACGCGGCGACAGGCGGGCCGGCGGCGTCGGAAAGGGAGTCGGGGAGGGGGCCGCGGGCGTCCACGACGGTCGCGCCGATCAGCCACGCGCCCACCGCGATCGTCACCGGCTGCCAGCCGGGCTCGGCGTCGCAGACGATCACCGAACCGGGCCCGGCGCCCAGGCCGAGCAGGAGGTTGGCCACCTTGGACTGCCAGTTCTGCAGCGTCTGGCCGGATAGCTCCATGCGGCCGGCCTCGGTGTAGGTGGTCAGCCGCGGGGCGGCGGGATCGTTCAGAAGGGCAGAGAGTGCATCCATGCGCCCCATCCTAGAGACCCCCACGCGCGGGCTGCGCTTAGTTCACGCACATCGGGCCGTCGCCGCCTGCGTCGATCTCCTTGACCGGTGGCTTGGCCGTCGGGTCCTCGGTGTTCTCCACCGGGTTGCCGTCGCCGCCGATGCTGCCCGTCTGCCCGACGGTGTTGCTGTCCTCGCCGGATTCGGTGCCCTCGTCCGGGATCCCGTCGCCGTCGAGGTCGCGCATGCCCTCGGTCAGCGTGCCTGCGTTCGGGTCATTCGGCTCGACCAGCGGGGCGGTGCCAGGCACGGAGCCCGGGCCGGAGTAGGTGCCCGCCAAAGTGACGGAGAGTTCCTTGTCATCCAGGGAGGGATCCTCGACGATCTCCAGGCCACCGAGCTGTTTGGCCAGCCCACGGGCGGCCGGGTCGTTCTTATCCTTCGCGTTGACCTGGGACTCCGAGACGCCGGTCTCCTCGGAGTTTCCGACCTCGCCTTCCTTGTATCCGTAGTTTCGGGTCAGCTCGGAGACGTTCGCGGCCACCCCCGGGATGTTGGAGGCGTTGAAGACGTTCACGCGGTACTCCTCCGCGTCGTAGTCCTCGATCGGGCCGTCCTCGCCCTTATCCTTGGTCTCCTTATCTCCGCCGTGCTCTGGGGCGTCCTCGCCGAGCAGTTCGTTGAAGAACTCGTGGACCTGGTCGACGTCGACGGTGACGATGGATTCGCCCATGTCGCCGACCCCGTCGATGGAGGTCACGGGGATGGTCTGGAACTTCACGTTGCCGCCGGCCAGGTCCTGCATCTGGGTGGCCAGGGACATGACGTCCCAGCCCTGGTCCAGGACCACGGAGCGTTCCACGGCGTCGTTGATGCGGTTCAGTGCGGTGGGGTCGGTCAGGGTCTTGGAGGAGAGCACCTTGTTGACCAGGGAGGCCATGTAGGCCTGCTGGCGGGTGATGCGGTCCAGGTCGCCTCGGGGCAGGCCGTGGCGCTGGCGGACGAAGCTCAGCGCCTGCGAACCCTTGAGCGTGGAGCGCCCCTTCGGGAAGTCTGCGCCGGACAGCGGCTCCTTGACCTTCTCCTTCAGGCAGACGTCCACGCCGCCGACCGCGTCGGTGAGCAGGACGAAGCCGAGCAGTCCGATCTCGGCGTAGTGGTCGACGGTGATGCCCGTCAGGTCGGCGACGGAGTGGATCAGCGCCTGGCGGCCGGCCTGCTTGGAGGCTTCCTCGTCGCTCTTCTCCTGCTCAGCGTCCGCCGGCTCGGTGCGGCGCTCGGCGATCTTCTGTTCTTCCTCGAACTTCGCGGTGCCGTAGACGCCGTTGAGCTTCATGTTGCCGTTCGGGGTGGCGACGTACGTGTCGCGCGGCAGGGAGACGGCAGTTGCCCCGGAACCGTCGTTGGGCACGCGGATGAGGATGATCGTGTCCGTGTTGGTGACCTCCTCCTCGCCCGCGTTGAGCATGTCGATCTCCTTTTGGCTCAGGGGGTTGCCCTGGGCATCCGTGCGGGAGTCGATGCCGACCAGGAGGATGTCGGTTGCGCCGTCCTGGTTATCGCCGAGGGCGAGCTCGCCGGTCTGGGCGAGCCGCCCGTCGAGCTGGCCGATCGCCTTATACCCAACCGCGCCGAGCACCAGCACCAACGCTGAGACCGCGGCGAGCACCATGCGCACCGGCTTTGAGCCGATCTGGCGGGTGGCAGTATCCCCGGGGGCGGGCATGATTTGGCGGGAGGAGCGCCGCGGCGTGGCAGGCTCCGAATCCACCCTGCCTGCGCGATCAGTCCGCGAGCGGTAGGCGCGGGGCTGCTGGTCGCCAGCGTTGGGGGGCATAGTCATAGGGTTTTCTTCTCATTCCCGGTTGGCAGATCCGCTGGGGCGCGGGCGGCCTCGTGGCACACAAAACTCCGATAATTATAGGCCTTTTCCCCTGCCAAGCCCACCACCTCCAGGGTGGGCGCAGCGGCCGCCTGGGCGGTTGCTGTTTCCCCGACTGGCTGTGGGGCCTTAGTTGGCTGTGGGGCCTGAGTAATCTGGACGCCATGCCACAGTCACAGGATTCCCCGACCAACCCCGAGCGCCCGTTGGGCGCTCACGGCGACGCTGCCCGCAGCACCGGCGCCGGGCGTGAGGCTGACCGGATGTACGAGAGCCTCGCTGCGGGAACGGGAACAACCGGTGGCGTGGTGCCCGGCATCGTCGTGCTGGGTGCCGGGGGCCAGCTGGGCACAGCGCTTGTGGCCGGGCTGGCAGACCACGCCGCCCCGGTGGTGGCTGTGGGCCGCGCCGAGCTGGACCTGACCGCCAGCGATGAGGAGTGCGCCACCGCCCTGCGGGCAGCCATCGAGCAGGCGGGTGGCCGCGACGTTGTGGTTATTAACGCCGCTGCCTGGACGGCGGTCGACGCTGCGGAGGACGCTGCGAATACAACGACGGTCGAGCGGGTGAACGGGACCGCGCCGGGCGTGCTCGCGCAGGTGGCAGCCGCGCAGAACGCGGGTTTCGTCCACATCTCCACTGACTACGTCTTCAGCGGGGAGGCGGGCAGGCCGCGGGCGGTGACCTCGGAGGATCCCCCGGCGCCGGTGAATGAGTACGGCCGCACGAAACTGGTGGGGGAGCGCGCGGTGCTGGATGCCGGCGGAACCGTGGTGCGCACCGCCTGGGTATTCAGCGGGGCCACCGGGCCCGGCCGGGACTTCCTGGACACGATGGCGGGGCTGGCTGACCGCGGTGTGGACCCGAAGGTGGTGGACGATCAGTGGGGCAGGCCGACCTTTACCGGGCACCTCGCCGCGGGGCTTGTCGAGCTGGCAATCACGCTGTGGCGCCAGCGCCCGGTGGATGCGGAGGCGCGCACGCCGGAGCTGCCGCGACTACTGCACGCCACCGGTAGCGGGGAGGCTACGACCTGGGCGGGGTTCGCCGCCGCAATCTTCGACGCCACCGGCCACGACCCGGCCCGCGTGAGCCGAATCCCGACCGCGGAGTACCCCACCCCGGCGCGCCGCCCGGTCGGGGTGTACCTGGACACGGGCTGCTGGGAGGCGGCCGGGCTTTCCCCGCTGCCAGCGTGGCAGGACGGACTGCGGGCGGCTCTGGGGTAACGTTCCCCCCGTGGCACCCATAGCGATTATCACGGTGACGTACTCGCCTGGCGAGTACCTCACAAAGTTCCTGGACTCCATCCCCGCTGCTGCCGAGCAGGGGGCGCACGTCGTCATGGTCGACAATGGTTCGACGGACGGCGCGCCGGAGGCTGCCGTCGCCGACCGTGGCGGACGTATCAGCGGGCCCGGGGCTGAGTCTCAGGACGCCGCCCCGGATGCGGCTGGTAATGCGAAGGAACTGGGCCTGGAGCTGCGCTATTCGGGCGGCAATATCGGCTACGGCTCCGCGATGAACCTCGGCGCCCGCAACCTCCGCGACCTGCGTGACGCGGGTGAGATCGACGATGAGTTCCTCATCATCTCCAACCCGGATGTCGTCTTTACCCCGGGGTCTATCGACGCGATGCTTGAGTGCGCCCGCCGCCACCCGCGCGCAGGGGCCATCGGCCCACTGATCCGCGAGGCAGACGGTTCCGCCTACCCGAGCGCGCGCAGCGTCCCTCGCCTGGGGGCTGGCATCGGGCACGCCCTGCTGGGTGGGGTGTGGCCGTCCAACCCGTGGACGAAGCAGTACCGTCACGACGATGACCTGGACCGTGAGCGCGAGGCCGGCTGGCTGTCCGGCTCCTGCCTGCTGCTGCGGTGGAAGGCCTTCGAGTCTGTCGGTGGCTTCGACGAGCGCTACTTCATGTACATGGAGGATGTGGACCTGGGCGATCGCCTGGGCCGGGCGGGCTGGCAGAACATCTTCACGCCCACCGCGGAGATCAGCCACGCCAAGGGGCACGCCGCGGGTGAGCACCCGGAGAAGATGCTGCCCGCCCACCACGAGTCCGCGTACCGCTTCCAGGCCGACCGCCTGCCCGGGGCGAAGAATGCGCCGATCCGCCTGCTACTCAAGGTGGGGCTCTCGGTGCGCGCCAAGGTTTCGGTGTGGCTCGCCGCGCGGAAACGCAGGGGCTAGCACCGAAAGCCCCGGCCTCGAAGCGCGCACGCCGAGATGCGCCGTGTTGCGGGGCTGCGCATTTTTTCGCAGAGCCTTCCGCCTGGTCGTGGCGCGCTGACGGGAAAATTTGCCCCAGTGTCTCGGCGCCCCGGCGTGGAGGCGGGATTATCACCCGTTGGCGCGCTAACGTGCCTAAGGACACCAACCCCACGATCGGTCGGCCCCAGCAGGGTGCCGGTGAGCTGCTCGTCTGGGGTGAAGCGAATAGTTTTTTGACTGTCTACAGCAGTTGCCGAACACGAGGGAGTAAGCGATGGCAGAGGTGCCTCAGGACAGCCTTGATACCCGAGCTCTGGCGGAGCAGACTGACGCGGTGATCCTCGTCGGTGGGAAGGGCACCCGGTTGCGTCCCCTTACCAACAGCACGCCGAAGCCGATGCTTCCGGTGGCAGGGGCCCCGTTCCTGCAGCACCTGCTGGCCCGCATCAAGGCTGCGGGGATGACCCACGTGGTGCTCGGCACCAGTTTCAAGGCGGAGGTCTTCGAGCAGTACTTCGGCGACGGCTCCGAGATGGGGCTGGAGATCGAGTATGTCGTCGAGGACGAGCCGCTGGGCACCGGCGGCGGTATCCGCAATGTCGCGAGTAAGCTGCGCCACGACCGCGCGATGATCTTCAACGGTGACGTGCTGGGCGGCACGGACCTCGGCGCGATCCTGCGCACCCACGTGGAGCAGGACGCGGAGGTCACTCTGCACCTGCTGCGCGTGGCCGACCCGCGCGCCTTCGGCTGTGTGCCGACGGACGAGTCCGGTCGTGTCGAGGCTTTCCTGGAGAAGACGGAGGACCCGCCGACGGACCAGATCAACGCGGGCAGCTACGTCTTTAATAGGGACGTCATCGAGTCCATCCCTCAGGGACGTGCGGTGTCCGTGGAGCGGGAGGTTTTCCCGGAGCTGCTGAACCGCGGGGCGCGCGTGTTCGGGCACGTGGATCAGGCCTACTGGCGCGACCTGGGCACCCCGGGGGACTTCGTGCGCGGTTCTTCCGACCTGGTCCGTGGGATTGCTCCCTCGCCGTTGCTGGAAGGACGTCACGGTGAGGCGCTGGTCGACGAGTCCGCCGCGGTGTCCAGCGGTGCGCTGGTTTATGGCGGTTCGGTGATCGGCCGTGGTGCGGAGATCTCCGGTGGTGCTCGCGTGGAGTCCTCGGTCGTTTTTGATGGCGTGCAGATCGAGGCTGGGGCCACGGTGGAGCGCTGCGTGATCGCGGAGGGGGCGCGCATTGGGGCGCGGGCGCACCTCGAGGACTGCGTGATCGGCGAGGGGGCCGTGATCGGTGCCCGCTGTGAGCTGGAGTCCGGGGCGCGCGTGTGGCCGGGCGTTGCGATTCCGGACGGCGGAATCCGCTTCAGCAGTGACGTCTAGCGCAGCCTGGTCGCGCTAGGGGCGGGGGTCGGTAGACCCCACCGGCGACACCGGTGAGGCGTCATGCTGGCCCTGCGGCGGGACTTTCGGGGGTGGAAATAAAAATTCTTCGAATTTCCAATATCTTGTGCGTGAGACGTCACTTCCGCTGATCGCAGGCCCATATGTAGTGGTTCCGGTGGGGGCGTGCGGAATATCTCGTTACCTTCGAACGTCTGTTCTAGATGTCTGCTGCGGACGATATAGTGACCTCTGTGACAGCTGTGGCTTTTGGGGCGGGCGGGATTTTCAGAAAGTTTGACGGGACGTAACTACACGTGTGTAATCTTCGATATAGCTGCAATAACAACACACCCGGTGAGGCGCTTGACTTTCACCTCAGGCGATACCTTCACAGCGCCGGGAGTGCGAACCAGTAAGGAGTATTGCCGTGGATAAGCCAGCGAGCTCGGCCTATCCCGCCCCGCCGCAGCAGGGGTCGGCGGCAATGGAAAGGGAGGCTCGAGTGGACACAGGTGCCCGCCAGCACAACCTCTTCGACCTTACGCAGGACTTCGACAAGCTCTTCGACGCCGTGGAGCAGGACTGGCAAGAGCAGGCGCTGTGCGCCCAGACGGACCCGGAGGCCTTCTTTCCAGAGAAGGGTGGCTCCACCCGCGAAGCCAAGCGGATCTGCATGGCCTGCGGGGTGCGCGATGAGTGCCTCGAGTACGCCCTCGCTAATGACGAGCGTTTCGGCATCTGGGGTGGCCTCTCCGAGCGCGAGCGGCGCAAGCTGAAGAAGCGCCTCGGCTAACAGTCCGGACGACACCCCGGCCGCTATGGCCGGACTGCACGAGTGACCTCACGCGCCCTGAACGGGACCGCGTGAGTTTTTCTTTTCCCTGGGGCTTTCCCCGGCGTTCCCGCGCAGTGGCCGACTAGCGATCCCAGTCGAAGCGCGGGTCGATGATCTCCGGGCCGACGTTCAGGTAATGCGCGACCAACCGGGTCACGATATAGCGGAGCATGTCCGCCCGCTCCTCTTTGCTGCGCGCCCGCATCTCCACGGGGCGGCGGAATACGATCAGCCGGGGACGGGTGGGGGAGCCGCTGGAATCCACGCCCGCGGGGATCAGCCGCCCCAGCGGCACCTTGCCGTCGGCGACGACATCCGAGGGCCACTGTGTGTAGCCGTGTTGCAGGCGCATGCGGGGCACTAGGTCCACCGCCAGATCCAGGGAGACGAGCTGATCGTCGAAGCGGTCGAGGATCCGCTCGTAGGCGTCCAGCACCGCCTGATCGAAGTCCTCAGAGCGGGTCCGGTAGCGTGGCAGATCCGGCAGCAAAATGCCGCGCGGGCCGCGCCCCCGGGGGTCGTTCCTCACTCTGCGGATGTGACTCATGGATATTGAGCCTACGCGGTCGGCGGCCTCGCGCCCCGCGGCGCGCGGGCAGATGTGAAAGCTGGTGAATCTGGCTAAGATGTTCCGCGTGACTGTACACCGAAATTGCTCCCGCCCCGGCTGCCAGCGCCCGGCCGCGGCGACGTTGGAGTTTAATTACGCGGATCAGATCGCCATCATCGGACCGCTGCAGCCGGCCGGCAATCCCCACCGCTGGGATCTCTGCGAGGATCACGTGGAACGCACGTCCGTCCCGCAGGGGTGGCGCCTCGTCCGCAAGACTGAGGACGCGACCCTGCCACCGGCGCTCGGCGGCACGAGCACCATCGGAGCCGCCGACGGCCACGCGGCGGACGACGAGGCTGATGAGGAGGAGCTCCTCGCCCTCGCCGAGGCGGTGCAGCAGGCCTACGAGGAGTCCGGCGAGCTGCCGAACGACCCGGGCCCGCGGCTGGTGCGCCGAGAGGAGATCCCGCTGCCCACCGGCCACCACCCGGCCCGCGGCAACCTGCCGAGCAGCCGCCCCCGCCGCCACCTGCGTGCGGTGCAGGAAAACGACTAGAATCTGACCCAGAACCAACGCCGACCCCGCCCGACCGTCCAGCCTGCGCTGGGCAGCATTGCAATCAGGAGAAAATATGGCACAGCAGTCCGCTCAGCGCGATATCGACGCCGTGAACGCCGTCATCAAGGCCTACGACGTCCGGGGCGTGGTCGGCGACCAGGAGGGTCAGATCAACGAGGGCTTCGTCCGCGACGTCGGGGCCTCCTTCGCCCGCCTCATGCGCGCAGAGGGCGCGAAGAGCGTGGTCGTTGGCCACGACATGCGCGATAGCTCCCCGGGCCTGGCCGCCGCTTTCATCGAGGGCGTGACCGCCCAGGGGTTGGACGCCGTGAACCTCGGACTGACCAGCACCGACGAGCTCTACTACGCGGCGGGCGTGGGGGAGTGCCCGGGCGCGATGTTCACCGCCTCCCACAACCCAGCCCAGTACAACGGCATCAAGCTCTGCCGTGCCGGTGCCAAGCCGGTCGGCCAGGGCACGGGTCTGGAGCGCATCGTGGAGGAGCTCGTCGCTGGCGTTCCCGCGTATGACGGCGAGCCGGGGACGTCCTCCGAGAAGGACGTTCTCGACGGCTACGCGGACTACCTGCTCTCCCTGGTCCCGATGGACATCCGTCCGCTGAAGGTTGCGGTGGACGCCGGTAACGGCATGGGTGGGCTGACCGTCCCTGCCGTGTTCGGCAAGCTGCCGGTGGAGCTGAAGGACCTCTACTTCGAGCTGGACGGCAACTTCCCGAACCACGAGGCCAACCCGCTGGAGCCGAAGAACCTGGTGGACCTGCAGAAGTTCACCGTGGACAACGGCTGCGACCTGGGTATCGCCTTCGATGGCGACGCCGACCGTTGCTTCATCGTCGATGAGAACGGGGATGCGGTTAGCCCGTCCACGGTCTGCGCGATGATCGCCGAGCGCTACCTGGGACAGAATCCGGGGGCGACGATCATCCACAACCTCATCACCTCGAAGTCCGTCCCGGAGATCGTCTCCGAGCTGGGTGGTACCCCGGTGCGCACCCGCGTGGGCCACTCCTTCATCAAGGCGAAGATGGCCGAGACGGGCGCGGTCTTCGGCGGCGAGCACTCCGCTCACTACTACTTCTCGGACTTCTTCAACGCGGACTCCGGCATGCTGGCCGCGCTGCACGTGCTCGCTACCCTCGGCGCGCAGGATAAGCCGCTCTCCGAGCTGAAGGGCAAGTACGAGCGCTACATCGCCTCCGGCGAGATCAACTCCGAGGTCGCGGATCAGGCTGCCAGTACCAAGGCGGTCGTGGCGGCCTTCGCGGATCGCACGGAGAACAGCGACGACATGGACGGCGTGACCGTCGAACTGACCGGCGGCGCATGGTTCAACGTGCGCGCGTCGAACACCGAGCCACTGCTGCGCCTGAACGCCGAGGCGGCGACCCAGGAAGAGGTGGACGCGATCGTCGAGGAGGCTCTGCGTCACATCCGCGGCTAGCTGCGGGAACTCCGCGGGCACGCCCCGCGGATTACCGCCGGCGGGCGGGTGAGAGGCTAGAATAGCCGGCTAGTTGAATGGCCGACCCCGCGGCGGTAAGCGGTCGACGAGCGTTGAAGGCTGAGGAAAGTGTATCTACTGAAGGGCAACATCCACTCTTTCGAGTGGGGCTCCACTGAACTCCTTGCGGGAGTCATGGGGCGTCCTTCGCCGACCCCGGAACGCGAGGCGGAAGCGTGGTTTGGCGCACACCCGGGCGGTCCCAGCGAAATTCTTGCGGGCCCGGCTGGTGCAGGATCGGGGCTGCCCCACGACCTGGCCGAGGCTATTAGTCAGGATCCGGCGGGCCAGCTGGGACCGGACCTGGCTGAGCTGCCCTTCCTGGTGAAGCTGCTGGCCGCCGATAAGGCGCTGAGCATCCAGGCGCACCCCTCCAAGGCGCAGGCCGAGGCCGGGTTCGCCGCGGAGAATGCCGCCGGGTTGCCCGCGGGCGATCCGACGCGTAATTACCAGGATAAGAACCATAAACCGGAGCTGCTCGTCGCGCTGACGGAGTTCCACGCGCTCGCTGGCTTCCGGCCAGTGGCGCAGACCGTGGAGCTGCTGCGCGAACTGGACGTGCCGGAGCTGGCCCCGCAGTGCGAGGCGCTCGCGGCCACCCTGCCGGGGGCGGAAGGTAGTGCGGCTCGGGTCACCGAGTCGGCTGCCCTGCGCGAGGTGCTGGGCGAGTGGCTGAGCCTCTCGCCCGGCGATGCTGAGAAGCGCGTCGCCGCCCTGCTTCAGCGTTGCGAACCGCTATGCGGAGAACCGGGTGTCCTGGGGGAGGCAGCCCGCACGGTGGTGGAGCTGCAGCGTGATTACCCTTCCGACCCGGGCATCCTGGTCGCCCTGCTGCTCAATCGCGTGTCTCTGCGCCCCGGGGAGGCGGTGTTCCTTGCCGCAGGCCAGCTGCACGCCTATCTGAAGGGCATGGGCGTGGAGGTCATGGCGAACTCCAATAACGTGCTGCGCGGTGGCCTGACCGCCAAGCACATGGATGTCGCCGAGCTGCTTAATATTTTGGACGCCTCGCCGCTCGCCGAGCCGCGTTGCGAGGTTTTCGCTGGCGGCGACCAGGCGACGGCTGAGTACCGTACCTCGGTGGCGGACTTCCGGGTGCGCACACTGCGACCAGGGGCCAGCATGGTGGTCGAGGAGCCAGCGGTGGTTCTGGCCGCTGGCGGTGAGCTGACGGTGACGTCAGCGACGCAGGAGCTGCCCGTCGCCTCCGGTTCCGCGGTGTGGGTGGGAGCCGCCGACGGCCGCGTGTCCGTTACTGCTCGCGGTGAGGGGACCCGGGAATCTGAGTTCGACGCCACCGCCTTTATCGTCACCGTGGGGGATGCCGCCGCGCTCGACTAGCCTCGCCGCGACGGTGTCATGTAGTCCCGTGGGCGAATTGCTCTGGCTACGGGGTATCGCTCGACACGCGCGGGGAAGGGGTCTGCCCCGGTGCTTTAGCGCCCTGGGCGGGGCTTCGGCTCGGGGGTTGGGGTCGCCTCAGGCTGCGGAGAGTCCTGCTTGCCTGCTTCCTCACCGTCCGTTTTGGTGCCTTTATCCGGCTTCGTGGATGGGGCGGGCGTGCCGCCCTGGCCACTGTCGCTCGAGCCTGTATTCGGTCGATCGGGCTGCTGACCCGGGTCGGCCTCGCCGGCGCCCGGTGTCGTGGTCGTGCCGTCCTGCACACCTGGCTTCCCTGGCTTCGGTGTCGTTGGATTGGACGGCTTCGGGTCGCCCTTCGACGGTGGCTTTCCAGGAACCCCGGGCAGCTTGGTCGGCCACTCGGAGGGCAGGGGTGGGAGGTTCATGTCCGGCATCTGCGGCTGCTTCGGCAGCTTCTGCGGGGACGTGCCGCTGGGCTCTGCGTCCTCCACGATCGTCTGCTGTGGGGAGGGCGCCTGGTAGCCGCCCCGCCAGGTGTCCGGCGGCAGGAGCGGGTCGTTGCCCAGCGGGGCGAGGTTGCCGCCACGGGCGAGCGCGTCGATCTTCTCGGTCGGGTCCGCCGGGGTCCCGTTGCCATTCATGCCCTCGCCCTGCTCCGGCGCGGGGGAGGACGTGGATCGGGTGGCCTTCGAGCTGGTGTTCGTGGCGGTGGACCGGGAGGCCTGATCGCTGGCGAGCTCGCTCGTCGCCGAGGTGTTCGTCTCGTCCGGGCCGGCCGCGGTGTTGGACACTGCTGAATTCCAGGTCCAGACGGTGATGCCCACAGCGAGTGTCAAACCGGCAGCGGCGAAGCTGAGGATGCCCTTGGAGCCGGAGCGCGGCTCGTCCGTGTTAGTCACGGCACTGTCCTCCTTTGCCTGCTTGTGCTGCGCGTGATGATGCGGAGCGCCGATCGACGTCTTTTATAACGTTTTCATCACGCTATCTGATCTTGGCAGCTCACGCCACCCCCAACGCGAGATTATTTCCCTCCGCCCCACGCCCAGGGCGGCACCGTGTCGGGTGGGGCGGCTAGACTTGGGCGAGTTAAAGCATTCGGAAACCCAAGGAGAGTATTCGACCATGGCAACCCTGACTCCAGACAGCATCGGAGACCTCGAGTTCAAGATTCGTGACCTCAGCCTCGCTGAGTCCGGCCGCCACCAGATCCGCCTGGCGGAACACGAGATGCCGGGCCTGATGGAGTTGCGCCGCGAGTACGCCGACGAGCAGCCCCTGGCCGGCGCTCGCATCGCCGGTTCCATCCACATGACGGTCCAGACCGCCGTCCTCATCGAGACCCTCACCGCCCTTGGCGCGGAGGTTCGCTGGGCTTCCTGCAACATCTTCTCCACGCAGGACGAGGCCGCCGCGGCCGTCGTCGTCGGCTCCGGAACCCCGGAGCAGCCTGCGGGCGTGCCCGTCTTCGCCTGGAAGGGCGAGTCCCTGGCCGAGTACTGGTGGTGCCTCGAGCAGATCTTCACCTGGGGCACCGACGCCAACGGTGAGGCCATCTACCCGAACATGATCCTGGACGACGGCGGTGACGCCACCATGGCCGTCATCAAGGGCAAGGAGTTCGAGCAGGCCGGCCTGGTTCCGGAGCCGGGCGAGGGCGACTCCGATGAATACGGCGAGTTCCTGGGCATGCTGAACCGCGTCTTCCAGCGCGATAACACCTTCTGGACTAACAACGCCGAGCAGATCAAGGGTGTCACCGAGGAGACCACCACCGGCGTGCACCGCCTGTACCACTTCGCCGAGCAGGGCACCCTCCCGTTCCCGGCCATGAACGTCAACGACGCGGTCACCAAGTCCAAGTTCGATAACAAGTACGGCACCCGCCACAGCCTCCTGGACGGCATCAACCGCGCCACCGACATGCTCGTCGGCGGCAAGTCCGTCCTGGTCTGCGGCTACGGCGACGTCGGCAAGGGCTGCGCCGAAGCCTTCGCTGGTCAGGGCGCGCGCGTCGTCGTCACCGAGGCAGACCCGATCAACGCGCTGCAAGCGCTGATGGACGGCTTCCCGGTCGTCACCGTGGACGAGGCCATCGGTGCAGCAGACATCGTCATCACCGCGACGGGCAACCTGGGCATCATCACCTTCGAGCAGATGCAGAAGATGAAGGACCACGCCGTCCTGGGCAACATCGGCCACTTCGACAACGAGATCGACATGGCCAGCCTCCTGCATCGCGACGACGTCACTCGCGTGAACATCAAGCCGCAGGTCGACGAGTTCAGCTTCCCGAACGCCGAGGGCGAGCAGATCAGCATCATCGTCCTCTCCGAGGGGCGCCTGCTGAACCTGGGTAACGCGACCGGCCACCCGTCCTTCGTCATGTCCACCTCCTTCGCGGACCAGACCATCGCACAGATCGAGCTGTTTAAGAACACCGATCAGTACAGCAACGAGGTCTACCGCCTGCCGAAGATCCTGGACGAGAAGGTCGCCCGCATCCACGTCGAGGCGCTCGGCGGCACGCTGACGAAGCTGACCAAGGAGCAGGCGGAGTACATCGGCGTGGACGTCGAGGGTCCGTACAAGCCGGAGCACTACCGCTACTAAAGGCACGTCCCCGCCCGTTGCTGGGGCGGGGAACGGTAGGAAAGTAGAGACCGAGAAGAACCCATGATCATCGCTTTTGAGGGTATCGACGGCGCCGGGAAGAACACCCTGGTCACCGCGCTGGAGGCCGAGCTACTCGCCCGGGAGCTGCCCGTCGCGCGGGTGAGCTTCCCCCGCTACGAGGACTCCGTGCACGCCCAGCTCGCGCAGCGGGCACTGACCGGGAAGATGGGAGACCTCATCGACTCGGTCCACGGCATGGCCACCCTCTTCGCGCTGGACCGCGCGGAGGTCGCCGAGCAGCTCGAGGACCTGGATGCCGATGGCTACATCGTGCTGATGGACCGTTTCGTGGCCTCCAACGCGGCGTACTCCGCTGCCCGGCTGGCTGGCGATGCGGCCGACGGCGAGGAGCCTGTGGAGCTTGCCGAGCACCCGGTGGTTGAGTGGGTTCGCAGCCTGGAGATCGATGATCTGGGTTCCCCGGCGCCGGATCTGCAGGTGCTGGTGGACGCCAGCGCGGAGGTCGCCGGCGAGCGGGCGAAGTCCCGCGAGCAGCAGGACGCCGCCCGCACCCGCGATGCCTACGAATCCGACGGCGGGCTGCAGCAGCGCACCCTCGAGGCCTACCGCAGCTTGGCTGCCGCCGAGTGGCTGAGCCCGTGGCAGGTCGTGGCCTCGGAGGCCGGGGGAGTAGCCGAGCGGGCCAGCCAGCTCGCCGACCGGATTGAGGGCGAGTACCGGGAGCTGGACTCCTAAACCCGGCGGGCGTGTCTGCCCGGCATAGTACAAAGAACTAAAGACTTTAAACTCAAGAAAAGCGAAGGAAGCACTGCGCTCATGACAGCCAAGATTCTGGTGGTCGACGACGATCCGGCGATCTCGGAGATGCTCACCATCGTGCTGCAGAACGAAGGTTTCGACACGGTCGTGGTCGGCGACGGCAACGACGCCGTTACCGCAGCCCGGGAGCACGACCCCGACCTGATCCTGCTGGACGTCATGCTGCCCGGAATGAGCGGGATCGACGTCTGCCGCACGGTGCGCGAGTTCTCCACGGTGCCGATCGTGATGCTCACTGCCCGCACGGACACGGTGGACGTCGTGCTCGGCCTGGAGTCCGGCGCGGATGATTACATCACCAAGCCCTTCAAGCCGAAGGAGCTCATCGCCCGCGTCCGCGCCCGGCTGCGTCGCAGCCCGGAGGAGGCCACTGAGTCCACCACCATTCGCGTGGGAGAGGTGGAAATCGACACGGCTGGCCACGAGGTCACCCGGGGCGGGGAGGTCATCAACCTGACCCCCATCGAGTTCGACCTGCTGACCACCCTGGCCTCCCGGCCGGGGCAGGTGTTCAGCCGCGAGGAGCTGCTGGAGAAGGTCTGGGGCTACCGCAAGTCCGGCGACACCCGCCTGGTGAACGTGCACGTCCAGCGCCTGCGCTCCAAGGTAGAGCGCGACCCGGATGACCCGCAGGTGGTGCTGACCGTCCGCGGTATCGGCTACAAGTCGGGCGAGTAGCGTATGCCCAACCCCGTCCCGCCGAATGGCCCGGCCGAGCCTGATGCGCTGACTGATACCGAGTCGCGCCGCCCGGCCGGCTCGCCAGCGCGCGCGGATGGGGATACCTCGCCGCTGAGCACGGGCGTGGATCGTGTCGCGCAACGAGGGGAGAGTGCCTCTCCGGCAGCGTCCGCTGGGGAGGGCGAGCCACGGGCGGAGGCTGCTGGGGCAGGGGCGTCCTCGGAGCTGGACATCGCGCCGGAGTCGGGGCCGGAAAAGCCCACGTGGCGCTCCGCGCTGCGTCACCCTGCCGCTACGGCGAAAAGCCTGTGGTACCGCCTGCTGTTCAAGTGGCGCACCTCGATCCAGGTGCGCGTGATTGGCTCTGTCTTCCTCTCCTCGGTGCTGGTCATTCTGGCGCTGGGCTTCGTGCTCATCAGCTTTTTGAACCAGCAGCTGCTGAATGCGAAGTACTCCTCGGCAACCGAGGAGATTCACCGGGCACGTGCGACCGTGGAGGAGCAGATCGCCGCCACGGATACCTCGAACCCGCTGCCCGTGCGGCTTAGCGCAGCCAGGGCAGTGCTGGCGGACTCCGGCTCCACCGCGAAGGCCAATTCCGCGGTCTACGAGCCGGTGCTGATGGCGAGCTCCTCCGCTGGCGACGAGGTCCGGGTGCCGCAGGAAGCGGTGATCCCGACGAAGCTGCGCAACTTCGTACAGCAGGGGCAGGTTTCCTACCAGTACACGACGATGACGGAGGGCACGGAGACCTTCAAGGCCCTGGTCATCGGCACGCCCGTGGCCAGCGATGTGTCTGGCATCGAGCTGTACCTAGTGATGCCGCTGGATGCGGAGGAGTCCACCTTGAACCTGATGCGCGGCCTGCTGCTGGCGGGCGCGATCGTGCTGCTGGTTCTCCTGGTGGTCATCGCGTGGGTTTTCGCCCAGCAGCTGACCGTCCCGGTGCGTTCGGCTTCCCGCATCGCGGAGCGCTTCGCGGCCGGCCATCTGCGCGAGCGTATGGTCGTGGAGGGCCAAGACGAGGTCGCGCGCCTGTCCATCTCCTTCAACGAGATGGCTGAGTCGCTGTCCGCGCAGATCCGCAACCTGGAGGAGTTCGGCTCCCTGCAGCGACAATTCACCTCGGATGTTTCCCACGAGCTTCGCACTCCGCTGACGACCGTGCGCATGGCCGCGGACCTCATCAATGACAACGCGGAGAACCTCGACCCGTTGACCGCGCGTGCGGCGGAGCTGATGGACAAAGAGCTCGATCGTTTCGAGATGCTGCTGGGCGATCTGCTGGAGATCTCGCGCCACGACGCGGGCCAGGCGAACCTCTCGGCTGAGAAGATCGATATGCGTGGTGTCGTCCACTCCGCGCTGGCGCAGGTCCGCGGCATCGCGGAGGACCTGGGCGTGGTCTTCAACCTCGACCTGCCGGAGGAGCCAGTGACCGCGGAGGTGGATTCCCGCCGCGTGGAGCGCATCCTGCGCAACCTGCTGGCCAACGCCGTGGACCACTCCGAGGGGCATCCGGTGGAGGTGGCCTTGGCGGCCACGGAGCGCAACGTGGCGATCACCGTCACGGACCACGGCGTGGGCCTGAACCCGGGCGAGGAGGAGATGGTGTTCAACCGCTTCTGGCGCTCGGACCCATCCCGCGAGCGCCGGACGGGTGGCACGGGCCTGGGCTTGGCGATTGCCAGGGAGGATGCCAAGCTGCACGGCGGTGTGCTGGACGCCATCGGCGAGCCCGGGGTGGGCTCCTGCTTCCGGCTGACGGTGCCACGCAAGGCGGGCTCGAAGGCCGGGATCTCGCCACTGCCGCTGGCCGTCCCAGCGGTGGTCGAGCACGATACCGAGGACGTCCAGACCGATGGCGTCCGGGATGCCGAGCCCCAGGACGCCCAGGTCCAGGGCGATGGGCGCCAGGTCGAGGGAATAGGGGCAGCTGGAGCCCAGGCCAATGCGGAGAATGAGGGTCAGCCTGTCGACAACGCGGCGGAGCAGCATGATGAGCACGCGGCGGACCCTGCGCCGGGCGCTTTTAGCAGTGAAGAGGCCCCACGGCCGGAAGGGGAGGACTCGTGAGGAAGCTCAAACTGATTGGCACTACGCTGGTGGCCTGCGGCACTCTCGTGGCCACCGGATGCACGACCTTGCCGGGCGATTCCGCCCCGGAGGTGATCAGCTCCTATTCGCCCATGCCGGACGTGGAGGACGTCGTCGAACCGAAGGACAACCAGCCCTCGGACCTGCTGCTGCGCGACTTCTTCGCGGCGAGTGCCCACCCGGTCAGCGACTACGCTGCGGCCCGGAAGTTCCTCACTACCGAGCGGGCGGATCAGTGGCACCCGGAGCGTAAGACGAAGGTGCTGGACCGCGTGTTCATCAACTCTGATGGCGCGGTGCGTGACGGAAAGATCACCTACCGGGTGCGCGGCAACGTACTGGGCACGCTCTCCCCGGGCGGGGTGTTCACCCCGGAGTTCACGGGCTACGAAACCACCTACGAGATGGTGCAGGAGCGGGGCCAGTGGCGGATTTCCAACCTGCGCGACGCGGTGGTGCTGGACCGCGCGGACTTCTTCTCTGCCTACGAGGCCCGGGACCTGTACTTCGTGAACCCGCGCGGCTCGATGCTCGTACCCGATCGGCGCTGGGTATACACCCGCCAGCAGTCCATCGGGGCCTCGATGGTCTCTCTGCTGAACAATGGCCCGAACCCGCTGCTGGGCGACGCAGTGAACTCGCTGATTCCGCCGATGGCGACGGTGCGAACCCAGCGGACCGGGGAGGGCGAGTTTGAGGTCGAGTTCACCGGCCTGACCGGGCTTAATCCGGAGGCTCGTCGGCTGCTTGGTGCCCAGGTGGTGTGGACGTTGGCGGGTGCGGACGTGCGCGGCCCGTACCGGTTGATCGCGGACGGCACCCTGCTCTCCGAGGAGGTGGGGGAGACGTGGCGGGTCAATGACGTCTCCGAGTTCGACCCACGAGCCAGCGCTGCGGGGACGCTGCGTGCGGTCTCTGGTGGCCAGGTGCGTGAGCTCAGCGAGTCCAATGCCGATGCCGTGGCGATGGGCGGCTGGTTGGCGTCGAACTACATCGAGTCTTTGGCGGTCTCCTCCCAGGAGAACATGTTCGCTGCCGTCGCGGGGATGGGCGAAAGGCCGCGTCGCCTGCTGGTCGGCAAGTCGGAGGGGGCACCGCAGGAGCTGCTGGAATCGAAGTCCCTGACCCGGCCGACGTGGAGTGGCGATGCCCACGCCCTGTACACGGTGGCCGACGGTCAGGAAATCAAGCGCTTCGTGCGCTCGGGCCGTACCGGCAACCTCGTGGAAGAGCCGGTGGATGCCGAATCCGTGGAGCGCCTGGGGCCGGACGCACGGATCAGCATGTTCCGGGTCTCCCGCGATGGCGTGCGCGCCGCCCTGCTGATCGACGGCAAGGTGTACGTCGCGGTCCTGCATGACCGGGAGCGCGGCGGGGTGCGCCTGGGCAAGCTGGAGGAGATCGGCTACCAGCTGGGGGACACGGCCGTCTCCGTGGGCTGGCAGCACGACGGCACGCTGCTGGTGGGCACCCGCGCCAACGACGCCCCGGTGTGGCACCTGGCAGTGGACGGGTCGATGGCCCGGCAGGAGTCCGCACGCAACATCGCGGCCCCCGTGGTGGCGGTGGCGTCCACGACACAGGCGATCTACGCCACGGATGGTCGGGCGCTGGTGATGCTGAACCGAGGTGATTCCGACCCGAAGTACTGGCGCGAGGTGCCGGGGCTGGTGGGGCAGCGGGCGATACCGGTGGTCGCCCACTAGCGTTGCGCGATTGCGGGGGCGGGGAGCCCTGCAAGAAAATGTCCGATCCCGTGGCTCCCTGGGCGATGCCGGGGTAAAACAAGGGGAGTACGGGGACAAGGGGGCTCTACGTGTCAGCTGGGGGCTGGATCGAGACCGCGGCGGATCTACTGCTGCGTAACGACTGCATGTGCTGCGGCCGGGTCGCGGAACGGGCCAGCCGGGCAGGCGGCTTGGCCGGGGCGGCGCTGTGTGCCGACTGCGCCCTCGAACTCACGGTGGCTCCGCAGCGGATCGACCCGCAGGTGCCGAGCGTTCCGGTGTTCGCCTGCGGGCCCTACGGCGGTGCACATCGGGCGATCGTGCTCGCCGCCAAGGACCACATGCGAGCACCTGCCACTAAGGTCATCGGCCGAGTCTGGGCCGGGGCGGTGGAGTACCTCGCGGCCGGGGGAGAACTCCCGCACCCCGGGCTGTGCCCGGTCGCGCTCGTCCCGGCGCCCACGCGCCGGGCGGCGGCGAAGACCCGGGGAGGGGATATCGTTACGGGGGCCGCCCGCGAGTTGGCGCGCACACTGCCTGGGGCGCAGGTGGCGGCCATCGCCGAGCTGGACGACCGCGCCCCGGACGCAGTGGGGTTGAGCAGGCTGCAGCGGCGGGCCTCCCTGGCGGAGAACCTGCGGTTGCGCCGAGGTGACGTCCGAAAACTGGCGGAATTCAGCCGTTTAGGAGGGGAGGTGCTGATCGTGGATGACGTCTGCACGACCGGGGCGACGATCGCCCAGTTGGCGTTGGCCCTGGCAGCCCGAGGCGTGCCCGTCCGGGCGGCGCTGACCGCCTGCCACGCATAGCCGGAAAAGCTCCACCAGGGGTTTGAAAGTACGCTGCAGCCGGGGTGGCGGATCGGTATAGTTGCGGGTGAAGCATTCGTTACCAGCCAGCGGTAATTCCACCGCTGGTCTGAAGCGAAAGAACCAGGAGGGTGAGCATGTCGACCGATAACAAGAAGGCTGATTTCCAGGCTGAGGAGCAGGCTGTGCCGAACGCTCAGGTCGAGATCACCGGTCGCAATGTCACGGTGCCAGAGCACTTCGCGGAGCGCGTCAACACGAAGTTGGCCAAGATCGAGCGCCTGGACCCGACCCTGACGTACTTCCACGTGGAGCTCAAGCACGAGAACAACCCACGCCGCGCTGATGAGTCCGATCGCATCCAGATCACCGCGTCCGGCAAGGGGCACATCGCCCGCGCCGAGGCGAAGGAGGACTCCTTCTACGCCGCGCTCGAGGTCGCACTGGCCCGCATGGAGCGCTCCCTGCGCAAGGTGAAGGTACGCCGCAAGACCCCGAAGTCCGGCCACCGCGCGCCGGTCGGCATGGGCGAGGCAACCGCAGCCCTGGTCGAGGAGGCAAAGCCGCACCAGGAGGAGGCACAGCCGGGCAAGTACGACGTCGACCCGTACGAGGATCAGTTCCAGCCGGGTCAGGTCGTGCGCTCCAAGACTCACTCCGCTAAGCCGATGAGCATCGACGAGGCGCTCAGCGAGATGGAGCTGGTGGGGCACGACTTCTACCTCTTCGTCAACGAGGAGAACTCGCAGCCTTCCGTGGTGTACCGCCGCCACGCTTTCGACTACGGCCTCATCACGCTGAAGCCGGAAAACAACTAGCGGATAACTCCTGAACTCGGGGTGGCCACGAAGCCTAGAGCCGTGTGGCCGCCCCGAGTTTTTATGTGTTGCCGTCAGCCCCATCCAACAGAGTAGAATGATGGGCTGATCATGCGTCGAAGCTAGACAACGAACGTACGAGACGTAGAAAACGAAGAAAAGGACGAGCAGGTCGTGCTAGGACTATCCAAGATTTTGCGCTGGGGCGAGGGTCGTGCCGTCAAGCGGCTCGACAAGATTGCCGATCAGGTTCTCGAGCTAGAGGATGAGTACTCGGCACTCAGCGACGAGGATCTCCGGGCGAAGACGGACGAGTTCAAGAAGCGTCTCGAGGACGGCGAGAAGCTCGACGACATCCTGCTCGAGGCCTTCGCCACCGCCCGTGAGGCCTCCTGGCGCGTGCTT
Organism: Corynebacterium sp. MSK039; assembly: GCF_030232315.1. Taxonomy (NCBI): domain Bacteria; kingdom Bacillati; phylum Actinomycetota; class Actinomycetes; order Mycobacteriales; family Corynebacteriaceae; genus Corynebacterium; species Corynebacterium sp. MSK039. The sequence goes on from NZ_JASPJL010000002.1 coordinate 52,660, forward strand.
GGCCAGAAGCACTACAAGGTGCAGGTCATGGGCGGTGCCGCGCTGCACTTCGGCTACGTGGCGGAGATGAAGACCGGTGAGGGTAAGACCCTGACCTGTGTACTTCCCGCTTACCTCAACGCCCTCGAGGGCAAGGGTGTGCACGTCGTGACCGTGAACGACTACCTGGCGAAGCGTGACTCCGAGTGGATGGGCCGTGTCCACCACTTCCTGGGGCTCAGCACCAACGTGATCCTCTCCGAGAAGCGCCCGGCAGAGCGCCGCGAGGCTTATAACGCGGACATCACCTACGGCACGAACAACGAGTTCGGCTTCGACTACCTGCGCGACAACATGGCGCACTCCCTCGACGACCTGGTGCAGCGCGGCCACCACTACGCCATCGTCGACGAGATCGACTCCATCCTTATCGACGAGGCCCGCACCCCACTGATCATTTCCGGTCCGGTGGAGGGCTCCTCCCAGTGGTTCACCGCGTTCGCGCGCATCGCGCCCCGCTTGACCCGCGACATTCACTACGAGGTCGACGAGCGGAAGAAGACCATCGGCGTGAAGGAGGAGGGCGTCGAGTTCGTCGAGAATCAGCTCGGCATCGATAACCTCTACGCCCCGGAGCACTCCCAGCTGGTCAGCTACCTGAACAACGCCATCAAGGCCAAGGAGCTGTTCATCCGGGATAAGGACTACATCGTCCGCGACGGCGAGGTCATGATCGTCGACGAGTTCACCGGCCGCATCCTGGATGGGCGCCGCTACAACGAGGGCATCCACCAGGCGATCGAGGCCAAGGAGAACGTGGAGATCAAGAACGAGAACCAGACTCTCGCGACGATCACCCTGCAGAACTACTTCCGCCTCTACGACAAGCTGTCCGGCATGACCGGTACCGCGGAGACCGAGGCAGCGGAGCTGAAGCAGACTTACAAGCTGGATGTGGCTCCGATCCCGACGAACCGCGAGAATCAGCGCGTCGATAACGTGGACCTGATCTACAAGACGCAGGAGGCGAAGTTCGAGGCAGCCGCCGAGGACATCGCCGAGCGCGTGGAGAAGGGCCAGCCGGTGCTGGTCGGTACCACCTCCGTGGAGCGTTCCGAGTACCTGTCGAAGCTGCTGCAGCGTCGCGGCATTAAGCACAACGTGCTGAACGCGAAGTACCACGAGCAGGAGGCGGAGATCGTCGCCCGCGCTGGTCTGCCGGGTGCGGTGACCGTGGCGACGAACATGGCCGGCCGCGGTACGGACATCGTGCTGGGCGGTAACCCGGACATCATTGCCGACCAGGATCTTCGTGAGCGCGGCTTCGACCCGGTGGAGGACCCGGAGGCCTACCAGGAGGCCTGGGATGAGGAGATCATCAAGGCCCGCGAGAGGTCCAAGAAGCAGGCTGAGGAGGTCCGCGAGGCCGGCGGCCTTTACGTGCTGGGCACGGAGCGCCACGAGTCCCGCCGCATCGATAACCAGCTGCGTGGCCGTTCCGCGCGTCAGGGTGACCCGGGTGAGACCCGCTTCTACCTCTCCATGCGCGACGACCTGATCACCCGGTTCGTGGGCCAGTCGATGGAGGCGATGATGACTCGCCTGAACATCCCGGATCACGAGGCGATCGACTCGAAGATGGTCACCAACGCCATCAAGGGTGCGCAGTCCCAGGTGGAGGCCGCGAACCTCGAGATGCGTAAGAACGTCCTGAAGTACGACGAGGTCATGAACGAGCAGCGCAAGGTGATCTACGCCGAGCGCCGCCAGATCCTCGAGGGCGAGGACGTGCAGCGTCAGATCCGCGGGATGCTGGAGGACACGATCACCGCGTACGTCACCGCGGCGACCGCCGAGGGCTACGTGGAGGACTGGGACCTGGACGAGCTGTGGCAGGCGCTGCAGTCGCTGTACGGCCCGACGATGAGCTACGAGTCCCTGATCTCCGGCAGCGAGTACGGCAAGCCGGGCGAGCTGAGCTCCTCCCAGCTGCTGGAGGCCGTTCTGGCGGACGCGAACGCGCAGTACGACAAGCTGGAGGACGCGGTCATCGAGATGGGCGGCGAGGAGCAGATGCGCGGCATGGAGCGCGGCGTGCTGCTGAACGTCGTGGACCAGAAGTGGCGCGAGCACCTCTACGAGATGGACTACCTCAAGGAGGGCATCGGCCTGCGCGCGATGGCGCAGCGCGACCCGCTGGTGGAGTACCAGCGCGAGGGTGGCGACATGTTCAACCGCATGAAGGAGGGCATCCGCGAGGAGACGATCCGTCAGCTCTTCCTGGTGCGCACCCAGCTCGCCCAGGCGGGAGCCTTCCAGGTGGAGGACCCGGCAGAGAGCGACGGCGACGAGAACGCCAAGCCGGAGCACACCATCGGCGGCTAGTCAGGCAGCGGCTAGGTTGGCCGCACGGGTCGGCGGTCGGCTGGTCGGTGGCCAGCTCGTCGGCGGCTAGCTAGATCAGGTGGATGTGTTCCACCCGCCACAGGCCGGCACGGAGCTCGCCCCGCGAACGTTGCGGGGAACGGGTACCGTGCCGGCCTTCGCCGTCGTCGAGGAAGCCCGCGATGGCGCGCACGCGGCCGTCATAGAACGCGGAGGCGGAGAAGCGGATCTGCCCGAAGCGGGTTTTCTGGGCGTGCACCCGCAGCAGCCGGGCACCACCCGTGGCGGGGCTGGTGGCGCGGCGGAGGTCCTCGATCACGGCCGGGGAGTAGGGCCCGCGCCGCAGGCTCATCGGGGCGCGGCGGCCTTCCCTCGCCTCCAACCACAGGACGATCCAGCGGCTCAGCGTCGCTAGGTCCACGGTGTTCTGCGGGGTGCTCTGCGCAGCGGCCGGCGGGGCGCTCTCGATTGCCGCCGGCGCTTGTGCGGTGAGGAAGCGCGCGGCTGGCCCCTCCGCCTGCAGCCCCGCAGGGATGCGCAGGAAGTTATATCCCGGCTTCGGTACGGACGCCAGCGGCGGGATCTTCTTTGGCTTCTTCGCAGGCGGCCTCTCTCCGCTGAGCTGCACCCCGCCACCATGCCGCTCACCTCGAGTGGTGTCACCTCGCGCGGCCACTTGTGACCCACTGGTCTCAGCCCCGCGGCTAGCCGCTTTAGTCAGTGTTGGACTCGTCATCTTTCCCCCTTGTCCCCACGCTGCCTCCCGCGCATCCCCCGATGCGCGCAGCCTGTGCGCCCCAGCGTAGCCGAGGGCTGCGCACCGGTAGCGGAAAATGGCAGAATATAGGGCATGCGAGGACTAGTTGTTGACCATAATGGTGTGCTCGATGGAGCCGAAGAAGACCGCCGCCGCTGGCGCAAGCTGCTGAGCGCTGTCCGCGAGGAGGGGCTGGCCGTGGCCATCGTCTCCAACGCGCCGGATGACGCCTCCTCCGACCCGATCCGTCAGTGGGAGAAGGACGGCTACGTGGACACCGTCGTCCTCTCCGGCGAGGTCGGCGTCGAGAAGCCGGATGAGAAGATCTTCCAGGAGGTCGCGGACCGCCTGGAGCTGCCGGTGAACGACCTGGTGCTGGTGGATGATTCCATCGTCAACGTCAAGGGCGCGGTGGAGGCCGGCATGATCGGCGTGTACTACCAGCAATTCGACCGGATGATCGTCGAGGTGCAGAACATCTTCGAGCTGGAGGGTGAGTTCTAGGATGCGCGTTTTCATCCCGGCGACCCACTCGATGCTCGCGGATTTCGCCCGCGACCAGGTGCTTCCGATCCGTTCCGGGGTGGTGTTCGGGCTGACCCAGGCGGTGCGCGATTTCTACACCTCCGGGGATGACGAGGAGCTGGAGTACACGGCCTTCCTGGATGCCGCGCGTGCGTCGTTGCGGCTGCTGGCGACGGAGGACGCCTCCGGTGCCGACGAGAAGTTCCCGAACCGTCGCGTCGTCTTGGCTGCGGATATTCCGGACGCCAACCTCACCGCCGATCCGACTGGCGGGGATTCCGTGCTGCGAGTAGACCCTGCTCAGCTGGAGCTGACGCAGCTGCGCTCGATCCACACGGATGACGAAGACGCGGAGGCGGCCACGCAGCGGGCCAAGGAGTGCATCGATGATGCGGATCTGGGGGATGAGGACGCGGAACTCGCGCTGGGGGACTGTGAAGATAACCTCATGAGCTGGTACGACAGCAAGGAGCTGGGGGTTCTCGTCGATCTGATGTAGCGGGAGGCTACTGAAAGGTACGGGAGCTACTGCAGCTACGCGGCAAGCCACAGCCCGCGTGCGCCGCCAATTCGGCGGCCCGCGCGGGCTTATTTGTGTCTATGGCCTTGCCTGGGACTGGGGTATGTGGCTATTCCGTCTCGAAGGGGAGCTCCCACTCGTTGTTGCTGCGCAGCGCGGTCAGCAGACGGCGTACCGCGGCGGCCCGGCGCCCGGAGGCGCCCTCCAGGGTGTCGAGCGCGCACTCCGGGTCCGCTGGCGGGCCCAGGTGCGTGCAGCCGCGGGGGCAGTCCTGCACAACTTCACGGAGGTCGTCGAAGACCTGCACCACGGTGTCCGGGTCCACGTGGGCCAGCCCGAAGCTGCGGATGCCGGGGGTGTCGATGATCCAGCCGCCACCGGGAAGGGGCAGGGCGACGGACTGGGTGGAGGTGTGGCGGCCCTTGCCGACCCCGGAGACGTCCCCGGTTTCCCGGTCGGCGTCCGGAACCAGCCGGTTGACCATCGTGGACTTACCCACACCGGAGTGGCCGATCAGGGCGGAGACCTCGCCGGTGATGACCTCGGCGAGCTCTGCCAGCTCGTTGCTGGTGCCGGTGTAGTGCACGGGCACGTCCAGTTCCCGGAATTCGGCGGCGAAGGCCTCCGGGTCTTCCAGGTCGGTCTTCGTCAGGCACAGCACGGGCTGCAGGCCACCGACGAAGGCGGCGATCAGCGCGCGCTCCACGAACCCGGCCCGCGGTGGTGGGTCGGCGACGGCGGTGACGATCAGCAGGTTCTTCGCATTCGCGACGACGATGCGCTCGTAGGGGTCGGTGTCGTCCGCGGTGCGGCGCAGCACGGTGTCGCGCTCGGCCTGGCGGACGATGCGGGCCAGCGTGTCTTTACGGCCGGAGGTATCGCCCACCACACCCACGCGGTCGCCGACGACGATGGGGGTGCGCCCCATCTCCCGGGCGAGCATGCAGGTGACCTCCACGCCGGTCTCGTCGAGAACCACGCCCCAACGGCCCCGGTCGCGGGAGATCACCATGCCCCACTTGGCGTCCTTGTGCTTGGGTCGTTGCTTGGTGCGGGGCCGCGACCCCCGGCGGTTGGGGCGCACGCGGACGTCGGACTCATCCCACTGGTAGCGTGCCATCGTTTAGGCCTCCCCGTTGCCGCTGGCAGCGGTGGTGTCGGTGCCGTCCAGCATCTGGGCCCACATGTGTTCGAAGCCGGGCATGGTCTTGGCGGTGGTGGCGATGTCCTCGACTTCCACGCCGGGGACCAGCAGGCCGATGATGGCGCCGGCGGTGGCCATCCGGTGGTCGGCGTAGGAGCGCCAGCGGGCACCGGCCAGGGGGACGGGGGTGATGTGCAGGCCGTCTTCGGTTTCGGCGACGTTCCCACCGAGCGCGTTGATCTCCGCGGCGAGGGCGTGGAGGCGGTCGGTTTCGTGTCCGCGCAGGTGCGCGATGCCCCGCAGTCGGGTCTCGGTGGTGGCCAGGGAGGCCAGGGCTGCGACGGTGGGGGTGAGTTCACCGATGTCGCCCATGTCCCAGTCCACCCCCTGCAGGGGGCTGGTGGCGCTGGCGGTCAGGGTGCCGCCTGCCAGGGTGACGGTCGCGCCCATGGCTTCGAGGATGGGGCGGATCTGGTCGCCTGGTTGGGTGGTTGTGGCAGGCCAGTGCGGGATGCTCACCGCGCCCTTGGTCAGCGCGCCCGCGGCGAGGAAGGGCGTGGCGTTGGAGAGGTCCGGTTCGATCACCCAGTCCACGGCCTTGATCGGGCCGGGGTGGACCGTCCAGGTGGGGTTGCCGGTGGCTTCCTCTGTCCCTGTTTCGACGACGACGCCCGCCTGGGCGAGCATGTCGATTGTCATGTCGATGTGGGGCTTGCTGGGCACGGAGGTGCCGGTGTGGACGATGCGCACGCCGTCGGCGAAGCGGGCGCCGACCAGCAGCAGCCCGGAGACGAACTGGCTGGAGCCGGAAGCATCGATGCGGACCTGGCCGCCGGTTGGGGCAGCGTCGCCCGCCGCGGGCAGGACGGTGAAGGGCAGGGTGCTGGTCTCCGCGTTGGGCTCGGTGGCGTCCGTGCCCTCGCCGATCCCGGCGCCGAGGCCGCGGATGGAATCCAGGGTTTGGTCCATGGGGCGGCGGCGGGCCTGGGGGTCGCCGTCGAAGCTGACGGGGGCGGTGGCGAGTGCCGCGATGGGCGGGACGAAGCGCATGACGGTGCCCGCAAGGCCGCAGTCGATGTGCCCGCCGGTGAACTGGGTGGGCGGGGTGATGCGCACGGTGGCGGCCGCCCCCTCGGAGCTCAAGACCTCGACACCCACCCCGAGGGTGCGCAGCGCGTCGAGCATGAGGTTCGTATCGCGGCTGATGAGGGTGTTGGTGATGGTGGCCGGCCCGTCGGCGAGCGCTGCGAGGACGAGCGCGCGGTTGGTGATGGACTTGGAACCGGGAACGGGCACCGTCGCGGTGACGGGGCCGCGTGCGGTGGGGGCGGGCCAGGCGGGGTGGGTGCTAGTCGACATGGCTCTAGTCTCTCATCTTTTGGGGATAATGGGTCCCATGTGTGGCCGTTATGTCCTTTACAGCACGCCCGAGCAGCTCGTTGGTGCGGTGCGGCGCCGGACCGGGCAGCAGCGGGTCGCGATGGTTGGGGAGGGGCCGCGGGAGAATTACAACATCGCGCCCACCCACACGGTACCGGTGCTGCGGCCGTTTCGCGGGGTGCCAACCCTGGGGCCAGCGGTGTGGGGCTACCCGCCGAAGACGGTCTTCAACGCGCGTGGGGAGACGGCTTTCGACAAGCCGACTTTCGCGGGCTCGGAGCCGTGCGTGTTCATCATGGACGGTTGGTACGAGTGGACCGCCGATGAGGATCCCGCGCCGGGGGACCGGCGGAAGCAGCCGTGGTTCACACATGCGGGTGGGGAGCCGATCTTCATCGCCGGGCTGTGCAAGGCGGTGGATGGGGTGGTGTACGCGACGATGGTGACCACGGCGGCCACCCCGGAGCTGGAGTGGCTGCATCACCGGATGCCGCGGGTGCTGGTACCGGGGGCGGGGAGTGGCGCCGGTGGCGACGTGGCTCGCGGGGACGGCGCGGCCGATGAGGTGCGCCGCTGGCTCGAAGGTGACGAGGCGACGTTGCGTGCCATGGCAGGGGTTCCTCCCACACACGGTTTGGGTGGCCTGGTGAGCGAGAAGGCGGATAAGGCGGTCGGTAACGTGGCTAATAATGGGCCGCATTTGATCGGCCGGTAGTTCGACGCGCGGGGGTTGAGGGTGGGGTGAGGACGGGGCTTGCCTGCCCGGAATTAGCGGCGCGAGGCAGGGGAGCGGGTGTTGCAGGAGCAGGGCGTGTCCGTGCTGCTGGGGTGGGGTTGTGCCGTGTGGTTGCTTAGGTAGTGCGGGTGTGGGTGGGAATGCGGAAGCGGCGGGGCGCGGGGTGTTCCCCGCGGCTCCCGCCGCTTTTATGTCGGGTCAGTGTTGAGGTGTGGTGGCCTCAATGCTGGCCCGGGGTGCGCTGTTTAGTACAGGCGCTTGCGCAGAGTCATCAGCGCGGTGCCGATGAGGATCAGCAGTGCTGCGATCCCTGCTGGCATGGCGATGCTTGCGCCGGTGCGTGCCAGTGCGGACTGGCTGCTGGACTCGGCCTGCTCTGGCTGGCTGCCCTGCTGGGTAGAGCTGCTGGAGCTACCGGCGGAGCCGGAGGTACCGGCGTTGCCACCCGAGTTACCCGGAGCGGCTGGCTGCTCGCTCGGCTTCTCGGACTCGCCTGGCTTCTTGTCGCCTGGCTTGTTCGGCTCGCCTGGCTTCTTGTCGCCTGGCTTGTTCGGCTCGCCTGGCTTCTTGTCGCCTGGCTTGTTCGGCTCACCTGGCTTCTTGTCGCCTGGCTTGTTCGGCTCACCTGGCTTCTTGTCGCCTGGCTTGCTTGGCTCGCCTGGCTTCTTGTCACCCGGCTTGCCCGGCTCACCTGGCTTCTCGTCACCTGGCTTGCTTGGCTCACCTGGCTTCTTGTCGCCCGGCTTGCTTGGCTCGCCCGGCTTCTCGTCACCTGGCTTGTCGCCCGGCTCCGAAGGATCGTTTGGCTTTGGATCCTTCGGGTTCTCTGGGTCCTTCGGGTCCTGAGGGTTTGGGTTGTCCGGGTTCTCTGGGTCCTTCGGGTCCTGAGGGTTTGGGTTGTCCGGGTTCTCTGGGTCCTTCGGGTCCTCAGGGTTCGGGTTGTCCGGGTTCTCCGGATCCTTCGGGTCCTCAGGGGTCTCGCAGTTGCACTTGGTGCCCACGCGGATCTTACGATCCTGCTTCTCCTGCGTGATGGTTTCGGAGATTTCCGGATCGCCGACTGGAACGCCGTTCTCCAGCTTCCAGGTCTTGGTGATCTCCTTCGAGCCCGTCTTCCCCGCCTGATCCTCGACAACCTTGCCGGCTTCGAGGTTCGGGTCGTATTCAATCAGCGTGTCGTACGGAATTTCTTCCGTGTGCGTATCCGTCAGTTCAGTCTTGCTTTCGGCAGGACCGACCTCGATGATGCGTGGCGACGGCTTGCTGATCTCGGACGTGGACTCCTCCTTCTTGACCTCGCCGTTGTCAACGGTCACCGTGACGGTGTGCTCGATTTCGCCCGGGATGCCCTCCTCGAGGACATTGGTCTCGCCCGGCTTCAGATTCGGGTTGACGCGGATCTCGGTCTCAAATGGGGTCTTCTCAGTCCACTTGACCTCGGTAGAGACAGGGTCAGCCTTGGTGCCCACACGGATGACCGCGTTAGTCGGCTCCTTGGTGCGCTCGGTCGTCACAGTCGGCTCGCCGGAAGGCTTACCGTCCACGATCTTCTGGGTGGAGGTGACAACCTCAGTACCCAGCTCGCCCTGCTTATCGACGACCTGCTCGCCCGCCTTCAGATTCGGATCGAAGACGATCTTCGTCTCGAACGGAACCGGCTTCTCAGTCTTCGTTACGACCTCGCTGTCGTCAGCCTTTGGGCCGTACTCGATGATCTGCTGAACCGGCTGCTTGGTCACCTTCTCGGTGGTGTTCACCGTGGAGGTGTTGTCCTTCGCAGTGAAGTCGGCGGTGAATTCCTTCTCGCCGTACTCACCCTCCTGGACGACCTTCATCTCTCCCGGCTTCAACTCCGGGTTCACCCGCACGATCGTGTCGTACGGCAGCGGCGCAACCCATGTTGCCTTGTTGTTCGCCTCTGCCGGCTTGGTACCGACGGTGACGATCTTCTCAACCGGCTTCTCGATGATCTCCTCAGTGATCTTTGGATCGCCAGGCTTGGAGTTGACGATATCGCGTTCGATCGTCACCTTCTTCTTGCCAGGCTTACCCTCCTGAGTGACCTTGGACTCGCCCGGCTTCAGGCTCGGGTCGTAGACAACCTTCACATCGTACGGAACCTCAGTCTCAATGGACTCAGTGTTCTTTCCGGTGGTCTTGGTACCAACGCGGATGATCTGCTTCTTCGGCTCCTTCGTACGCTCAGTGTTCACCTCAGGATCACCGGACAGCTTGCCATCCACAATCTTCTGAGTAGAGGTCACAACCTCAGTACCGGTCTCACCCTGCTGATCGACGACCTGCTTGCCCTCCTCGAGGGTGTCGTCGAAGACAATCTCGGTCTCGAACGGAACCGGCTTCTCAACCTTGGTCACCACAGTGGTGTCCTCAGCCGCCGGACCGTACTCGATGATCTCGTTAACCGGATCCTTGGTCTGCTTCTCTTCCGGGGTCACCGTTGCCTGGTCACCCTTAGCGGTGAAGTCAGCAGTGTAGGTCTTCTCACCAGGCACGCCCTTCTGGACGACCTTGATCTCACCCGGCTTCAACTCCGGATTCGGACGCGTCTCAACCTCGAACGGAACCTGAGCCTTCCACTCAACCTTCTCGGAGGTCTCCGAAGGCTTGGTGCCGACCTTGATCACCTGGTCAACCGGCTCTTCGGTGACCTTCTCCTCAACGGTGGCTTCGCCATCCGGCTGGGAGTTGGTTACCTTCTGGGTAACCGTGGTGGTCTTCTTACCCGGCTTGCCCTCGGTGACAACCTCGGAGGTACCAGCAGGCAGGTTCGGATCGAACTCGATCTTCACACCGAACGGAACCTCAGACTCAACGGTCTTCTTGGTCTCGCCGGTGGTCTTGGTGCCCACACGAATGACAGCATCCTGCTTCTCAGTCACCGTGGTGGTCTCGACTACCGGGTCACCAGAGGGCTTACCGTCGACAAGCTTCTGGGTGCTTGTGACCTTCTCTTCGCCGACAACGCCTTCCTTATCGACGACCTGCTCACCCGCCTCGAGGGAGTCGTCGAAGACGATCTTCGTCTCGAACGGGATCTTACGGTTGACCTCAGTGACCAACTCCTGGTCCTTTAGGCGCGGCCCGTATTCGACAATGCGATCCTTCGGTTCGGTGCGAGCGTTGGTCTCAGTGACCGTCGCTTCGCCGTTAACACCGTTGAAGATCGCAGCGTAGGAAGCCGCTCCGTCGGAGCCCTCCTGAACAACCTTCACTTCACCCGGAGCAAGATCCGGGTTCTCGCGGACGATGGTGGAGTGCGGGATTGGCTCCTTCCACTCGACCTTCTCGTTCATCGGCTTCGTACCGATGACGACGACCTCATTAACAGGATCTTCAGTGCGCTTCCAGGTACCGTCCTTCTGCTGCTCCTCCTTGCCTGGGACACCCTTGGTCTCGACCTTGTAAGTGCCCTGGTTAACGGTGGCGTCGTACTTGTACTCGACCTTGAACGGCACCTCGCGGGTCGGGACGTCGACGACGTTCACCACGGCGTATGCGGTATCCGTAGAGCCGTCTTCGTAGGTCACGGTAACCGGAATCTTGACCTGGTCGCCTGGCTTCGCGTCCGCAGGTGCGGTTGCGGTGATCTGGCCATTGTCGTCAATGCTGACGTTCCAGCCGGTAGGAACATCGCCCAGCTTGTATGGGTTTTCCTTCGCGACGTTGACGTTCTCCGGCTTGTCGAGAGCGACCGGTAGCGTTGCGGTCTCGCCCGGGTACACCGTCTCCTCAGGATACGTCGGGTTAGCCTCCCATTTGTTGGTCAGCTTGACCACGGTGCCAACAGGGACCTCATCAATCGAGCCGTCAGGGTAAGTGACGGAGACGTGGTACTTGCGCCTATCGCCGGGCTTAGCGTTTGCCGGCGGGGTCACTGAAACTTCGCCGGTGGCGGGATCGATCTTGTACTTCCATCCGTCAACGGTGTCTTCAGTTTTCGGCTTGTCGCCGTCCATGCCGAAGGAGAAGGTCGAACCATCCGGAATGTTATTCCGATTGACGTTTCGCTTCACCTCTTCGCCCGGGGCCGCATCCTGAACGGAGTAGGAAGGCTCATATACATCATTCTGCGACTCCCTCACTTTGAACGGCGCCAAGACAGTGTCCTGAGAACCGTCGAGGTAGGTCACGGTCACAGGCACCTGGATGCCGTCGCCGGCCTTGGCCGTCTTCGGCGGTGTAGCCGTGACGATACCGGCCTCGTCAATAGTGACAGTCCAGCCGTCGACGGTCTCCGGCACGGAGTAGCGCTTCGACGGCTCTGTAGCCAGATCACGCTCAGGAATCTTCGTATCTTCCGTGATGGAGGAAGCGACACCCTCGCCCGGCTTGGTGGTCTTCTGCTCATATTTCGGTTCATAAATCTGACGCTGCGCGCCCTGTGCCACCACAGTAGCGATGGTGAAGTCCTTCGACCCATCCTTGTAGGTCACACGAACTGGAATATCCGCAGACGAGCCCGGAAGAACGTTCTTACCAATTGGCGTGGTGATCTCACCGGTTTCCGGATCGATCTTCACCTGGTCCCAGGTGAGGTTACGCGGCGGCGCAATGTAATCCGGGTCCTTCGGGTCAGTCACGAGGGAGAAGCGCGGCTCAGAAGCATCACTCAGGTGCGTACGGTCGACATGGCTGGTCACCGTGGTCCCGATCTTGCCGTTTACCGTCGGGTAGGTTGGTTGGTTGATTCGCGAGTACGAACCGACAACAGTGAAGTCTGCTGGTACCTCAGCCGTGGAGCCATCCGGATAGGTGACATGTACCGGGATGGAGACAGACTCACCGTTCGGAATGTTCGAGCCCGGGGTTGCTGTAACAGTACCGCTTTCGTCGATACTGAACTCCCAGCCCTTCGGCCAGGTCTTCTTATCAGGCAGCTTGAACTTGGCTAGCTTCGGGTCAGACAGCTGGCTCTGGAAATCGGAAGTAACCGAGGCCCCTGCCTTGGTCAGCTTCGGCAGGTAGTGCGCGGTATCTTCACCCGACTTGTCACCGATCACACTGATGGTGCCGGTGGTGATCTGCGGGTTTGCGCCGGTGGCATAATGCACCTTCACCGGCACGGTCAGCTGCGCACCAGGGAAAACATTATCCGGGATAGTGGTGGATAGGACACCGGTGTTCTCATCAATCTTGATAGTCCACCCACCGGCCTTGTACTCGGTGGTGCCATCCTCGAAGGTGTAGCGGTTCGGCTCTTCGTCCGTTTCCTTGCCGCCCTGACCCACTGGAGGCATGACTGGCTGGAGCGATACCTCTTCACCAACCTGGCCAGAGACTGCGGCGTAGTCCGGCACCTTCACACTGTTGATAACCTGGAAACTCGTCTTGACAGTATCGGTCGTACCATCAGGATAGATAGCCTTGATCTCTGGTGTGATCGTGGAGAAGTTCGGGGCATCCACAGGCGAGGTCGCGGTAACCTTGCCGTACTTATCCACGGTGACCGTCCAACCGTTAGGAACGGTGCCCTCGACCACCTCATAGGAGTCTGGCTGGACCGCGTCCCGCTCCTCAAAGGAGGGATCCACAGTCAGCTGAGCGTCCATGCCTTGGCCTGGAATGCCCGTGGTGGTTCCAGGGCTGACCAGCGTAGTGACCTGAGTGTTATTGGGGTCCACAACAACGAGCAGGGGAATGACGTCCCGGGAACCGTTAGAGTAGGTCACAATGACGCGAGGCTGCGCAAAGGTGCCCGGGTTCGGGTTCTTCGGTGCAGTGACGGTGACCTCGTAGGTGTCGGGGTCCATCTTGGCTTCCCAGCCTGAGTATACGAACTGCTTATCCAGCTTGACCTCGGCTTCAACACCACCGTCCTCACGCTTTTTTACCAGATTGGCGATCTTGTCACCGGCTTGCGGGAACTTGATAACCTGGCGCTCCGTGATAACAGGTCCGTTCGGGCCCTCTACACCGGAGATGATGGCCTGCTGGGCAGGGTCATACTTGGGGTCGTGGAATTGGGTGTCGTCGAAGCTCCACTGGTGGTTGGCAATAACGTTCGCCTGGTTGTAGCGGGTCAGCGAGTTGGAGCTGTCGAAGACCCCGCCGCCGCCAAAGGCGTTGTTGCGAGCAGCAGCCTGCAACTGGTCAACGGTACGCGGCTTAGCAAGCACGCTAAAACGCATACCCTGCTGGTCGCTCAGGTCCGTACCCTTGTACTCCGGCATGGTGTAGAAGATCTCGCCGGTGTCCTGGTCAATGCTTACGCTCGACGTGCCACCACCAGAAGCGTCGGTGTCACTCGTGCCGATGAAGTTGCCCTGCGCGTCGTAAGCCTCCACGACCATGCGGGACAGGGAATCGTCCGTGCCGCCGTTCTGCACCTTGGGAACGTTGATCTTGCCGACCTTGAGCTTCTCGCCGGGCCTAATGACCAGCTTCTCCCGATTCTCCCACGACACCGTGATCGGGTTACATTCAATATTCTCGCTCGGCCACGGGTTTACAGTAGCGCTGAATTCCGAGCTGGAACCTTGTGTGGCTTGCAGCACACCCGAAGGATTGTCCTTCTTGTAATTGCCCTGCCAGGCGTAGCGCACGGGATTGTCGGCAGTGGCCGAAGCGAACTGCCCGACCTTCTCCTCGGTCATCTCTGCGTAGAGATTCAGGTTTCGTTGTGTGCGAGAACCAGTAATGGCGATGCTTTCGTCGGCCTTGTCAGTGACGCTCTTGTCAAGGAGGGTCTGGCCGGCCTCCATGGAAGGCACTTCGCCGGTATTCAAGTAGTCGCCAAGGTTCCCCGCATTGGTGAAGTACCAATCGGCGAATGTGCGGTCCTTCGAGTTATCAAAGGAGACGCTTAAGCCCCACAAGGTCTTGTCGGGGCTGGTCTCACTCGGCTCCAGGGTGTTCCAGCTGAAACCAGCCTGGCTACCATCCGGTTTGTTTGTCGCTGTAACAACACACGACCCGGCCGGCAGGTCGGACGCCTGCTGGGCATCCGTCTCCACCGCGCCGGACTTGTCGCGGATGCCGCCGCTCAGCGTGGCAGCGGTGGCCTCAGGCGTGAGATCACCGTGAGAGAAGATGCTGAGCGAACCCAGCGCGAGAGTGATGGCGGACAGTGCAGCAACGCCAGTGCGTGCGTGACGCCGCGGAACCCTGTTCTGAGAGGAGTTCATTCCCCGGTCCTTCCTTAAAAACTGAGATGTCCCGGTGCACCCGAAGCGTGGAAACGCACAGTCGGGTCTATCTAAGGCCAAAACTGCATCCGCAGCGTGGAAACACTTGAGGTGCAAAATCCCCTTAGAGTGCAGCAAAAATCATACTCCCCTCAGGGTGAGCAAACAATCGGGATTGTTTGCCAAAACCCCTAAAAGTGCAGCTCGAGCGGTGTTCTTAGTCACACGAAGGGGTGCCGACCCTGGAGTACAGGCTTAGGCAACCTTAAAGGGGACGTTAAGGGTTGGACCGCAGCGGAGCGCTCGTTGCGCGGGGAATAGAATGGTTCCACACCACGTTGCAAGAATTGACCCAGCAGAGAGGAGAACATGAGTTCCCCCACCCCCCAGCGCGCCGCCACACTGCGCACCGAGGAGCCCGACGAGGAGCTGCTCGCCCGCTTTGAAAGCGACGCGCTACCGCTGCTGGACCAGCTGTACGGTGCGGCGTTGCGGATGACTCGCAACCCCGCCGATGCGCAGGACCTCGTGCAGGATGCGTACATCAAGGCCTTCCAAGCCTTCCGGTCCTTCAAGCCCGGCACCAACCTCAAAGCCTGGCTATACCGCATCCTCACGAACACTTACATCAACGAGTACCGCAAACAGCAGCGCCGACCCTATGAATCCTCCGCGGAGGACATGACCGACTGGCAGCAGGCCGACGCGATGTCCCATACCCCGGACGGCCTCGCCTCCGCGGAAATCGAGGCGCTCAAACGAATCCCGGACCAGCGCATCATCGACGCACTGATGGATATCAGCGAGGACTACCGCATGGTGGTCTACTACGCGGACGTCGAAGGCTTCGCCTATAAGGAGATCGCGGAGATTCTCGACGTCCCCATCGGCACCGTCATGAGCCGCCTCCACCGGGGCAGGAAGGCGCTGCGCAAGAAACTGAAGGACGTCGCCGCGGAACATGGCATCGGCGTCGAAGAAGAAATCAAGGCGAAGGGATAGGCGAGAAGCACAATGAGTGACAACGTTGAGCCGAATGCAGGCACCCCTCGGCGCGACATCGAATGCCGGGACCTCGTGGACGTCCTCTACGAATATGTGGACGGCGGATGCGATGAGGGGCTCCGGGCCCAGTTGCAGGAACACCTCGACAACTGTCCCAGCTGCGTGGAGAAACTCGGCGTGGAGCGCGAAATCCGCCAACTGCTACGGGTTCGCTGCACCCAAGCCGCGCCAGTGGAGCTGCGCAGCCGCATCACCAGCCAGCTGAGGGTGGTGTACCGCGCCTCCCGGGGATAGGGGATGAGAAAACGGGCCCGGGAGTTTCCTCCCGGACCCGTTCGGCGACACCCCAGCGCGGGGTGATCGGCATTATGCGTTTGGACGCTTGCCGTGGTTCGCCTTGTTCTTGCGACGGTCCTTGCGCTTACGGCCACGCTTGCTCATGAATTCTCCTTAAAGCATGTGCACCAGCGCTCCCAGGGGAGTAGCCGGCGCAGCGATCGGGCAATGAAATTATTTAACCGCTATAGTCTATCCGCCCAGCAGTGGGCAGCGGAAATTAGGGGCAGCGGGAACTATTAAGCGTTCGCGCGGGCGCGGGTGCGAGCGCGGTTGTTGCGGCGCTTCAGCACGCGACGCTCGTCCTCAGACATGCCGCCCCACACGCCGGCATCCTGGCCGGAGCTGATTGCCCACGCGAGGCAATCCGTGGTCACTGGGCAGCGGTTGCATACCAGCTTTGCCTTCGCGGTCTGGGCGAGAGCCGGGCCGGAGTTACCGACGGGGAAAAACAGCTCGGGGTCTTCCTGGCGGCATACAGCCTTGTGGCGCCAATCCATGATCAAGTCCTTTCATGCCAATCGGGCGGTCGTAGCGGTCCGTCACGCCACGGGGGTGGCCTGGCGGGGTTTTCTGCCAGCAGGGAACCGGCAGAAAGGTTAACGGGCGGTTAACTGCGAATCTTTGGGGCATCCCAATGGTTGCTGGCTTGGCTGCCTGTGGGCGGCCAGTGCGCGGGGCCGATGGTGTCGTCGATGGCGCTCCGGGGAAGGAGCGAGCACGGCCTCGCGGCGCCTTGGCGCAACGCAGTGGGATGCGAAGAATCGCGGGTAAGGGCAG
This sequence comes from Corynebacterium sp. MSK039, assembly GCF_030232315.1. Taxonomy (NCBI): domain Bacteria; kingdom Bacillati; phylum Actinomycetota; class Actinomycetes; order Mycobacteriales; family Corynebacteriaceae; genus Corynebacterium; species Corynebacterium sp. MSK039. Next base: position 69,352 of record NZ_JASPJL010000002.1, read on the forward strand.
ATCAGGCGGTGCGGAACGAACATGCGCGCCGGGAAAATGGCACTGCAATACCCGCGCCATGGCATGGCTAAAACGCCACAACATAAACGTGAGTAGGCTGTTGTTCCCCCACCGCCTTCGCGGTTACATCAAGGAGTATGACATGTATTTCCCAGGTTGCCTAGAGTTAACCCAGAAAATGTAACCAAGCTCACACTGTTTCGATTTGGGTAATGGCGCCGAGTGACGTAGGAGCCCCTTATTTGCCTGGTTGGTGCGCCGTGGCTGCGCCTACCGTCCTGCTTCTCACCCGCGGTTTACTGGTCCGTCCATGAGGGCAGAGTGGTCAGAAATGGGAAGCGAGCCTGCTAAGGCTAGACTCATCGGCATGAGCTCCCCGAAGAACTATTCCAAGCCGCCCACAGTGATCCAATACGCCGGCATCTACGGCCTGATCCAGGGCCTCATCGGCATCGCCTTCGGCATCTTCCTCGTCGTCCGCGAAGCCCAAGGCTTCCACGACCCCACCGCGAAAATCAGCGGCTACGGCACCGCCCTGTGGTTCTTCTTCATCTTCGGGGCCGTGGCCGTCTGCGGCTACTTCCTCTACCGCGGACGGTCCTGGGGACGCGGCCCGGTGGTCATGTTGCAGATCTGCCTCGTTCCCGTGGCTTATTACATGTTCCGTTCCGGACGTCCCGAGCTGGCCGTTCCCACCACGCTGGTCCTGATCCTTGGGCTCGCACTGCTGTTCAACCCCACCGCCATCAACTGGTGGACGATGGACCACTACCGCGACTAAGAGCCGAGCACCACGAGCTCGTCACCGCGCTGCTCCACCACGAAATCACCACTGACCCGCAAGTGCACCGGCGCGCCAGCGGCGAGGCCATCCCGGCGCACCGGGAGTGTCCGCTCCTTCTTTTTGTGCTCCGTGTCGAAGATCTGGATGCCGCCCTCGACCGGAACCAACAGCCGGTCAGCCATATTTGCACCTGCGCCCAGCGCGCCGCGCACCGTGAACTCCGGGGCCAGGTGTGTCGGGTGGAAACCGACCACCGAGTCGCCCGTCCACCAGGTCATATTGTGCGGCAGGTCCGCCGTGACCGGCAGCCCCGGGGTGTCCTGCGGGAGGTCTGCCAGCACTGGCGCGGCGGGCATGGGGTGGTGGCTGACCTCGCCAGAATCACTGGCCACGATCAGCTGCGGCGTCCCATCACCACGGGCGCCTGTCGGCGCGTACACCGCCGCATGGTGCTGTGCGATCGCCACCAACTGGCCATCCCGGGGCACGTAAAAGGTGTGCAGGTCCTCCGGAACATCCGAGCGCTCCGGCTTCGTCTTGAGCAACCGCAGCAGCATCTTGTCCTCACCCTCGCAGTGCTGTGTCGTCGCCAACAGCTCGGTGCGGGTCAGGGCAGAGGTGAAAGGACAGTCCGCGTAGCGCTGCTCTTCCTTCTTTACTGGGGCCTCCTGGCGGCCCACCTCCGTGGTGCGCACCAGGTCGCTGCGCCACAGCTCCACCCGGTGCGGGGACACGATGCCCGTGGAGTCATTCGACCGCAGTGCCGTGGCGGAACCCTCCGCCAACGCCGAGCGGGTGTGTGCGTACTCTCCAGTGCCAGCAGCCAGGCTCACCACGTCCCCGCAGCCCTTCGGTCCACGGTAAACCGCGACGATCCGGTCGTTGCTGAAGGTCACATCGCACAGCGGCAGTCCCCGGTCGTAGGTCCACGCCACCTCACCAGAGCGGAGGTCATGCATGGACAGCACATCGTCCTCAGCAGTGAGCACACCACCGGCAAGCAGGATAGGGGCGAGCGTCTGCGGGGAGGAGTCCCGCCACAGCTCCCGGAGCTTTGTTGGCGCGGCCTCAGCCGCCGCCGGGGCGGAAAGAGTGGAGACCTGGGTGCGCTCCACCCGGCGGGCGTCTGAACCCCACCAGCTAGCGAGCAGCACCACCACGAGAACCAGGACGATCGCGCCCACCGCGAGGAAATCCTTGCGAGAGGCCCGCTCCGAACGGGGCCAGCGGTGCTGCTGAGGTGTGGGCGGCGCGGGCTGTGCGGGGGCGTGTGGCGCCATCAGTTCTTTACCCCGCCGTTCCCGCCGCGCGGGCGACCACCACGGCCGCGGCCATGCGCCCTCTGGGCGCGACCGCGAGCCCCGTGACCGCGGCCGCGACCACCCTGGCCACGCGAACCAGCCCCTGAACCACGCTCACCGCGCCCACCGCGGGAACGCCGAGCCGGTGCCGTCGCCGCCGCAGAACCAGCAACCCGACGATTCGGTCCCACCCGGTCACCCAGCTCCTCGTCCGTGGGGAGCCCCAGCACCTCCAGAAGCTCAGGGGACTGGGAGAACCACTGCGGTGGATTCTCCAGGCCCAAGCCCAACGCCTCGCTGATGTGGTCCCACCGGGGCACCTCATCCCAACCGACCAGCGTGATCGCGGTGCCGTCCTTGCCAGCCCGCGCCGTGCGACCAATCCGGTGCACATACGTCCGCTCGTCCTCCGGGACCTGGTAGTTGATCACATGGGTGACATCCGTGACGTCGATGCCGCGGGCTGCGACGTCCGTGGCCACCATGACGTCTACCGCGCCATCCCGGAACAACTGCAGGGACTGCTCACGGTCCGCCTGGCGCATATCCCCATGCACCGCGCCGACCCTAAAACCCCACGCGGCCAGGTCCTCTGCGACCATCGCGGCCTGGCGCTTCGTCGGGGTGAACACGATCGTCCGGCCCCGGCCCGGGCTCTGCAGAATCCGGGAAAGCGTAGACATCCGGTCCAACTTGTGGGACTGGAACGCGATCTGGGTCACCCGCTCGTGCGTATCCGCCGCGGCCGTGGAATCCGCCTGGATCATCACCGGCTGCTTCATGAACTGTCGCGACAGGCTCAGGATCGGCCCCGGCATCGTCGCGGAAAACAGCATCGTCTGCCGGTCCGTGCTGGTCAGCGACATGATCTGCCGAATATCATCCAGGAAACCCTGGTCCAGCATCTCATCGGCCTCGTCCAACACCAGCACCTCCACCCCGGACAGCTCTAGCTCACCACGGCGGTGCAGATCTAGCAGGCGGCCTGGCGTGCCCACCACCACGTCCGTGCCCCGGCCAAGCGCCCGAATCTGCTGGTTGAAGCCCACCCCGCCATAGATCGGCGTGACCGTCACCCGGTGCTTCGTTGACGGAATCACGAGGTTCGCCGCAGCCAGCGTGAGGTCCTCGGCCACCTGCAGGCACAGCTCGCGGGTGGGAACCACCACGAGGCCGCGAACGCTGCCATCGAGTTCGGTGATGCCGGCGTCGTCGAAAATCCGGTCCAACAACGGCACGCCGAAACCCAACGTCTTGCCCATCCCCGTGCGAGCCTGACCGATCAGATCATCGCCCCGCAACGCGATTGGCAGGGTCAGCTCCTGGATCGCAAACGCCGTGGGCATGCCCGCCTGCTCCAAAGCCTCGGCGATCTCGGCTGCCACCCCCAAGGAACGGAACGTGGGCCCAGGGGCAGCCCCCGAGTGATCATCGGAGGGGAGATGGGGCGCTGGCACGGTCGGAACCTCCCTAAAACAAGGCAGTACTATGATGGTCACATTAGCGCACCGACCAGTGCGCCAGATCTTTCAAGAACCAACGGACGGAGATCGAGAAAGCATGCAACTGAAGATCGGCTTCATCAACTCCCAGCGCGAGCTCGCCATCGACCTCGACAAGAACGAGGTCAAGCAGGCAGAACTCGTCGAGGAGCTGCAGAACTTCCTGACCGACGGCACCGCCACCACCACCGTGGTCGAGGACGCCCGCGGCACCAAGACCGTCCTGCTGCGCGAGCAGATCGCCTACATCCAGGTCGGCGCCGAGAAGCCGCGCTCCGTGGGCTTCATCTGATCCATTTGAAGGGCAGATAGAGGTTGAGCGAGGTGAATAACCCCCAGGGCACGGGTAGCGAGAACACGGGCAACGGGCCGCGTCATCGGCGCGCGCGCCGCGAGGAATTTGCGCTGCCCGAGCCCGAACACGCCCACACCCCGCCCCGGATCGACCGGCAGTCTCAGGGGCAGGGGTCTCACTGGCTCAACTTCAGCGACCCCCGCGTCCGCATCGGGATCGTCGGGGTCCTCGCGCTGGTCAGCGTGCTGGTCCTCGTCGACGCCCTCCGCGGGGCAGGGGAGGACGCCGCCACCGACGTGGCAGCCACCAGCAACAGCGACGACCCAGCCGACGGTGCCGCCGGACCCGTCCCCGGTTTCGGTTACGGCGACCTACCGACCGGACAGCTCCCACCTGGCGGACCGGTGACCGAGAACAGCAGCGGCAACTTCCGCACCGTCGGCGCCCCAGGCCCGAAGGTCGGCGACGGGAAACTCTTCACCTACACCGTCGAGGTCGAGGACACGATCAACACCGCCGCCTTCGGCGGGGACGACGCCTTCGCCGCGACGGTGGACGCGATCCTGTCCGACCCGCGCGGCTGGACCGGGCGCGGGAAGTTCGCCTTCCAGCACGTCGCAGCCGGGGAACTACCGGAGGGTGAGGAACCCGACTTGCGGATCCAACTGGCCTCCCAGAACCACACCCACGAGGTCTGCGGCAACACCTTCAAGCTGGAGACCAGCTGCTTCTACTCCGACGGCAACCGGGTTGTCATCAACGAATCCCGCTGGATCCGTGGCGCGATCCCGTTCCAGGGAGACCTCGGGGCCTACCGGCAGTACGTCATTAACCACGAGGTCGGCCACGGCATCGGATTCGCCGCACACCAGCCCTGCCCGAAGGACGGGCAGCTCGCGCCGATCATGATGCAGCAAACCTTGAGCGTGGATAACCGCGTGCTCCGGGAGATCAGCGACGAGGACATCTACGGGGAAAGCGACTCCACCTGCCGTGCGAACCCGTGGCCCTACCCGGTTGCGGAAGAACAATAAGAGGTGACCCGCCGTGAATGATGCCCACTCTGCTCGTGACGCTGGTCGCTCTGCCGGTGCTGCTAACTCCGGCGCAGCTAGCCCTGCTGGCGCGCTGGGAACCCCGCCGCCAGCCCACATCCTCAACGGTTTCCACGCGCACGTGGACAACCCCGTGCAGCTGGACCAGCCTTGGTCATACGGCTGGCGCTGCGACCGCGCGGTGATCTCCCTGGCTGAGGAGCCAATGCGTGCGTCCTGGATCGCCAAAACCACCGCGAAGATGCGGCCCGCCGGGGTAGGCGTTTCGCGCCCCATGCTCTCCACCGACGGCCGGTACACGGTCTCCGGGTGGCGGGCACGGACCTTCCTCTCCGGGCACCGCGCGCCCCGCTTTGACGAGATGGCCGCCGCCGCATTGCGTATTAATGAATCCCTCCGCGGCCTGCCGCGACCGGAGTTCCTGGCACCTCCGGAGCTCACGGGCACCTGGGGGCAGACAGAGATCTTCGCCGCCGCGGATGCCGCCTCCTTCGCCGAGCAACCCCAGGAGTGGATCGCCCCGGCCATGGACGCCACCGCCGTGCCCCGGAAGGACATCGCCGAAGCGCTGGCCAAGGCCGTGGAAGTCACCGCACTGCGCACCGAGATCACGGCGGAGGACCAGCTGGTCCACGGCGACGTCATTGGCTGCATGATCTTCGACGGCGCCGCCGACCCCGCAATCACCGACCTGGTGCCCGCGTGGCACCCCACGGGCTGGTCAGTCGCGCTGCTCGTCGTCGACGCGATGGCCTGGGGCAACGGGGAGGACGCCCTGCTGGACCGCTGGTCCCACATCCCGGACTTCATGCAGCTCGCCCTGCGCGCGGTGCTCTACCGGCTCGCGCTGCACGCCATGCTGCCTAACTCGCGGCCAGAGGCCTGGCCGGGGCTGTCGCGCACCGCGGACGTCATCGCCGCGCGTGAGCAGCAGAACGAAGCACGGCAGGAGTGGGAAGACGAGGGCGAACCTGCGGAAGAAAGCGGGGAGCACGTCGGGAACGAGGCCGAGGAATCGGTGAGCGAGCCGGCCGTGGAACAGGGCAGCGACGAGACCGGCGAGCATGCCGACGAGGATGGCGCCGAGGATTCCGACGAGGGTGGCACCGAGGACGCCGAAAAACTACCTGAGCAGGGGCGAGGGTAGGATAATCGAACACCGCTGAAGGAAGCGGCGGGGCGTGTCTGCACCGGGTGCCATACTGTTGGCATGATGGACACAGCCAAGAATCAACAGCCGACCGCCGTGGCCTCACCGAGCACGCCGGAGGACCGCTTGGGGGCGCGCGAGGCGGCGAAGGTCGTGCTGCAGCCACCACGCCGGGTGGGGGAGGAAGGCCACGAGTGGGACGGGCTTGCTGGGGCCATCGTCACCGGCGATGAACGCATCGATAATTCCGCGCCGTGGACCGTCCTGGGCGGTCCGGGGACAGGTAAGACGAGCCTGCTCGTCGACACGCTGGTCCACTTCCTCGCCGCGGGGGGTTCGGCGGACGAAGTCATGGTGGTCACCCCCACTAAGGACGCCGCCACGGCCGTGAACACCCAGCTGGTAGCCAGGCTGGCAAGCATGAGCAGCTTCGCAGCGACGCGCACGCCGGTGCGTTCTGTGCACTCCTGGGCCTTCGCGGCACTGCGCAGCATGCTACTGGCCAGCGACCGGGAAGCACCGCGGTTGCTCACCGGTGCTGAACATGATGCGGATGTGCGGCTGCTGCTGGCCGGGCACGCCGAAGACGGGGCGGGGGCGTGGCCGGAGCACATCAGACCAGCGTTGGGCTACGTGGGTTTCGCCCGACAGCTGCGCGATCTGCTGCTGCGCGCCGAGGAGCGCGGGGTGGGGCCGGGCGAGCTCACCGGGCTGGGGGAGAAGTACGACCAGCCGATGTGGGTGGGGGCTGGGCAGTTCCTCGACGAGTACCGGCAGACGAGGCGGCTGGCCCAGTCCATCAGCCTCAACGCCTCCGAGCTGCTGCACACCACGCTGCAAGAGATGGCCGATGGGCCGGGGCGGGCTCAACTCGACCGGTGGCGGGAGAAGCTACGGCTGATCCTCATCGATGATGCCCACAACCTCGACCCGGCAGCCGCCGAGTTCCTGGAGCAGTTCTTCACCCCGGAAACGCGGGTGGTGCTCGCCGGGGACCCCGACCAGTGCGTATTCCACTTCCGCGGGGCGGACGAGGAGCTGCTCAGCAAGTACGCCGCCGACGAGAGCCACCGCGTGGTCCTGAGTGGCTCCCAGCGCTTTGGAGTGCCCACCGCACGGGCCATCAACGCGCTGACCGGGAATCTGCCGCACGTGGACACCCGCATTCCGCTGCGCGTGGCCGAGGACGCTGAGGCGGCCCGGAGCATCGGAGTAGCCGGGGAGAATGCCGCGCCGGATGCCAGCGACGCTGGGGCCACGTCCGGTGCCGCGGGGGAGCGGAACCAACCGATCCGAGTGCTGCGGGCGAACTCCGGGACCGCGGAGCGGCTGCACATCACCGACACCCTGCGCCGCGCCCACGTCCGCGACGGTGTGGCCTGGCAAGACATGGCCGTGATCGTGCGCTCCGTCGGGGAGATCGCGCCGATCCGGCGTGCCCTGCTGACCCACGGGGTGCCCGTGCGGGTTGACCAGACCTCCATCATCCTCGCGGAACAGCCCCTGATCCGGCTGCTGCTCACCGCCCTGGAGGCCACCTACCGGCCGCTAGAGAACTCCGAGGTCCGCGTGCTCATGGAATCCATGGTCGGTGGCGCCGACCCCATCATGGTGCGCCGCCTCGAGCGCGTGCTGGCCCAGGCGCTGGCCCGCCAACGCCTGCAGGGCAAGCCGGTGCCGGAAAACGCCGCGGGCCTGCCATACCAATCCAGCGACGCGCTCAGCGCCCTGCTCAACGGCACCGCCAGCGCGGAGGATGCGGCGGAGTGGACCGCGGGATTCAACAACCGCGAGCTGCAGATCCTGCAGGACATGAGCGACGTCCTCACCGCGGGCAGGGAGGCACAACGGGCGGGACAGTCCGTGGAGATGGTGCTCTGGGAGATCTGGAAGGCCACCGGGCTGGACACCCGCCTGCAGGAACGGGCCCTGCGCGGCGGGACCTTCGGCTCCCAGGCGGACCAGGACCTCGACTCGGTGATGATGCTCTTCGACATGGCCGGGGACTTCGTCGAGCGCCACCCCAACGCCTCGATCCGCACCTTCTGCGAGGAAGTTCGCGCCCAGGAGCTGCCCACCGGTGGCCGTGAGCGCGGGATCGCTAGCAACGCCGTGGAGATCCTGCCCGCCCACGCCGCCGTGGGCCGCCAGTGGCATACCGTGGTCGTCTCCCGCGTGCAGGAAGGCAGCTGGCCCGCTGGGCCCACCGTGGGCGGGCTCTTCGGCCAGCTAGAGCTTGTTGATCTACTGGACCGGGGCATTGAACCCGGAACGCGGGTCTCGCGCGTGGCGAGTGCGGTCCACGAGGAGCGGAGGCTCTTCCTCGTCGCCATCTCGCGAGCCACCCACAACACCCTGGTGACCTGCATCGACAACGCCAGCGTGGAAAACGGCGTGCCCTCCCGCTTCGTCGAGGAGATCGCCGACGCGCCGGGAGCGGCTGTGCCGCTGGGAACCGTTGACCAGGTTGAGCAGAACGGTCCGGTGGGGCAGGAGGCCGCGCCGGGCGAGCCCGTGCAAGGGGAGCTTGGGCTGGGCCTGGAACTGGGTGAAGTTGCGCAGCAGGGTGAAGGTGCAGTGCAGGTCAGCTCGGCCGAGCAGATCAGCCCAGCAGAACAGCTCAGCGCCCTGCCGCGAGTGCTCGCGCTCGAGCCGCTCATCGCCGAGCTGCGCGACGTGGTCACCGACCCCACCCAACGGCACCACCGCCGCCGCGCCGCCGCGCGTAACCTCGCCGCGATGGCTGACGCCGGGATCTTCGGCAGCCACCCCGTCGACTGGTGGGGCATGGCCGAACCCACCACCACGGAGCGGATCACCGACCGGCGCGGAGGGGTCTCCCTGAGCCCCTCCAAACTGGACAATATCGATAACTGCGCGCTCAAAACCTTCTTCGACGACCACCGCGGGGCGCAGGAGGAAACCAACGCGATGCGGGTGGGCATCGTCGTCCACGCCATCGCCCAGGCCATCGTCCAACAAGACCTCAGCCTCGAGGATGCTCGCTACGCCGCGCGGGCCGCGCTTCGCTGGGCGGTCGTGGGGCCAGCATTCGAAGTCAACGCAGCACTCGAACGCTGGGAGCAAGGCATCGAGAACCTCCACAGCTGGATCACGGGCACCCGTAGCGACGCCGAGGGCACTCAATGGGAGGTCGAGCAACAGCTTGCAACCTCCCTGGGAACCCTGCCGACCGGGGAGGAGGTCACCCTCCGCGGTCGCATCGACCTCATGGCCACCGATGAGGACGGCCGGGTGATTGTCTACGACTTCAAGACCGGGAAAACTGCCAAAACTTCGGCCGAAGCCCAGGCCAGCCGCCAGCTCGGCGCCTACCAATTCCTCGTGCACGCGGATCGCCACAAGCAGCCATACGGTGCGCATCTGATCTATCCCGCCACCAGCAATGGGCAGCTCAAGAAGTCCAGCCAACCGGACTTCTCGCCCGAGCAGCTCGCCGAGACCAAGCAGAATCTGCTCGCCGCCGCGGACCAGATCAGCGAGCCCATACAGATAGCTACCCCAGGCGATGACCAGTGCAAGTACTGCAGCTACCACCTGATCTGCCCAGCCAAAGACGCCGGCCGGAAGGTGGTCAGCTAGACCATGGGCCAGCCACAATCCACCCGCGCGGAAAACACAAGCAACGCCCAGCCCGCGACCCCGCACAACGCACAGCAGCGAAAGGCAGCAATGCAGAAACCAGCAGGCGGAATCATCAGCCCTGAGGAACTCGCCACCCGGTGGCTCAAGCAGCCCTACCCACCCACCCCACAGCAATCCGCGGTTATCAGCGCGCCACCGCAGGGCAGCTACATCGTCGTCGCTGGTGCCGGGGCAGGAAAGACCGAGACGATGGCCGCGCGCGTGGTCTGGCTCGTCGCCAACGGCTTTGTGCTGCCCGAACACGTCCTGGGCCTAACCTTCACCCGCAAGGCCGCCAACGAGCTTGGCCAGCGCATCCGCGGTCGGCTGGAAACACTGGCCCGCAGCGGCTTCCGCGAGCACCTGCCAGCCGACGACCCGCGCCACGAAGCGCTGCGCAACATCTCGCCCGCCGTCTCCACCTACGACTCCTACGCCGGCAACATCGTGGGAGAGTACGGCCTGCTCGCCCCCGTGGAACCCAGCGGGCGGATCATCAGCGACGCTGAAAAATGGATGATCACCCGCCAGCTGCTCATCGATCACGACCGCGAGCTGACAACCTCCCGTTCGATGAACCGCATGATCGAATTCATCCACACCCTCTCCGAGGAGATGGATAACCACCTCGCTGACCTTAAGGACGTCCGCGGCGAAACCGAAGCGCTGATCGACACCTTCCAACAGGTCGAACACGGCGTGGGCAAGCCCCTCTCCCTCAAGGCATACGAGCTGCGCGACGCCAACCAGGAACGCCTGGACCTGCTGCCCTGGATCCCCAAGTACTGGGAGCGGCTAAAAGAGCTCGACGTGCGCACCTTCGGCCAGCAAATGACCCTCGCGGCGAAACTGGTCTCCGAGCACCCGATCGTCGGCCAATCCCAGCGCGAACGCTTCCGCGTGGTCATGCTGGACGAATACCAGGACACCTCCCACGCCCAGCGCGTGCTGCTGCGCTCCCTCTTCGGGGACGGGCAGGACGACCAGCTCGCCGTCACCGCCGTGGGCGACCCCATGCAGGCGATCTACGGCTTCCGTGGGGCGACCTCCTCCAACCTCGGGAACTTCGAAGCCGACTTCCCCTTCCGCGGGCAACCCGCCCAGAAGCTCGAACTAACCACCTCCTGGCGCAACCCCGCCTCCGTACTGGACCTGGCGAACGTCGTCTCCTCCCGCACCCTGGGTGACAACCGCACCGTCTCCGAGCTGAAACCCCGCGAGGGCGCCGATGACGGCGACATCCAGGTGGCCTTCTTCGACGAAGAGGACCAGGAACTCGAATGGCTCACCGACCAGCTGCAACAACGCTGGGAGAGCTTCAAGAAGCGCAAGGAGGCCGCCGCAGTATCGGGGGAGAAGATCAACCCCTTCAGCGCGGCCGTGCTCGTGCGGAAAAACAAGGAAGCCCTCCCCATCTTCGAACTCCTGCGCGCCAAGGGCGTGCCCGTAGAGCTCACCGGCGGAGCGGGGCTGCTGGACATCCCCGAGGTCGCGGACGTCTACGCCACCCTGCGCGCCCTCGTCGACCCGGAGGACGACCCAGCCATGCTCCGCCTGCTTACCGGCCCGCGCTTCAACCTCGGGGCCCGGGACCTCCAGATCCTCGCCCGCCGCGCCCAACAGCTCCAGCGCCGCGCCAAGGGGGACACCGACCCAGGGGAGATGAACCAGGCCGCAGACAGTACTGCGACCAGCCCTGGTGCAGAGGACCCGTGGATCCACAATCCCGCCTACGAGGAGCTGAAGAGCCTCGAATCCCCACTGCGTGAGCAGCTCCTCGACGCGATTCCCAACCCCGCGGATGCCACCGTGGGGTTGGCAGACGCCATCGCGGACTTCGCGGACGCCGAAGAGCAGGGCATGAGCCCGCAGGGCACGCGAGCTATCGCCGAACTCTCCCGCGAGCTCGGCCACCTGCGCCGCAACTGCCTCACCAAGCCGCTGCCGGACCTCATCGCTGATATCGAGGACATGATCGGCATCCGCACCGAGGTGCTCACCCGCTGGCACCGCAACCCCGATGACTCGATCGGCACCAGCCACCTCGACAAGTTCGCAGAGATCGTCCAGGACTTCTCCCGGCTGGTCGGCAGCAATGCGTCTGCCCTGGTGGACTACCTACGCGCCGCTCACGAGCACGATGCCGGCCTGGAACCCGGCGAAGTGGAAGCGAAAACCGATACCGTGCAGATCCTCACCGTCCACCGCTCCAAGGGGCTGGAGTGGGACATCGTTGCCGTGCCTTATGCGCACCGCAAGAATTTCTACGACGCCGAGGCTCCGGGGATCACCATCGACCGGTGGATCTCGAAGGCCGAGCTCCTGCCCTCCAGCCTGCGCGGCGACGCGGAAACCGAAGGCGAACCCGGTGGTTACCCGATCTACGACATCAGCCACGCCGAGAAGAGCGTGGACCTCACCAATGCCGCTGAGGCCTTCCGGGCCCAGCTGCTCGCGACCGAGGCACAGGAGAGCGAAAGGCTGTTCTACGTGGGCATCACCCGCACCGAGCGGGTGCTGCTGGTGAGCGGGGCCGCGTACCGCCCCGGCAACGATACCGCCCTGGACCCCTCGCTGAACCTGGTGCTGCTGAAAAACCGCATCACCGATGCCCGTGCGCCCCTGCCAGGGGCGAGCGTGCACACCTGGTCCGACCTTGGCCGCACCCCGAGCAAGAAGGATGCCGCGAGGGTGGACAAGGGCAAGGCCACCGAGATTGACCACTACCTCTATCCCACGGCCGAGCAGCTCACCGCGCGCGAGGACTACGCCGCCACCCGCCACACGTCAGCCGCCGAGGAGCAGGCCAGCTGGCCACAGCCCGCACCACTGGCCAGCCGACCTGGCGCGGCCGAGGGGGCAAGCATGGTCGTTGATGCGCTCGGCGCGGCCACCACCGGCGACCCCGCAAGCCAATCCACCGCCAACCAGGATATGCTGACCCGGCAATGGGACGAGGAAACCCGCCTGCTGATCCAAGAGCACCAGCAGCGCACCCTCACCGCCGTGGAGGTCCCGCTCGACCCGATGCTCACCGCAACCCAAGCGGTCGCGATGAACCAGGACCCGGAACAGTTCGCGCGGCGGCGTCGTCGTCCCATCCCGATGCAGCCGCAGCCCTACGCCAAGCGCGGAACGGCCTTCCACAACTGGGTGGAGCAGCACTACAACCAGGCCATGCTCTTCGACGAGGACGAAATGCCCGGCGCCTCCGACGCCACCCTCCAGGACCCGCAGCTCGAGGAGCTAAAAAACAAGTTCCTCGGCTCCGAGTGGGCACAGCGCACCCCGGAGTCGGTTGAGGGCTCCTACCTGGTCAACATCGGCGGCTTCGTCTTCAACGGCCGCATGGACGCGGTCTTCCACGAAGGCGATGACCCCGCCGCGGGCTGGCTCGTCGTCGACTGGAAGACCGGGCAGATGCCCACCGGCCGGGACATGAGGAACGCCGAGCTCCAGCTCGCCGCCTACCGGCTGGCCTGGGCGAAAATCCTGAGCCGCCAGCTGGGTGTGGGGGTGCCGGTGGACAACGTGCGCACCGCGTTCTTCTATGTGCGCACCCAACACACCCACTACGTGCAAGACTTGCCGAACGAAGAAGAACTCATCGCCCGGCTAGGCTTGGACAAGTCCTAAGCCCTAGAATTTGATGGTTCACGACAACCCGCCCCGGGCCACGGGGCAGGGGCCGGGTCCCACTGACGGGCCGGGCACCCAACAACCGATGGGGCAGGGCACGAACCCACCCCACGCACCCACCTCAGGATAGGAAGTCATGCGGTTTAGAATGCGGGAACGCTTCCAGACGGAAGGCGAACTTGACGGTCTCCCGCCGCACGCGCTGCTCAACATCCTCCGCCTGCCGGAAGAGGAATACCGCAGCCCCTGGCGGCTCATCGGCCGCCGCATGCTCTACGCACTCGGCCTCATCCTCGGGGTGGCGCTCCTGACCTACCGGGGCAGGGCGGGATACGCCGGCGTCGAAACCTTCATCGACGCGCTGTACTACTCGACGATCACCCTGTCGACCACCGGTTACGGCGACGTCACCCCGGTCAGCCAGCAGGAACGCCTCATCACGGCGCTGATCGTCACCCCCTTAAGAATCATCTTCCTCGCCCTGCTGGTCGGCACGACGCTGACCGTGCTGACGAAGGAATCCCGCCAAACCTTCATGATCCGCCGCTGGAGGAAAAGAATGCGCAACCACACCATCGTCATCGGCTACGGCACGAAGGGCCGGTCCGCCGTGGCAGCCCTCCTCGCCGACGGCGTCTCCCCATCGCAGATCGTGGTCGTGGACCTCGACCGGGAAGCCCTCGACCTCGCCAACGCCCAGGGCCTGGTCACCGTCCACGGCTCCGCAACCCGCTCCGACGTGCTGAAACTCGCCGGCGTGAACCGCGCCCGGGCCGTCGTCGTCGCCCCGAACCAGGACGACACCGCCGTGTTGGTCACCCTCTCCGTCCGAGAGATCGCGCCCTCGGCCACCATCATCGCCAGCGTGCGCGAATCCGATAACTCCCACCTGCTGCGACAGTCAGGCGCGGACTCCGTGGTCGTGTCCAGTGAGACCGCCGGCCGCCTCATGGGATTGGCAACCGTCACCCCATCCGTGACCGAAATGATGGAGGACCTGCTCTCCCCGGACGAGGGCTTCTCCATCGCCGAACGCCCCGCCAAGGAAGAGGAAGTCGGCGGCAACCCGCGTGTGCTGGAGGACATCGTGCTTGGCATCGTCCGCTCCGGCGCGCTGTACCGCATCGACTCCGCCGAAGCCGAGACCGTCGAACCGGGCGACCGCATCCTCTACGTTCGCGGCATGGGCAACCTCGAGGAGGGAGAGTAATTGGAGACCAGGGATCACCTGGATCCGGAACAACTTCGCGCAGCAACTGCCCCCCGCGGGCCCGTCGCGATCATCGCGGGCGCGGGCACCGGCAAGACCCGCACCATCACCCACCGCATCGCCCACCTCGTGGACGGCGGCTTCGTCAACCCCGACCAGGTGCTGGCCGTGACCTTCACCTCCCGGGCTGCCTCCGAGATGCGGGAACGCCTCGCGATGATGAACGTCGCGCGCGTCCAAGCCCGCACCTTCCACGCCTCCGCCATGCGCCAGCTGGGCTACTTCTGGCCGAAATACGCCGGCGACCTGCCGTGGAAGCTCGTGGACTCCAAGTTCCCGCTCATGAGCCGAGCCGCCCGTGGCGCCGGCCTGGAACCCACCACCACACTGCTCAAGGACCTGATCGGTGAGGTGGAGTGGTGCAAGTCCTCGCTCATCGTCGCGGAGGATTACCCGAAGGTCATGGTGCCGGAGCGCCGTGACTGCCCCGTGAGCCCCGAGCAGTTCATCAAGGTCTTCAAGAACTACGAGCAGCTCAAGGCTACGCCCGAGGGCATGCTGCTGGACTTCGACGACCTGCTGCTGAATATGGCCGCCGCCATCGAGTCCAACGTCGGTATCGCCGAGGAGTTCCGCTCCCAGTACCGCACCTTCGTGGTCGACGAGTATCAGGACGTCACCCCGCTGCAGCAGCGCCTGCTTGATGCCTGGCTCGGTGAGCGTGACGACCTCACCGTCGTGGGCGACGCCAACCAGACCATTTACTCCTTCAACGGAGCCAGCCCCAGCTACCTGCTGGACTTCACCACGAAATTCCCCGAGGCTACCACCGTGCGCTTGCACCGGGACTACCGCTCCACCCCGCAGGTCGTGGAGCTAGCCAACGAGGTGATCGGCAAGGCCAAGGGCCGGGCTGCCGGGACCCGCCTGAAGCTGGAGGGCCAGCGCCCCGACGGCCCGGAGCCGGAGTTCGTGGAGTACCCCGACGAGGCCGCAGAGGCCAAGGGGGTGGCGGAGAAGATCGCCCAGCTGATCAAACAGGGCGTGCAGCCCGCCGAGATCGCGGTGCTGTACCGCATCAACGCCCAGGCCGGTGCCCTCGAGTACGCCCTGGAAGAGGCCGGGATTCCGTACCAGGTCAAGGGTGGAGAAGGGTTCTTCTCCCGCGCTGAGATTCGCCAGGGCCTGGGGGCGCTGGCGAAGAGCGCGCGGAACTTCGGCGGCCAGCCAGGTGGCGGGCCGGATGCCGGACCCGGCGGACCCGGCGGCGCTGGCGGACAAGGCGGCGCTGGCGGAGAAGCCAGCGCTACCGTCGCGGACAGCACAGGCCCGGAGACCCGGGAGGAGATCCTCAACGCCGCGAAGGCGGCACTCGCCCCGGTCGGCCTGACGGCCACCGAGCCCAGCGGTGCGCAGGAACGCCAGCGCTGGCAGTCCCTCAACGCCCTGGTGGAGCTGATCGAGGAGATCCTCACCGCGAACCCACAGATCAGCTACCTCGGGGTCATTGGCATGCTCCAGGAGCGAGTGCGCTCCAAGAACCCGCCCAAGGTGCAGGGCGTGACCCTGGTCAGCGTCCACATGGCCAAGGGCCTGGAGTGGGACGCCGTCTTCCTCGTCGGCCTCTACGAGGGCATGTTCCCGATCCACCACGCCCTCAAGGGCGCGGGCGCTGCCGACGCGATCGAGGAGGAACGCCGCTTGCTCTACGTCGGCGTCACCCGCGCCCGCGAACACCTCCACCTCTCCTGGGCACTCGCCCGGCAGGAAGGCGGTAAACAGTCCCGGGTGCGCACCCGATTCCTCGACGACCTGGTGCCGTGGGAGGACGAGGACGACGGCGAACTGGCCATCGACCTGGACCAGGCGCGGCGTCGTCGGAAAACGGGCGCCCCGAAGAACGCCTGCGCCGTCTGCGGCACGCCCCTGTCCACCCCGGAGGCGAAGATCCTCGGCCGCTGCGGGCAGCACTCGCTGGAAACCGACCAGGTGGTCATCGGGGAGCTACGGCAGTGGCGGCTGGACACCGCAAAGTCCATGGGTGTTCCGGCATACGTGGTGTTCACGGACGCCACGCTGCTGGCCATCGCGCAGCGCATGCCCGCCAGCCCAGAGGAGCTCATCCAGGTCCCGGGCGTGGGGCCGATGAAGATCGAACAGTTCGGGGAGGACGTCCTCGCCATCACCGCGAACTACGCCACGGGATAGTGGTACCCGCGGGCTAGCTGGGTGGGCAGGGGAGGGGTGCTACGACCGGGATAGGGCTGCCGTGGCTGGTGGTGCAGGTGCGCTCCGAAGCCGGGAGCCGGGGCAGCAGAGCCTAGCGAGTCACATGCAGCCCACGGCCAGCCACCGCCATGCGGCAGAGCACGCACTCCGGTTCGCGCCGCACCTCCTCGGGCTGGATGGCGAAACCGGTGGTGTCGAAGAACTGCCGCTGGGTGAGCAGTGGCGGGAGCGCGGCTGGGTCCGAGCCGGCATCGCGCCAGGGGATGATGTGCTCCCGGATGATTTGGGTGGTGATCTCCGCCAGCAGGCCGTGCTCCGCGGTGGTGTAGCTGACCGGCCGGGCCGTGGCCTGCGCACGGGTGCTGCGCCACAGTGCGTCGCGCTCCAGGTAGGCCTGGTCGATGCAGCTCAGGCAGGCGGTGCGCCCGGGGATAATCAGTGGGCCAAAGGTGAGGTACCCGTCGATCACCCCGGTGGGGTAGTGGGGGATGAGCTTTTCGTGCAGCCAGAACTGCACATCCGGTGGCGGGAAGAGCCCGCCCGGCAGGATCAGGACGTCCTTGCGGGCCGTACGCCCCTGGCTGGTGGTGACCTGCCCGGACCGTGCCTCGCTGGTGGTGCGTGGCGCCTCCAACCAGTCCACCTTCACACCGTGGGTGAAGAGGGCATCGGCGAGGGCCAGGGAGGGCTTGCCGAAGCGCAGCAGCGGGATAGCCTGATCCTCAGCGGCGACCAGTACCCCGGCCCGGGCCAGCTCCTCGGCGATGGAACCCGCCTCAACAGACGTGAAGCCGCAGTAGCCCAGGGTGGCGGCGAGATCCTCGGCGGTCATGCCCGCGCGAGCCTGCATCATCACCTGCAACACCTGGCCGGGATCCACGGCGGCCGGCACCGGGAGGATCACTGCGTTGCCGGGGTGGATACCGAACTGGATGCTGCGGTCTGGCCGCAGCAGCACCGCCGTGCCCGGGCGGAGCACCATCCGGGCAGGCGGACCGGAGCTGGCTGTGGCATTCGCGGTTCGCGAGCCCTGCGGCCTGGCTTTTTCGGCGGTTGCGTGCACCATGATTCCCCCTCGGATCTGCAGCTCCCCTGAGGCGCGGCCCGATCCGCGCCCGGGCGGCCCCCGCCGCCCGCGTGCTGTGTCTGCGCAGAATTCTAGCCACGCGGGCACCGGGGCGTGGGCAAAGTGCGAAACCGCGAAGGATTAGCGACAAGCGCGGCGGCTAACATGTGCTTCCATGACCAGAGCCCAGCCCACCGCCACGCAACGCAAGGCCCAGCAGGCTGCCGCGCGGCTCAGCACCCCGGCCCGCCCGGTGGAGGTGCGGCTCTCGGCGCGGCGGAAGAAGACCATCACCGCCCGCTGGGAAGGGCAAACAATCGTGATGCTGGCTCCGGCCGCGATGGGCCTGGAGCGGCTGGTGGCCGCGGGGGAGGGGCTCATCGCCCGGCTAGAAAAGAAAGCCACCCGCGCCACGAACCACAAGCGCAGCGACGATCAGCTCCAGGCCCTGGCCGAGGCCTTGAATGACAAATACTTAGCCGGCCAGGCGGAATGGACGTCCATCACCTGGGTGGAGAGCATGACCACCCGCTGGGGCAGCTGCACCCCCAGCACCGGGCGCATCCGCATCTCCCACCGGCTTAAACAGGTGCCGGACTACGTCCTGAACTCCGTGATCATCCACGAACTCGTGCACACGTGGATCCCCAACCACGGCGCGGACTTCTGGCACTGGGCTAGCCGCGCGCCACAGCTCGAGCGGGCCCGCGGCTACCTCGAGGCCTATCAGCGCTGGGGCTGCCCGGGCGATGGCCCGGAACCGCAGCGCTAGCGCTCGCCGCCAGCGTCGTCCTCGTCGTCCTCAGGCTCCGAGCCCTTATCCGGCTTGTCGTCCTGCTCTGGGCGGCGGCGGTTGGTGCGCTCCTCGCGCGGCCCGCCCTGGCGGTTCAGCTCCGCCTCCAGCTTCTCGATCTCGCTGATCGGGTCGAAGTCCTCCTCCTCGCCGTCGAAGGCCACCTTGCCGATGAATCCAGCCGGGTTGTCCAGGTCTTTGGCCAGCGGTAGCAGGTCCGGGTGATCCCAGATTCCGTCGCGCTTCTCCGCGCCCACGGCCTCATCCAGCTTGTGCCACAGACCAGCGGCATCGTTGGCGCGCGGCGCGAGCAGGGAAATACCCACCGTCTTGCTCAGAGCCTCCATCTCCGGGGACTCGGTGTTGCGGTAGGAGGACCACGCCGCGGTGAGGATCGACGCATTCGGCATCCGATCCGCCAGCGCCTGGCCGACCACGTAGTCCACCCAGCCCTCCACGAGGCTCAGGCTGGTCTCCAGCCGCTCGCGGGCGTGCGCGTTCGCGGACACGACCTTGGGGGAGAGGTCCTGGCCCTGCATCTGAGCCATCATTTCCTGCATCTTTGCGGGATCATTCATGGACTCCGGGTTGAACTCCCGCATCGCTTCCTCCATCGCGGAGGTATCTAGCGCCAGCCCGCGGGCGAACTCCTCAACATCCAGGATGAGGCGCTCGGCCAGCCACGGGACGTGCTTGAACAGGCGGTGGTGTGCGGCCTCGCGGGTCGCCAGGTAGATCAGCGCCTCCCGCTTATCCGTGCCCAGTTTCTCGGCCATGGACTCCAGTTGTGCGGTCGCCACAGCCGCCACGTTGCCGCTTGCCAGCGGCATACCCCACTGCGTGGAGTGGCTGACACCCGTCGCCAGCTCGCCGAGTGTGTGGCCCAACTGCATGGAGAAGTTCATCGCGTTGACCTGGCGCATGATGCCGGCCAACGGGCCCATCTGATCCCGCATCTCCTCCGGGATCTCGCCCATCGCGGCCTCGCCGAGCTTCTCCGCCAGCGGGGTGAAGATCCGCTTCCACGTCTCGAGCGTTTCCTCCAGCCACTGCTCCGGGCCGAAGGCGACGGAGCCGGTCGCGCCCGCAGGCAGCGTGGTCGCCCCGTCCAGCCACAGCTCCGCGAGTCGCACGGATTCCGCCACGGCCTGGGAATCCGACTGGCTCGGCGTGCTGGACCCCGATCCGCGCTGGGGGCCAGCGCCGAAGCCGAAGAACAAACCGCCGAACGGGTGCTGCCCACCCTCGCTGGCCTGCTGCTTGCTGCGGATGTGCTGGCGAGCAGTGCGCTCCACCATCGAATAGTTCACGGCATCATCCGCGTTCGTGCTGTTCAGATCCGCGCCGAAGCCGCTGAACATCGAGCCGAACTGGTTCAGCAGGTCGCCGAGGTTCCCGCTGCCGAAGCCACCGCCGAAGGGATTCGACTGCTCAGAACCACCCGAGCCCGGGCCGCCGAAGATAAATTCGAAAGGATTATTGCCTCGACCGTCGCCCTGGCCGCCACGATCGTCGCCACCGTTCTGACCATCCTTGTGGTCATCATCGTCGCGGCCGTTGTCGTCGCCGTTGCCACCGTTGTTATTGGGGTGCATGCCGAAGCCGAAATTACTCATGCCAACAACCTTACTGATCGCAGCGGACAGCGCCCCACCAAAAACCGCCCGTTCCGTGTGCTGTGAGCGAACGGTCCCGCCATCGCTTCCCGTCACCCTTTCCATATTGAGGACGTCACCCCGCACCCACCGCCCGGCCTTGCCTCAACCCAGCAGTCCCCACGAGCAGGTAGGGTATGAACGATGAAAATCTGGAACCGTCGCAACCGAACGATCGCGCTGGGCGCCGCCCCGGTCGTCGTCTTGGTGACCCTGCTTGGCCTACCGAGCATTCCGGGCACCGATATCGACCTGACGGTTCCCTACGCGGCAGAGGGCAAGGGGCCGACCTTCAACACCCTCGGCGAGGAGGGCGGCAAGCAGGTCGTCGAGATCACCGGTGCGGAGACCAATAAACCCGCCGGTCACCTCAACATGACCACCGTCTCCGTGCACACCAAGCTCACCCTGGGCCAGGCGCTCGCCCGGTGGCTGACCACCGACGACACCCTCGTGCCGATCGGGCAGATCTTCCCCGCGAACAAGTCTCCCGAGGAAGTCCAGCAGCAGAATCAGGCAGCCTTCGCCGCCTCGGAATCCAACGCCACCACCGCGGCGATGAACTATCTCAACAAGCCGCTGGAAACCGCCGTCATCGACGTCCTGGACGACGCGCCGGCAGCGGGGAAGATCAAGGTCAACGACGTCATCCGCGAGGTCGGCGGCCGAACCATCACCACCCCCGACGAGCTCGCACGGGTGGTCGGCGAGCACTCACCGGGCGACGAGATCGACGTCCTGGTCGACCGGCAGGGCAAGGAGGAGACGGTGACCGTCACGCTCGGCGAGCCACCGAAGCACCTCCAGCGGGCCGAGCAGGGCTCCGCCTTCCTGGGCGTGACCTCCGTATCCCAGCCCGCGGGTGAGATCCGCGTGCGCTATAACCTGCAGGACGTCGGCGGCCCCTCCGCGGGGCTGATGTTCTCCCTCGCCGTCGTGGACAAGCTCACCCCGCAAGATCTGACGGGTGGCGCGTTCGTCGCGGGTACCGGCTCCATCGATGCTGCTGGCCAGGTCGGGGCCATCGGCGGGATCACCCACAAGATCCGCGCCGCCGCGGACGCCGGGGCCGAGTACTTCCTGGTGCCCGTCGGCAACTGCGCCGAGGCGCTCACGGTGGAGGACGCCGGGCCGAAGCTGGTGAAGGTCGACTCCCTCGAGGACGCGGTCAAGGACCTGGAGGGCATCCGCTCCGGGGGCGGCTTCGACACCTGCAGCTAGGGCGCAGCTAAGCCCTAGCGAGGCCCTAGTCCACGAAGGTGGCGCGCAGCGCGGCGATCACGCCCGGCGCAATATCCTCCCCGCCCCGCAGCTCCACGCGGTCCTGGCCGAAGGGATCGGCCGCGAGCTCCTCTTCGGTCGGACGCAGCTGCAGCAAGGTGCGCTCGGAACCATCGCCCGCCGCCGCGGCGCCATCCCGGGCACCCGCGTCCAAGATGCCGCTGAACAGTCGTGCCTGCTGCGGGGCTGCGTCCTCGCCCAGGGAGGAGTCCACGAAGGAGATCTCCTGGGCCAGGATCGCGCCCACCACCTGCGCAGGCCAGCGGATGGAGGCGACGAACTCGCCCAGCTCCTCCGAGCCGGGGCGGATGTGCTCCGGCAGGTCGTCCTGCACGATCAGGGAGAGCGGGTTGCGGTCCTCGGTGAGTTCCAGGGCGTCGGCGACCAGCTCCGTCGGAACGAGGGCGAACAGGGTGGCGGGGCGGTCCCAGCCCTCGGCCTGGATGAAGTCCACGGCCTCCATGAGGGCGGCGTTCAAGATGCGGTCATCGTTGAGGTTCATGGCCGCGAGTTTAGCCCGCCGCCCCATACGTGGCGGCAGCCAGCATCGCTAGGGGCAAAAACTCATTTCGCGAGGGAAGTTTTACTACGTATCCTGGACTGTTAGATCTGATTCTGCGTAGGAAGTAGTGAACCCTTGAGTATGTCGGCACAGCCTCCATCTGGCGCCTCATCTGCAAATTTCACGCCCTCGCGCCGTTCCAAGATTATCGCCGGCCTGGTCATGGCGCTGGGCGTGGCGTTCTTCTTGGTGCCCATCGTGGTTGGTGCGTACACGGACTGGCAGTGGTTCCGTGACCTGGAATATCAGGGCGTATTCTTCAGCGTCATCGTGACCCGCGTGATTCTATTCCTGATCTTCGGGCTGGTTGCGGGGGCGATCGTCTGGCTCGCGGCCTTCGCCGCCTACCGCAAGGGGCCGACCAGCCTGGAGTCGCTCGGCTCAGCCTCGCCATTGGCCGCGAACCGACCGACGATCCGGCAGACCGTCCGCCCGATGTTGGTGTGGCTGCCGATCCTGGCGGGCATCGTCGTCGGCTTGGTCTCGCAGGGCAACTGGCGCCGCGCGATGCTGTTCTGGAACTCCTCTTCCTTCGGGGTGGAGGACCCGCAGTTCGGCAAGGACTTGAGCTTCTACGCGTTCAACCTGCCGATGCTGAACCTCATCCTGGGGCTGCTCAGCTTCATGCTCATCATCGCCTTCTTCGTCAACGGCATCGGCCACTACCTGCTGGGCTCTATCACCACCGGTAACCCGCGGGTGGGGGAGAAAGCGAAGGTCGCCCCGGCGGCCCGCCGCCAGCTGGCGATCATCGCCGGCATTTGGATGATCGTGAAGGCCGTGGGCTACTGGTTCGACCGCTACGACCTGCTCAACCGCCAGCACGACACCTTCACCGGTGGCTCCTACACGGATATCAACGCCGTCTTGCCCGCGAAGATCGTCCTGCTCGTCGTCGCCATCTTCGTCGCTGCCTTGTTCTTCCTCACCATCGTGATGAAGGACCTGCGCATCCCGGCGCTCGCCGTGGCCCTGATGCTGCTGACCTCCCTCGTCGCCGGCGTAGCCTGGCCAGCAATCCTGGAGCAGTTCTCCGTCGCGCCGAACCGCGCGGAGAAGGAGCGCGAGTACATCGCCCGCAACATCGACGCCACCCGCCACGCCTACGGCCTCGGGGACGATAATGTCACCTACGAGCGCAACTGGGGCACCAAGCAGGGTGGCAAGAAGGCGGAGCGCTCCATCGCCCAGGACGACGTCACTCTCTCCAACATCCGTCTTCTCGACCCGCAGGTTCTGTCCCCGACGTTCACCCAGCAACAGCAGCTGCGTAACTTCTACGGCTTCTCCGATGAGCTCGCCGTGGACCGCTACGAGGTCGATGGCAAGATGCGCGACTTTGTCGTCGCCGCTCGTGAGCTGAATCCGAACACCCTGGAAGGCAACCAGCAGGACTGGATCAACCGCCACACCGTCTACACCCACGGCAACGGCTTCATCGCCGCCCCGGCCCGCAAGGTCGACGAGGTGGCCCGCGACGTCGGTTCCGCCCGCGGTGGCTACCCGGTCTACACCGTCGCCGACCTGCAGTCCCTGGAGCGGGGTCGCCAGGGTGGCGAGCTGGAGCTGGATCTGAAGCAGCCGCGTATCTACTTCGGCCCGCTGATCGCCTCCAACCCGACGCCGAACTCGGACTACGCCATCGTCGGCCGTACCGGCGGCAACCCGCTGGAGTACGACACCGAGGACAGCAACTACACCTACACCGGTAAGGGCGGGGTGGACGTCAATAATCCATTCAACCGCCTGATGTACGCCGCCCACTTCGAGTCGATGAACCTGCTGCTCACCGACCGCATCGGCGAGGACTCCCGCATCCTGTACAACCGCGACCCCCGCGAGCGCGTGCACAAGGTTGCACCGTGGCTGACCACCGACTCGAAGACCTACCCGACCGTCATCGACGGCCGCATCAAGTGGGTCGTCGACGGCTACACCACCCTGACGGATCTGCCCTACTCCGAGCGCACCAGCCTGACGGAGACCACGACGGACACCACCAACCCCGATGGTGTCCGCCGTGAGCAGCTGGTCACCGACAAGGTCAGCTACATCCGTAATTCCGTCAAGGCCACCGTCGACGCCTACGACGGCACCGTCGAGCTCTACGAATTCGACGAGAAGGACCCCGTCCTGAAGGCCTGGCGCGGCGCGTTCCCGGACGTCGTGAAGCCGAAGTCCGAGATCAGCGACGAGCTGATGCAGCACATGCGCTACCCAGGTGACATGTTCAAGGTGCAGCGCGAGCTCATCGCCCGCTACCACGTCAGCGACCCGGGCGTGTTCTTCCAGAACGACGCCTTCTGGTCTGTGCCTTCCGACCCGACCGCCAAGGAGAACAAGGGTGAGCTGGCGCAGCCGCCGTACTACGTGGTCGCCGCCGACCCGGAGACCGGCAAGCCGAGCTTCCAGCTGATCACCCCGTTCCGCGGTCTGCGTCGTGAGTTCCTGGCCGCGCACATGACCGTTTCCTCCGACCCGGAGAACTACGGCAAAATCCACGTGCGCGTGCTGCCGACCCAGACGCAGACCCAGGGTCCGAAGCAGGCACAGGACACGATGATGTCCTCCGACGAGGTCGCCCGTGAGCGCACCCTGCTTGAGGGCACCAACGACGTCATCAACGGCAACCTGCTGACCCTGCCGGTGGGCGACGGTCAGGTGCTGTACGTGGAGCCGGTGTACTCCAAGCGTAAGGACCAGGAGTCCGCGTTCCCGAAGCTGCTGCGCGTCCTGGTGTCCTACAACGGTCAGGTCGGTTACGCGCCGACGATCGCCGAGGCCCTGGAGCAGGTGGGCATCGACCCGGCTGCCGCCACGGACTTGGAGGAGGTCGACGGTAGCGTCGTGGACCCAAGCAAGGGCGATAAGAAGGACGAAGGCGAGTCCGATAAGAAGGACGAGAACAAGGATCAGGAGCAGGGCTCTGGGGCGGCTGGTCAGCTGCCGCAGGGCGACGCTGCCCAGAAGGTCCGGGATGCGATGGACAAGGTCAACCGCACCCGCCAGTCCGGCTCCTTCGAGGAATTCGGTAAGGCACTCGACGAGCTGGACAAGGCAGTCCGCGAACTGCAGTCCCAGCAGTAGGGGCAGGCTGGGTGGCCGCTTGGCTGCCCAGTAGCTAGCCGCTGATCGCTCGTTGGTCGCAGCGCTCGATGGAAGAGCGCAGGCCAGCGGGCGATTTTGCTTTTGTATGGAGCCTTGTTAGGCTAGTCGATGTTGCAGACAGAGGTCAGCCAAGGAATTGGTTGAGTCTGTACTCGCAAGCGTCGCGGGGTGGAGCAGCTCGGTAGCTCGCTGGGCTCATAACCCAGAGGTCGTAGGTTCGAATCCTGCCCCCGCTACTAAGATAAGGCCCCTACCAGTGGAAACGCTGGTAGGGGCCTTCTTCATTTTGTGCTGAAATCGCCATTTGGTGCACTAGATGGTGCACTAGGCTCAAAATCCTGCACCATGTACGTTGGTGACACTTCAACAGTTTTGGCGACGTTAAGCGATGGTGCGATTTAATACTGACAGGTAACAGGCACTGCATCATGGATAAACGACAACTCGCATCGCGCATCTGGGAATCCGCGAACACCATGCGCTCCAAAATCGAGGCGCAGGAATATAAGGACTACATTCTCGGCTTCATCTTCTATAAGTTCCTCTCTGATCAAGTTGAGCAGCTGATGTACGCCAACGACGTAGAACCCGATGAACTTGCTGAGGTGCTCGTCGAAGACGACCCCGAAACAGTGGAGTTCGTACAGCACCGGCTGGGCTACTTCATCTCGTATAACAACCTTCACTCGACGTGGCGTGCTGCCGGTAGTGACTTCAACGTCGCTGATGTGCGTGATGCACTCGCTGCTTTTGAACGCCTCATCCTGCCGAGCCGCAGCCACGTGTTCAAAGACATCTTCCGCACTCTAGAAACAGGGCTGTCGAAGCTGGGTAGTAGTGCTGTCTCGCAGACCAAGGCGATTAAGGATCTGCTGGACCTTATCAACGACATCCCCACTGATGGTGCCCAAGGCTACGACGTTCTCGGGTTTATCTACGAGTACTTGATCTCGAAGTTCGCAGCGAACTCCGGCAAAAAGGCGGGGGAGTTCTACACCCCGCACGAGGTCTCTGAGATCATGAGCCGAATTGTTGCAGCGCACACCCAAGACCGTGAGACCCTGACCATTTACGACCCGACCTCTGGTTCTGGCTCGCTGCTGCTGAATATCGGCCAGGCCGTTGCACGTCATATGGGTGATCCAGATGCAATCAAGTACTACGCCCAAGAGCTCAAAGACAATACCTTCAACCTCACGCGTATGAACTTGGTTATGCGGGGTGTTAAGGCGGACAACATTGTCGCTCGTAACGGAGACAGCCTGAAACACGACTGGCCGATGTTTGACGAGGCTGACCCGAAAAACACCTATGACCCGCTGTTTGTCGATGCTGTTGTATCGAACCCTCCTTATTCGCAGAAGTGGGAGCCAGAGGGCATGGACACCGATCCACGCTTTACGCAGTATGGTCTGGCGCCACAGAATAAGGCTGATTACGCCTTCTTGCTGCACGAGCTTTTCCACGTCAAGCCAGACGGCATTATGACCATTGTCCTGCCGCACGGTGTGCTCTTCCGTGGTGGGGCAGAAGAGACGATCCGTACGCGCCTTATCGAGGCCAATAACATCGACACCATCATTGGCCTGCCGAGTTCGATCTTCTACGGCACCGGCATTCCGACCATCATCATGGTGCTCAAGAAGCAGCGCAGTCACGATGACGTGCTGTTCATTGACGCATCCCAGGGCTTTATTAAAGACGGCAAGAACAATCTTCTGCGCGCGCGTGACATCGAGCGCATCGTTGATACTGTTCATGCTCGCCGAGACGTAGAGCACTTCGCACGTGTTGTGTCTCGCGATGAGATTCGCGACAACGACTACAACTTGAATATTCCGCGCTACGTTTCTGCAACACTGCCGCCGGAGTCTGTGGACTTCTTCGCCACCGTCAACGGCGGCATCCCTGTGAGCGAGATCGACGCTCTCGCTGAGTACTGGGATGTGCTGCCGGGCCTGCGTGAGACGCTGTTTGAAGAAGGTGCAAACGGGTACGCGACCCTCCGCACTGACGACATTCGCGAAATGGTCTTAGAACACAGTGCTGCCGGAACGCTGGCAGACACATTGAACGCGACACTGGATGGGTTTGCTGGGGCCTTGGAAACAGACCTCATTGACGGTGCGATGGCTGTTCCAGTGAACACTGCTGAGGATGGCATCAAGGCTGATCTGTTCGCGCGCCTAGCCCCGGTGCCACTGGTCAACGAGTACCAGGGATACCAGCTGCTACATGAGAAGTGGCTTGTCATTGCCAACGATCTGACGATCCTGCAGACCGAGGGCTGGGATGCAATGCGGGTCATTGATCCTGTCATGGAGTGGAAGACCAAGGACAAGAAGAAGGTCTACGTCCGAACCGGCTGGGAAGGCCGTGTAGCCCCGTTTGCCATTGTTCGCAGTTTGTATTTGCCCGAATTAGCCGAGAAGGTAGTTTCACTTTCTGGTGAAGCAGAAGACATCAAAGTCCAGCTCAATGGTCTTATCGAAGGCTTGAGTGAAGAGGACAAGCTTGATGTGGATGAAGCGCTCAATGTTAAGGGTGATGCTTTCATTAAGTCAGGTCTAGAGGTCGTTATAGCGAACTTGTCTAAGAGCATTCAGTGGCCTGACGGAAGCATGGGAGCCGTACTGCTTCGAGCTTTAGACTTCATGAATCGTCAAACGATTGTGAAGAAGAAGATTAAAGAGTCAAACCCGCAATCTGATGCTCTGAACGAACTTCGAGATGAAGCTAAGACCATTAAGAACGGGCTACGTTCACTGGTGGACAATCTCAGCGATGAGGACAAGCGCGAGCATGTAGGGCTGCTTAACGTGAAGGGAGATGGTTTCCTCAAGGGTGGTCTTGAAAAAACGGTCAATACTTTACCCATGGGGATGCAATGGCCTGAAGGGAGTATTGAGTCCGTAGTGCTGGAAGCATACGAACTTGTTAACCGTCAGTCAGTAGTTAAAACGCAGTTGAAGGATGCCTCTGAAGCGTTAGAATCTGAAACTCGCGAGATCATTGAGAACTTGACCCCAGAGCAGATTGAAGAAGTTCTTAACACCAAGTGGATCAAGGCTTTAGAGGGTGAACTAGAGCTTTTGCCCGAGTATGTGCTGGTCAAACTTGCAAGCAAGGTGCAGCGCTTGCAGGATAAGTACGCCACGCCGCTGACTGAGCTAGATACGCAGATCGCTACCACTGAGCGTAGCTTGCTTGCATCGCTGGACCAGCTCGCTGGCTCGGATGCGGATATGCAGGCTGTCGCAGCCCTGAAGCAGATGCTGGGCGGTGGTCAGCGTGACTAAGCACAACACACCAGCGCTGCGGTTCGATGGGTTCGATGGTGAGTGGGAGGTAAAAGAGTTTGGCTCAGCTGTCACACGCTCTAGCACCGCATCAGCAGAATCGGCCCTTCCTCGTCTGGAATACGAAGACATTGTTTCTGGTGTCGGTGTTCTCAATAAAGATCTGAACCGAAAGGAGAGCTTTAAAGCTGGCCTTCTTTTTGGGCCAGGTGACGTGCTTTACGGCAAGCTACGCCCGTACCTCAAAAATTGGCTTCTCCCTGATTTTCACGGCATCGCCGTCGGTGATTTCTGGGTCCTACAGTCTCTGACTACTGATCCCAAATTTCTCTATCAACTCATTCAAACCCCGACGTATGACGCCGCCGCCAGTATCTCAAGTGGTTCCAAGATGCCTCGTGCAGATTGGAAACTCGTGTCCCAAGCGCCGATGGCTTTTCCTTCTACTCGCGAAGAACAGCGCGCCATCGGTGAACTCTTCGCTGATCTCGACGCGCTGATCGAGCAGCACCGCATCAAGCACGCGAACCTGCAGCAGACCAAGACTGCGCTCATGCAGCGTATGTTCCCGCAAGATGGTGCTGATGAGCCTGAGCTGCGGCTCGGCGGGTTCAGTGGAGCCTGGGAGATCCAGCCTTTCTCTGACTTGGTTGCCTACCGTGGACATAACAGCTTGAGTCGAGCAGATCTCACAGATGTACCTACCTCGGCAATGAACATCCATTACGGTGACATCCTTGTGAAATACGACTCTGTTGTGGATGTTTCGCAAACCGATATACCTTTCGTTCGCGACGTTGAGCGACTTTCAAACCTTTCTCGGCAGAGTCTTTCCGATGGAGACATTCTTTTCGCTGATGCAGCCGAAGACTCGACAGTAGGGAAATGTGTTGAGATACAGGGTATTTCTGAAAATCTCGTGCTTGCTGGATTACACACGATTTCCGCACGACCTATCAGAACCTTTGCTCCAGGTTTTCTCGGACATGCTCTCAACGCCCCGAGCTTTCACAACCAGTTGCTGTCAAAGATGCAGGGGACCAAGGTTAGTTCTATCTCCATCTCAACCTTGGCTGAAACCGTGTTTTCGTTCCCATCCCTCGAAGAGCAGTGTGCTATCGGTGAAGTGTTTGCCAACCTCGATGCTCTTATCGCAGCTGAAGCCGGCTACATCACGCAACTAGCTCAAGCCAAGACTGCGCTGCTGCAGCGTATGTTCGTCTAAGGAGCGCTCACCATGACTACACCACTGACGTACACAGATGAGAATCGCTTTGAGGATGACGTTGTCGCCATGCTGCGCCGTCACGGCTGGGATGAGGTGCTTGACCGTCCCACTGAGCGCCAGCTCATCGACAACTGGGCGCAGATCCTCTACAACAACAACCGCGACCAGGACCGGCTCGGTGATGTGCCGCTGACATCGTCTGAGATGGACCAGATCATCGAGCAGATCACGGATCTACGCACACCGTTGCGTCTCAATGAGTTCATCAACGGCCGTAGCGTGGCTATTACCCGCGATGCACCTCAGGCGCACAACCTGGGCAAAGAAGTAAGCCTGAAAATCTACGACCGCCGCGAGATCGCAGGTGGGCAGTCCTATTATCAGATCGCACGGCAGCCGAGGTTCTCCACTGCAGCTCACAAGCTCATGCCGGAGCGGCGCGGCGACCTCATGTTGCTCATCAACGGCATGCCGGTGATCCACCTGGAACTCAAGCGCTCTGGCGTGCCTGTCTCGCAGGCGACGAACCAGATCATTAAATACGCCCACGAGGGTGTCTTCACTGGGCTGTTTTCGCTGGTGCAGATCTTCGTCGGCATGACGCCGAGTGAAACTCTGTACTTTGCTAACCCTGGTCCTGGGGGCAAGTTCAATCCTGATTTTTTCTTCAACTGGGCTGATTTCAACAACGAGCCGATCAACGAGTGGCCGACGGTTGTGACCTCGCTGCTGTCTATCCCGATGGCGCACCAGCTCATTGGCTTCTACACGGTGACAGACCGCGCAGCCGGTGCGCTCATGGTCATGCGTTCGTACCAGTACTTCGCTGCGCACCGCATTGCTGACCGAGTGGAAAGCCACGAGTGGGGTAGCGGTAACAGGGGCGGCTACATCTGGCACACCACCGGCTCTGGCAAGACCATCACCAGCTTCAAGACAGCGCAGTTGATCGCCGACTCCAAAAACGCCGACAAAGTGGTCTTCCTGCTTGACCGCGTGGAACTGGGCACGCAGTCGCTGGCGAACTATCGCAGCTATGGTGGCGACACCATCGACGTTGCAGACACCGCCAGCGCTGACGAGCTGCTTCGGCTGCTCACAAACGACACCTCGGTGTTGATCGTGACCTCGCTGCAGAAGTTCCACCACTTGCAGGCTGACACGCTGCGTGAGCCGGTGCTAAAGAAACTGCGTGACAAGCGTATCGTGTTCATCATTGACGAGGCACACCGCTCCACCTTCGGAGACATGCTGCTGGGTATCAAGACCACGCTGCCGGACGCGCTGCTCTTCGGCTTTACAGGCACGCCGATCCACGACGAGAACCAGAAGGTGCATTCCACCACGGCCACCATCTTCGGCGATGAGCTGCACCGCTATTCCATTGCCGACGGTATCCGTGACGGCAACGTGCTCGGTTTTGATCCTGAGATGGTCGAGACCTACCGCGCAAATGACGTGCGCACCTCTGTCGCGCTCGAACAGGCCAAGGCTGTCGATGAGCAGGACGCTTTTAGCGATCCACACAAGGAAAAGACCTTCCTGAAGTACATGGACAAGGCCCAGGTCCCGATGGCTGGTGTGCGCCACGAAGACGGCTCCTATGACAAGGGGATCGAGGACTTCGTTCCGATGTCGCAATACAATCAGCCAGAACACCGTGCTGCTGTCGCTTCTGACATCGCCGAGCACTGGGTGCATTTAAGCCGGAACAGTGCTTTTCATGCGATCTTGGCTACGCACTCCATCGTCGAGGCTATTGAGTATTTCCAAATTTTTCGCGATTCCTACCCGCACTTGAACGTCACGGCGTTGTTTGATGCCAACATCGACAACACAGGTGAGGCCCAACTCAGAAAAGAAGACGGACTACTTGAAATACTTGAGCATTACAACGCCAAGTTTGATCAGCACTTCACCATGACCACGCACGACGCCTTTAAGCGCGATATTGCTGCACGACTGGCACATAAGGCGCCATACAACACGCCGGCGTTTACGCACGACAAGCAGATTGACCTGCTCATCGTCGTCAAACAGATGCTCACTGGCTTCGACTCGAAGTGGCTGAACACGCTGTACCTGGACAAAGTCATCGATTATGAAAACATCATCCAGGCGTTCTCGCGTACCAACCGTGTCTTCGGCCCGGAAAAGCCCTTCGGTTCGATCCGCTACTACCGCAAGCCGTACACGATGCGACGCAACATCGACGATGCTGTCAAGCTGTACTCCGGTGATAAGCCCTTCGGGCTGTTCGTTGATCATCTTGACGAGCACTTGTTGCAGATCAACCAGTGCTTCACGACCATCACGCGACTCTTTGCCGGCATCGGCGACTTCTCTCGCTTGCCCGGCGATGAAGCCGACCGTCTTGAGTTCGCGAAGGTGCTGCCCGAACTCTACGAGCATCTCCAAGCAGCTCAGGTCCAGGGGTTTACCTGGGAGCAAGATACCTACGAGGTTGCCGACACCGAGATTGCCGTGGAACTGACCGAGCCGGTCTACATCGCGCTGCTGTCGCGTTATAAAGAGCTTGGCGGTGCAGAGGGTGAACCAGAGCCAGGCGGGGGAGACGGCGATGACCGCCCGCCGTACGACATCAACGTCCACATCACTCACATCGACACTGCGCGTATCGACGCTGACTACCTCAACGCGAAGTACACGAAGTACCTGCGTGCTATCGAGGCTGGTCTGCCGCAGGCTGAGCTCGATGAGCTGCTCTCAGACCTACACGCAGGCTTTGCGCGTCTCAGCGCCGATGACCAGGTCTTTGCTAACCGCTGGCTTCACGACATTCAATCGGGCGATGCTGACCTGGTGCCCGGCAAAACAGTGCAGGACTACATCAACGAGTACAAACTCTCGCAGCAAGACCGTGAGATCGCGCAGCTTGTGCGTGCTATTGGTGTTGATGCCGAGCTGCTGCGAATTATCCTCGCCGCGCACGTGGATGAGGCGCATATCAACGAATACGGCCGTTTCGATGACGTCATTAGTTCTGTTGATCTCGACGCTGCAACGCAGTACTTCTATCAATCGGCGGGAAGGAAACCATCGCGCTTTAAAGTCCACAGGGCCATCTACAAGCTGTTACGCGAGTACGTGCTGCATCACAACCTTCCAACAGACCTCCAAGAAGCAGCAGAGGAGGCATAACCATGCTTGTTGGTGTCGCGCGTGTGTGTCCACGTCGAGGCAGGGCAAAGTCTCGGCACCTTGCGTGAGGCGCTCATCGACGCCGGCTACGATCCAAACCACGCCTACGCGGAAACAATTTCCGGGACTAAGTGGCAACGCCCGGGACTTGACGACGCTCTGGCGTGCATGAGGCCTGATGGCACTCTCGTTGTGACCAGACTCCACCGCCTCGGTCGTGGCCTGGCTGAGACTGTGAATACGATCGCTGATCTGGCTAGGCGAGATATCAACTTCAAGGTGCTTGAGCCTGAGCTAGACACATCGCGTCTTGGCGACAAGGTGGTGATCAACGCCATGGCAAGCCTTGCTGAGTGGGAAGAGACCTACTGATCCAGCGCACCCGTGAGGGTGTGGAACATGCCCGAGCACAGGGCAGGGGGCGCCGGGTCAAGGCCGAAGCTCAGTAACGAACAGGCGCAAGCCGCCAAGGAGCTAACCGAAGGCGGTAATTCCGTCAGCGTCGTAGCTCGTACGTTCAACGTGTCCAGGCCAACGATTTATAGGGCCATCGAACGTATGGACACTCAAACCCAGCGCTAATCTGCGCCATTTGCATTAGGCTGGGGTGAATAGATGTATCGAAAGGAGTAATAGTCCATGGGGAGCCCAGTTTACGGCAAGGGATTCTTCGACGGCCGTACCACCGGCAGGCAACAAGGAGCTGTGGTTGCGATGATGGCGACAGCGGCCCTCTTGGAGGGCGGTCGTTATCTGAACCGGAAGTTCAAGGATTGGAAGCAACAGCGGGCCAAAGATGCCGAGAAACCGGGCACAGTGCCTTCAGAGGAGACCGAATCGGTCAAAGAGGAAATGATCGAAGAACCCCAGGAAGATTCCGTGCCCCCGAGCTCCGGCTCAGCCTAAAGCGGATCGCCGCAGCTTGCGCAGTACTCTTCGCCGTCTTCGTAGATCATTCCGCAGCAGTAGCTGGGGTAGCCGCTGTCCAGGTTATTTTCGACGTAGCAGTCGTGACAGACGACGTTAACTGGGTCTGGGCGGCCGTCGATCTGAAAGCCATCGATGTCATAAAGGTCACTTCGGTCACCGCGTGCCCCACAAACTCCGCAGATTTCGGTCTCTTCCTCGTAGGCTGCGTCAGTGGCTGAATCGTCGCGGACTTCCTCATCCTTGGATCCGAAAAGCCGACCGAAGATTCCCATCATGCTCCTTAACTTGAAAGGATTGTAAACTGAGCCTAGCACGGTTGGTTATAATCCATTGAGCGCTTCTGGAGGCAATTGTTCGAAGAATCTGAACAGTGTGTCCGACCTGCTGGATGGCAAGCCGCCCAAGGGAAAGTCGAAGAAGAAGCCCACGGCCGGGAGGCGGCACGAATGACAGCATCATTATGGGGACGAGCTGTCAGCCTTCCGGAAATAGAAGCTAATTAGTGATAGGTATTGCCGTTGCCGGTTTATTGAGTTACTGTATTCGAGGACGAAGAAGCATCTGATTTGTCGGCGCCTGACCCCCTTCTACATTTCATTTCTAGTGGGATCTGGTGATGTGCCAGCGTGCCTGTTAGAAGAGTAGGCTCAGCGACGTCGGCGATATACCTTGCGAAGTAAATTGCGCTCCTTCACCGGCGACACACAGGCCCCAGTTGCGCCAGCCCGCTGGATCATGATCGCCACTTTGGTGTGAATCTTCATGGGTACTTGTTTTTCATATCTTCTGATAGCCGCCCCCTGGTTCAATATCTCGTAATCTGAAATCCCGAGGATGTCCGGGCCGAATACTGTGGACGGGGTAAACGCGGCCGATTCCGAGCCGTAGCTGTCGGTGTTTTACTTCTGCGGCAGGAACAGCGGGTGCTGGTGAAGGGGGCTTCGTCACATCCCGGCACTGCTTCAGTGCTCGGCTGTTAACCTTTCACTATGGGCGCTAAAACAATTCTTGGATGGCTGCTTGCAGGAGCTGTGGGCATTCCAGCGCTCACGGTGCTGACGAGCTTCATTATCAATGATCCGAATGCGGCGTGGAGTGTTGTAGATGGGATCATCATTGCCGTGGGGGCGTCGCTGACAACAGTGTGGGTTGCTGTTCTGGGTGGGTACCTTTTCTTGCGGTCGCGCACGGAACCAGCGAGGGGCACCGTCTTGGCTTGGGCCGGGGTGGGGTGCGCGATGCTGCTCCTTGGGTTTGGTTCGACGGCTCTTTATGCATGGGAAGAAGTCGCGGCAGGGCAGGCGCTGCCCATCATTAACCTCTTTATCTTGCTTATCCCGATCGGCATTATCGCGGTAGCGGTTGCTTTTTCGCGGTCTTGAGTCGGGGCGTTGGGGGCCTGTGCTGCCCGCGAAAATAAGCCAGCGCACGCGTGGGGCGGTGCTTGAGCATTGTGGGAAGAAGCGGCCGCTCGCATCGGAGCGTTCATTGGAAACATTGAGGGGGCCTTCATCAACCCCGGGGATGGAATTTTGTGGAAGCATGGGGCCATGAGCGCTAATAAAGACACTCCCACGAAGCAGCCCTACAATTCCGCTGGCGAAGGTTGGATGTACCTCACCCAGCTGGACGCAGAACACAGCCAGGCTGAGGGGGAGGGCCGTGCCATCCCTGAGGTTCGCATCCAGGAAAAGCCCGGACACGCGTCCGTCGTCCGCATTGCTTTCCGAAAGGGCGACGTCATGGCGGATCACCACGCGCCGGCGCCGATCATGGTGCTTGGCCAGACCGGTGAAGTCGAGTTCGACGTGGGTGGGGAGACACTTCTCATCAAGCCGGGCACCGCAATCTCTGTGGATGCGAACGTCTCCCACGAGCTACGGGCGGTCGACGGACCAGCCACGGTGACCTTGGTGCTGATCACCGGGCCCGAGGCTTAAAACTCCGCCACGGCACGAAACGCAAAACAGTGCCAGAATGGAAGCATGGCTGATTTTGAGAACCCCATTGAGATCCTGAAGGAAGACGAGGCCCTGGAGCTGATGGGCAACCAGCAGCTCGGTCGCCTGGTCGTTCGCATCAAGGATGACTTCGACATCTACCCGTTGAACTACGTGGTGAACGAAGGAAAGATCTACTTCCGCACCGCGGAAGGCTCCAAGCTCTTCACCGTGTCCATCAACGACCGGGTGCTTTTCGAAGCCGATGACCACACCGAGGACAAGGCATGGTCCGTCATCGTGAAGGGAAGCGCTCGCATCCTGGAGAGG
This sequence comes from Corynebacterium sp. MSK039, assembly GCF_030232315.1. Taxonomy (NCBI): domain Bacteria; kingdom Bacillati; phylum Actinomycetota; class Actinomycetes; order Mycobacteriales; family Corynebacteriaceae; genus Corynebacterium; species Corynebacterium sp. MSK039. Next base: position 105,516 of record NZ_JASPJL010000002.1, read on the forward strand.
ACGGACGAGATCCAGAAGGCCGACGAGCTGCCGCTGAAGCCGTGGCTGCCGACCCTGAAGTACAACTACGTGGAGATCACCCCAGAGGAGATCTCCGGCCGACGCTTCCAGCTCGGCGAGGAGCCGGAGCGCTACTAGCCCCAGCAATAATCCCCCATCCAGTGAGTGCCAGCACTGACCGAAGTGGGGGATTTTCTCTGCCCAACTGGGCTGAGGTGGGCGTGCCAGTGAGCGAGGAGCGTGCGCTTCTTCGGGAAGGGGAGGGGGCTACTCGCGGGGATCGGTGCTGTTGGTTGAAGCAGTGGACTCGGCATCTTGAGTGGCCTTGGCATCTTTTGTGGCATCGCCAGCCGCCGACTCTCCGGCGGCCTCCTCGTCCTTCGGGTCGGTCAGCCCCCTCGTGGTCCCGGGTTTCCGAAGCTCATAGGCCTCGCCGAGCGCGGGGAACATGTCATTGCCACGCAGATAGCGCACCACCGAGTTCACCAGTGCGGCCACCGGCACTGCGAACACCGCGCCCGCCAGGCCGAAGAGGTACGTGCCCGCGGCCACCACCACGATCACCGCGAGCGGGTGCAGCGCCACAGCGTGCCCCATCAGGAAGGGCTGCAGCACGTGCGTCTCAATCTGGTGCACCGCCGTCACGATGATCACCATGACGATCGCGGTGAACACGCCCTGGTCCACCAGGCCGATCAGCGCCGGCACCGCACCGGAAATCAGCGCGCCCACGATCGGGACGAAGGAAGCGATGAAGACCAGCACCGAAATCGGAATCGCGAACGGCACCTTCATCACCCAGCAGCCAATACCCACCGAGACCGCGTTCAACGCGGCGACCAGCACCTGGACGTGGGCGAACGTCCCGAGCGAGACCCAACCGCGGCGGAAAGCCTCATCCATTGGCACCTGCGATGCCTGGGGCGCCAGGGATACCAGCCACAGCCAGATGCGCCGGCCCTCGTAGAGGAAGAAGAACAGGGTGATCAGGAAGATCAGCAGGGCCGCCCCCGAGTTCACCGCCGTTGTGCCGGTGCGCACCGCGCCGTCCGCAATGGTTTTGGAGTTCTCGGACAGCGCGCCCTGCACGTGGCTAACCATCTCGGAGAGCTTCGCCTGCGTGAGCTTAAATGGGCCGTTCTCCAGCCAATCAACGATCTGATTCACGCCCTGCCGGGCGGAATCCCGCATCGCCGGCACCCCAGAGATCAGCTGGGTCGTGAACAGCGTTATGCCCGCCGAGATGAGCCCGATCAGCCCCAGAACCGTCAGCAAAGACGCCAGAGAGCGGGGGAGGCGCAGCTTGACGTCGAGAAAATTAACGATCGGGGTGAGCATCGCGGAAAACAGCACCGCGATGGCCAGCGGCGCCACAACCACCGCGAGCTTTTCCACCAACCGGGCGCCGACGATCGCCCCGCCCGCGATCAGCAGCAGGCATGCGCTCCACCAGGCGGCGAGCACCAGCCCGTACGGCAGGTGAGCGCGAGAGGGCAGAATCCGCTGCCTCTGCTCGGAGATAGTTTCAGCCATGCATCAAATAATAAGCCCGCGGGCGGCCCGCCACCCACCCTGCTGCAAGAAAATCAGGGGGGCATGCGACCGGGGAAGCCCAACGCATGTGGGCCTCGCGCATTCGCGTTTTAGCGCTTCAGCCCCGCGATCATGGTTTTCAAGTTGCTGCGCAGGAAATCCTCGTAGGTTCCCGCGACCGTGCCCGGCTTGCCGAGCTCATCGGAGTGCAGTGGCTCGTCGAAGATCGGAATCCCGGCCTCCTTCGAGACGGTCTTCATGGGGCGCGTATCCACGTTCGACTCCACGAACAGGTGCTTCGGGCGCTTGTCCTTCAGCTGGCGCACGAGGTGTCCGATCTGCGCGGGGGAGCCGTTTTCATCCGTGTCGATCTGCCAGATATACAGCTGCTCCATGCCGTAGGTGTCGACCATGTATTGGAAGGCATGTTCACTGGCCACGAGCACACGATCCTCCTTCGGCAGCGCACCGATCTGCTCGCGGTAGTCGGCGTCGATGCTCTCCAGCATGGCCTTGTACTCTGCGCCCTTCTCCTCGACTTGATCGGCGCGCTCGGGCAGGGCCTCGGCCAGCGCCGCGGTCACGTTTTCGGCCATCGCGATGCCGACGGTCGGGTCCAGGAAGGCGTGCGGGTTGATCTCCTGATTGCCCTTTTCGTCCTTGAGGTACTTCGGTTCCACGCCCTTGGTGGTCTCGACCATCTGGGAATCGTCCAGGCCCGCGGTGTTCTTCAGTTTCGCGAGCCAGCCGTGCTCACCGCCCTCGAGGTTCAGCCCGTTGTAGAACAGCAGGTCGGCGTCGCTCGTCGCATCCAGGTCCGCGGGCAGGGGGTCGTAGTCGTGCGGGTCCGTGCCGGTCGGCACGAGGTTATGGACGTTCACCGCCTCGCCGCCGATCTCCTCCACCAGGTCTGCCAGCAGCGTGAAGGTGGTGACGACGTTCAGCTGCTCACCGTCTGCCTTCTCCTCCGTCGAGAAGGTCACGGCCCCGAACACGAGGGCACCGCCCACCAGGAGGGCCAACAGCGCGGCCAGTGGCTTATTGCCCAGCGAGCGAGCAATCAGTCCCTTGCCTGGCGCGAAGAGGAAAGCCAGCAGGAACAGCGCGCTGGCGGTCAGCACGATCGTCACGCCGGAGGACACGTTGTAGCTATAGCTCAGGAACAGCCCCACTACGGAGCTGAGCGCCGAGATCGCCACTGAAAGCCCGATCATCACTCCCAGCCGGTTCGTCAGCAGGTACGCCGCCGACGCCGGAGTGATCAGCAGGGAGACCACCAGGATCACGCCCACCGTCTGCAGGGAAATGACCGTCACCAGCGTGAGCACCACCATCAGCCCGTAGTGGATTGCCCGCACGGGCACGCCAGCCGACTGCGCCATGACGGGGTCGAAGGTGCTGAGCTTGAGCTCCTTGTAAAAGACCAGCGTGAGAATCAGCACGGCAGCGGCAATACCGATCGAGAGGTTGCGGTCGGCGTCCTGAACGGTCAGGACGTTGCCGAAGAGGATCTCCGTCAGATCCGTCGCCGTCTGCGCTTTCGCCATGAGCAGCACGCCGATCGCGAAGAAGGTGGAAAAGACGATGCCGATCGCCGAATCATTCTTCACCGTGGAGCGTTCGCTGATCAGCCCGATCGCCAGTGTGGCGAGTAGGCCCGCGACCACCGCCCCGAGGAAGAGGTTCGTGCCGAGCAGGTAGGAGGCCGCGACCCCCGGTAGTACGGCGTGCGAGATGGCATCACCGATCAGGGCCATGCCGCGCAGCACGATGAAGCTGCCGACGATGCCGCAGGCCACGCCCACGATCACCGAGGTGATCAGCGCTTTTTGCAGGTAGCCGTGGCTGAGTAGTGAGTCGAGGAACTCCGCGATCATGCTGTCTCCTCCTGAAGGGCTGCCTGCCGTGGCGTGGGGTGGGCTGGTGCTGACGGCTCGCGGATGACGAGCGCGCCGAAGGCCTTCTGCAGCACGTCGGGGACGAAGACCTCCTCGGTGGGACCCGCCGCGACGAGCTCGCCGTTGAGGACGATGAGGTCGTCGTAGTAGTCGCGCACCGTGTTCATGTCGTGGTGCACGACGACGACGTGCTTGCCCGCGTCCGCCATCTGCCGCAGCAGGGTCACAATCGTCTTCTCACTGGGGACGTCGATGCCGACGAAGGGCTCGTCCAGGAAGATGTACTCCGCGTCCTGGACGATGGCGCGGGCAAAGAGGACGCGCTGGAACTGTCCGCCCGAGAGTTCGCTGATGTGGCGGTGGCGGAAGTCCCACATGTCGACGTCCTTGAGAGCCTGGGTGGCTGCCTTGCGCTCGGCCTTGCCGGGGCGGTGGAAAAGACCCAGGCGTGGGTAGGTTCCCATTAGGACGGTGTCGAAGACGCTGGTGGGGAAGTTGCAGTCGAGGTTCGAGCGCTGCTCGATATAAGCGATTGCGCGGCGCTGCTCGGCGGGGTCCTTGCCGTCGAGGGTGACGGGGTAGCCGGCAGGGGTGCCGGTGGTGCTTGTGCCGTGGACGTGACGCTTGTCCAGGATCTGAAGCATCGCCTTCATGAGGGTGGATTTGCCCGAGCCGTTGGGGCCGATGATGCCGTGCATGCCGGGGGAGTCGAGGGTGAAGCTGATGTTCCGAATCGCGGTGTTCGCGCCGTAGCTCACGCTTAAGTTCTGGACGCTAATACTCATGACAGCCAAGAATAGTGTTCAGTTGGATGAATCACCAAGTTCAATGTATTGAACTTTGGGGTGGGGTGGTGTTGGGGGGTAGCGCCAGGACCGCCATGCGCGTTGGCGTAGGCGGTGTCTGGTGCGGGCGCTATGGTTAGAGGGAATCGAGCCCCACCTGTCACATAAGGAACACGCCATGCAGCGCACCACCCGGACCCATGCCCGCCACCACCGCACCCTGCGCGGGCGCATCCTGCGAGGTGCCGCGGGTCTGCTCGCCAGCCTCGGCATCGCTGCCGGGCTGGGCGTCGGTGCGGCCGGGCAGGCGGCGGCCAACCCGATGGGCTCCCTCGACGCGGCGCTCACGGCCACCGGCCAGCCAGGCCCACACCGCGTGCCGGGGCACTACTTCACCTCGCCCACCGCGCCGGCTGCCCAGCAGCGCATCAAGCCTCGCGCTCTGCTGGGGCCATCCACCCCGATCATGGTGGGCGACAGCATCTGCACCCTCTCGGTGGCGGGCATTGATGCTGCGGGCAACAAGGTGGGAATCACCGCCGCTCACTGTGGCGTGCCGGGCAGCCCGGTGCGTTCCCTCGACGCTCCCGAGGCCGGTGTGATCGGCAAGGTCGTGAAGTTCGGCAACCTGGACTATTCCGTCATCCGCCTGCGCCCCGACGTGCAGCTGACCCGGAACTACGGTCGCGTGGCGCTGAACCGTATCGGTGGCCCGGCGCCTGCTGTGCCAAACGCGGCCTGCAAGACTGGTGTGGCCACCGGTACCAAGTGCGGTCCGGTGCTGGGGCATCTTGGCCAGACCTTCGTGAGCCACATCTGCGCATCCCTCGGGGACTCCGGCGCACCCGTCTACGCGGGCGGCCGCCTGGTCGGCATCCTCAACGGCGGCTTCCAGCCGCTGCCGAGCTGCACCACCCCGCTGCAGGGCCCGCTGCACTCCCCAGCGGTGTCCACCACCTGGGATGCCATCGCGGCGGACATGAACGCGCTCGGCGGTTCCGGTGCGGGCTTCCGCCTGCCCTAACGGATAGCGTTAGCGGAAAACGCTAGTGGCGCGACGCTGGAGTACCGGCGCACAGCAACGTCCCTGGCGCTCAAGCGCGAGCGCAGAACCCTCGGTCATAAAGCTGCCCCCGACGACACATCGTCGGGGGCAGCTGCGCGTTGGGGTAGGGTGCGCAGGGGCCTCAGGGAGTGAAGGCGGGGCTAGCCCAGCCGACCGCGGCCAAGCTGCAGCAGCGCCTTGGCGATCTCCACGCCCTCGGAGCCGAACTCCTCGCGGAACTGGTTAATGATCGCCACCTCGCGGGTGTAGACCAGGCGGGTACCGCCGGAGCCCAGGCGGGTCTTGCCGATGGCCTTCGAGACGGCGGAGCGGCGGTGGATCGCATCAATGATCGTCCGGTCCATCCGGTTGATCTCCTGGCGATACTTCTGAATCTCCTCATCGGAGAGCGGATCATCGGTACCGGAGGGCATGCGCACCTCGAAGTCCTTAGCCGGAGCCTCCGGCCCATCCCCGATGCCGGGGTTCATCGCTGCGCCATCTTCGCTAGTCATAGCTTTGATTGTACGTCGCGCAGCCGTGCCTGGGGCATCTACTAGCCTGGTAGACGATGAACACTCCTGATGAGCAAGACAGCCTCTTTCCCATGACCCCTGGTGCCGCACGTCCGGCGAGCCAGGCGGCCAGCCACGCCGACGAGCAGCCAGCCACCGGTGCGAGCGGACCGGAGGCAGAACAGGCCGAGGAACTGCCGCCGCCAGAGCCGGAGTTCGACCCTGAGTTCGACCCTGGGTTTGATGCGGCCCCGCCCCCGGAGGACGCCCCACCCGCGGGCTACGAGGAGCTGGTCGCGCTCATGAACGAGGCCACGGCCCAGCCGGGTGCGCAGGGCGAGCACGCCCCCGCGCAGCCGACGGACAGCCAGTCGCAGGGGCAGCGCCAGCCACGTCAGGGAGCGCAGCACGCCGGGGACGTCGACGACTTCCTGGGAACTGCAAGCAGCGGGAACCGACGTCCTGACACAACCGCGGTGAGCCCCTTCGACCGACGCCACGCGCCGGACAACCGCGAGCAACTGCTGGCCGGGCTCAACCCGCAGCAGAAGGAAGCCGTGCAGCACACCGGCAGCCCGCTGCTCATCGTCGCGGGCGCGGGATCAGGGAAGACCAGCGTGCTGACCCGCCGCATCGCCTGGCTGCTGTCCACCGGTGTTGCGCCCTGGCAGATCCTCGCGATCACCTTCACCAATAAGGCCGCGGCGGAGATGCGCGAGCGTGTCGCCGACCTCGTTGGCCCCGCCGCCGAGCGGATGTGGGTCTCCACCTTCCACTCCATGTGCGTGCGCATCCTGCGCAGCAACGCTCACCTCGTGGCGGGGCTGAATACCAACTTCACGATCTACGACTCGGATGACTCCAAGCGCCTGATCACCATGGTCATCAAGGACCACAACCTGGACGTCAAGGAATTCGCGCCCCGCGGTGTGCTGTCCACGATCAGCAACTGGAAGAACGAGCTCGTCGGACCTGCCGCTGCGAAGACCGAGGCGGACGCGGACAGCAACCTCCACAAACAGACCGTCGCCTCCCTGTACGCGGATTACCAAAAGCGCCTCCGGGCGGCGAACGCCGTGGACTTCGACGACCTGATCGGCGAGGTCGTCGGTATCCTGCGCAATAACCCGCAGGTTGCGGAGCACTACCGCCGCCGCTTCCGGCACGTGCTCGTCGACGAGTACCAGGACACCAACCACGCGCAATACGTGCTGGTCTCCACCCTGGTCGGCGAAGAGGGCAGCGGTGGCGGTGAGCTCGCCGTGGTGGGTGATGCGGACCAGTCCATCTACGCCTTCCGCGGCGCGACGATCCGCAATATCGAGGAATTCGAGCGCGACTACCCGAACGCCCACACCATCCTTCTGGAGCAGAACTACCGCTCCACGCAGACCATCCTCTCCGCGGCGAACGCCGTGATCGAACGCAACACCGAGCGGCGGCCCAAGAAGCTGTGGACCGACCTCGGGCAGGGCGAGAAGATCGCCGGTTACGTGGCGGATAACGAGCACGACGAGGCCCGCTTCATCGCAGGCGAGATCGACCGGCTCGTCGACGAGGGCGTGCCCTACGGGGATATCTCCATCATGTACCGCACCAACAACGCCTCCCGCGCGCTGGAGGACGTGCTCATGCGCTCCGGGCTGCCGTACAAGGTCGTGGGTGGCACCCGCTTCTACGAGCGCAAGGAGATCCGAGACATCGTTTCCTACCTCAAGGTGCTCGATAACCCGGAGGACACGGTCGCTCTGCGCCGCATCATCAACACCCCGCGGCGGGGCATCGGTGATCGGGCGCTTGCGCAGGTCACCGTCCACGCTGAAGCGCAGGGGGTGAGCTTCGCGCAAGGGCTGCGCGACGCCGCCGAGGACAAGGTCGCCCGTCTCGGCGGGCGCGGTCGCAACGCCATCGCGGGCTTCCTCAGCATGATGGAGAAGTTGCGGAAAACGGTCGAGGATGCGGAATTGCGCGCCTCCGATGGCAGCCCGTTGGGCCTGCCGGACCTGGGCGCGATCATCGCCGCCATTGTGGAGCAGAGCGGCTACCGGGCCGAGCTGGAGAAGTCCAATGACCCGCAGGACCAGACCCGGCTGGATAACGTCAACGAGCTGATCAGCGTGGGCCACGAGTTCAGCCAGGAGGCCGCCCACCAGAAGGCCTACGAGGAGATGCCCGCAGGCAAGGCGGTGCAGCCCGAGGTGCAGCTCAAGCAGGACGTCGCCGACGCGATGCTCGACGAGGGCGAGGCCCCGCTGGGCAGCGTGCAGGCCTTCCTAGAGCGGGTCAGCCTGGTCGCGGACGCCGACCAGATCCCGGAGGAAGGCGCTGGCCAGATCACGCTGATGACCCTGCACACCGCCAAGGGGCTGGAGTTCCCGGTGGTTTTCCTCACCGGCTGGGAGGACGGCCAGTTCCCGCACATGCGTGCGCTCAGCGACCCGACGGAGCTCGCCGAGGAACGCCGCCTGGCGTACGTGGGCATTACCCGTGCGAAGGAAAAGCTTTACATCTGCCGCGCGATCACCCGCTCCGGCTGGGGCGCGCCCGTGAATAACCCGCCCTCGCGCTTCCTCTCCGAGGTGCCCGAGGAACTGGTGGAGTGGCTCCGCGAGGAACCGGACTGGGCGGGATCCTGGGGCAGCGGTGGCTATGCCGATGGCTCCAGCTTCGGCGGTGGCTCTGGTTACTCGGGTGGCTGGGGGCGCTCCGGGGGCTGGGGCTCGGGTGGTTCTGGCGGCTACGGCAGCCGGAGTGGCGGTTTCGACGGCGGGCGTACCTTCGGTGCGGGCCGTGCTGGTTCCGGATTTAGCTCTACAGGAAGTGGCTCTGGTGGCGCGTCCGGCGGCAACTCCACCGGCTTCCGGCCGGGCAAGCCTGCGGGCAAGGGTGCGGCCGCGAAGGGCAAGAAGAAGGCCACAGACCGCAGCGGCAAGCCCCTGGAGCTGGCCGTGGGGGATCGCGTCAACCACGATAAGTACGGCCTGGGCACCGTCAAGAGCGTCGACGGTGCGGGCAGCCACACCACCGTCATGATCGACTTCGGCAGCCGCGGCACCGTGCGCCTCATGCTCTTTGGTGGCGTGCCGATGGAGAAGCTCTAGGGGAGGGGTGGCACCGCCCCTAGGGTCGTGCTCTATAACAACCCCAGAGCGGGTCTTTCTAACTAGCTCAGAGCGGTCGCTCTAACAAGCCCGGAGGGATCGTATAACAAGAAGAAAAGCTCCCGACCCCGTGTGCAGCAGGGTGGGAGCTATTCGCGTACGCGTCGAGCTAGATCTCGATGCCCAGGTCACGCAGCCACGGCACCGGGTCGATCGGGCCGGAGCCATTCGGGTGGATCTCGAAGTGCAGGTGCGGGCCGGTGGAGAAGCCCTCGTTGCCCATACCGGCGATCTTCTGGCCAGCGGTCACGCGGTCACCGACGGAGACGTCGATGGTGGCGATGTGGCCGTAGACGGTGATGTCACCGTTGTCGTGCTTGACGCGCACCCAGTTGCCGAAACCGGAAGCCGGACCAGCGTCGATGACGGTGCCGTCCTTGACTGCGCGGATCGCGGTGCCGATGGCGTTCGCGATGTCCACGCCGTTGTGGTTGGTGCCCCAGCGAGCGCCGAAACCAGAGGTGAAGGAGCCCTCGGCAGGCTTAGCCGCCTGCGGGGCGCGGGATGCGGCATCAGCGGCAGCGCGCTGCTTGGCGAACTCCAGAGCGGAGGAGAGCTGTGCGGACAGGTCCGCGGTGGTCTCCTGCAGCTGCGGGACCTCGAGGATGCGCGGGGCGTCAGCCGCGGAGCTGCCCCCGGCCTCCTGGGCCAGGAAAGAGGAGTCGGCGGCCAGCTCGATGGAGCCATCGGCTGGGGTAGCGGAGTTTGCCTGCTGAGCGCCAGCAGTAGCGCCTGCGGCGCCAGCCGTGGAGACGGCACCCGTTGCAACGGCGACCAATGCGAGACGGCGCTTGGCGCTGTTATCTACCTTGCGGTGCTGGCCAACGCGCCGGGTGCTGGAGGTCTTCTGCACGTTCCTTGCCCTTTCAAGCTTTGGAGACAGTGATCTACTCGCTGGTGTTTCGTAACCAGATCGTTATGAACGAAAGTTACTTTATTGTGTCCTTTCGTATGTTTCAACCAATATTGCGGGAATATAACGACAAGTGAACGCTGTGGCTGGTGTGATTAACGGGTGCATGGCGGGAGAGCGGGGTGAAAGTGCAGCTCAGAGCTTCTTTTCTGCAGGTTAATGTGGGGTGTTTCGTCCCCGTGTCTGCGTGATACACCCAAAAGGGGTGGGTAAAGTCACATTCCGCCCGTCCGCGTTTCCATGCCTTCGCCCCCTCGCCAGCTTCGACCAGCGCAGCAGCCATGCGAGGCTCGCCCCGTCTTCGCCCGGAAACGCCGGAAGGTGCAGTGAATGTCACAGTGCGGTCAGGGGCAGGCACAATAGACACTGTGAGTAGACAAGCCGACAACCCCCGTTCCAGACCGCGCCGCAGTGCCGCCCGCCAGGCGGGACGCCGCCCGGCCGGCCCCCACCGGCGCCCACCGGCACGCCCGTCGTCTATTCAGGCCACCCCGGCCGGGCGCTCCCCGGCAGGTCATAGCTCCCAGGACCGCTTCCACCGCTCGGAACGCGGCGAGCGTACCGTCCCGCGCACTGGCCAGCGGCAGCAGCCGGGCAGGGGAGCGGGGCTGAAGCACCGTTGGGAGTTGTGGCGGCCCCACATCAAACGCTTCCTGCCCACCCTGCTGGCTAACCACGGGGTCACGATCGCGATCGCCCTGACCTTCGCGGTGATCGTGGGCATCGGCGCGAAATTCTCGATGGTGCCCAGCGTCCTCGCCAGCGTCTGGATGGTGGCCAACGCCGCCCCGCTGAAAATGCAGGGCGTGGAGCTGGGCTTCGTCCCACTGCTTCCCGCGATCGCCGTGATCCTCGGGCATTCCCGCCGCATCACGAAGGCGCTGGGGGACAAGGTCAGCGTCCGGGGTTTAAGGGTCTTCGCCACCCTCGGCATCGGCCTGCCTATGGTACTGACCTTCATCGCTTGGCTCATGCTCCTGGACGCCGGTCGCGTCTTCGACGTCCAGGCGCCCCACCTGGGGCGGGCCCTGCTAAACACCTTCCTTGTTAACGGTCTTGCCGTGGCCATCGGCATGCGGGGGCGCATCTGGCGGGCCCTGCTGCTGCGCCGCCATTGGCCGACCTGGCCCGTGGAATCCGTCCGCCTGGGTCGGAACTTCCTGGGCTGGATGTGCGTCGCCGGCCTGCTGGGCGTGGTGATCGCCCTGATCGGCAACTGGTCCGCCTTCCGCGCGGCCTACGAGATCGCGCCGGGCTTCTGGCCTGGCGTGGGCCTGACCCTCCTGGCCCTGCTCTACCTGCCGAATGTTGTGATCGGCGCGGCAGCCGTCCTGCTGGGTGGGGAGTACAACCTCGGCTTTGGCCTGTTCAGCCTCTTCAACATCACCAACGTCGAGCTGCCTCCGCTGCCGATCCTGGCGGCTGCGCCGAACGCGCCCATCCCGGGCGGGCCATTCCTGCTGGCGATTCCCGCGATCGTCGCCGTGGCCACCGTCTACCGCTTCGTGCGCCAGCGAAGCTACGTGGAGTCCCCGGTCTTCACGGGCCTGGGAGCAGGGGTCGCTGCCCTGGTGCTCGCCTTCATTGGCGCGTGGCTGGCGCGCGGCGTGCTGGGCACCGTCGGGACTACCGGGCCGCTGCCGTGGTTGGCCGCTGTCGAGGCGGGTGCCTGGTTGCTGCTGCCCGCCACCGTGTTGATGTGGTTCTTCGCCCGCGCCGGTGCCGCGGTGACCGAGGCGGTTCCGGCCGACGAGGTCGCTCCTGCCGAGGACAGTGAGCACGAAGACACCGAGCACGAGGAAGACGTTGCGGACTACGACGGCGAGGACGAGGACATCAACGATGACGGGGATGCTGTCGAAGACGACGTCGCCGAAGGCGAAGATGTAGAGGGCGACGACGGGGACGAGACCCTCGGCGAAGACGACGCCGCCGACGCCGCAGCAGAAGACGAAGAAGGTGAAGAGGCCGAGAACGCGGACGCCGACGTCGATGGCGAGACCGCCGCCGAAGAAGACGAAGAAAACGACGAGCCCGACAACGCAGACCTCGATGACGAGGGCGAGGCCGACGGTGAAGTCGAGGAGAACGAGGAGAACTAATGAGCCAGAACTTCCACACCACACTGCCCGCGCCCCAGGGCCGGCCGCTGCGCATCGTCGCGCTGGCCTCCGGCTCCGGCACACTCGTCCAGGCCCTCATCGACAACCTGGACCCGGCAAAAGTCGAGCTGCTCGCCATTGGCGCGGACCGCGACTGCACCGCACTCGAGCGCGCCGAGAAGGCAGGCCTGCCGAGCTTCAAGGTGGAGTACGTCCCCAAGGTCACCGACCGGGAGCAGTGGAACCGCGACCTCATCGCCGCACTCGAAAGCTGGGACGCCGACCTCATCGTCTCCGCCGGGTTTATGCGCATCATCGGCGCCGACGTCGTGAATCGCTTCCCGGGCCGCATCATCAACACCCACCCCGCGCTGCTGCCCTCCTTCCCGGGCGCGCAGGCGGTCGTGGATGCCATCGAATACGGCGTGAAAGTCACCGGCTCGACCGTGCACGTGGTGGACGCCGGGGTTGATTCCGGCCCGATCGTGGCACAGGAAGCGGTAAACGTGCACCCAAGCGATAAAGTGGAGACGTTGCACGAAAAAATTAAGCACGTGGAGCGGCGTTTGATCGTGCAGGTCCTGCACGAGATCGCAGGAAACGGACTCACCATCGAGGGACGAAAGGCCCAGATCAGCAGCAATGACTGAACTTTCGAATTCTAAGAACCCAGCGCAGGCAACCGGCGAGCGCAAGCCCATCCGCCGCGCCCTGGTCAGCGTGTACGACAAGACCGGCCTGGAGGAGCTCGCGCAGGGCTTGCACGCCGCCGGGGTGGAGATCGTCTCCACCGGCTCGACTGCCAAGAAGATCGCTGATGCCGGCGTGCCCGTCATCGAGGTCGAGCAGCTCACCGGCTTCCCCGAGGTCCTCGAGGGCCGCGTGAAGACCCTGCACCCGCGCGTGCACTCCGGCATCCTCGCCGACACCCGCAAGCAGGACCACCTTGACCAGCTCAAGGAGTTGGAGATCGAGCCCTTCGAGCTGGTGGTCGTGAACCTCTACCCGTTCACCCAGACCGTCGCCTCCGGGGCCTCCTACGACGAGGTCATCGAGCAGATCGACATTGGTGGTCCGTCGATGGTGCGCGCCGCCGCGAAGAACCACGCCTCCGTCGGCGTGGTCGTGGACCCGAACAGCTACGACCAGGTCGTCGCTGCCGCGAAGGAGGGTGGCTTCACCCTCGCGCAGCGCACCGAGCTGGCCATGAAGGCCTTCCAGCACACCGCCTCCTACGACGTCGCGGTGGCCAGCTGGCTGACCGCCCAGGTCGGCAAGGATGACGAGCAGTTCCCGGCGTGGTCCGGCGCCTCCTACGAGAAGGCCCACGACCTGCGCTACGGCGAGAACCCGCACCAGAAGGCCGCGGTCTACACCGCGCCGGGCGAGGAGCCGGGCCTGGCACAGGCCGAGCAGTTCCACGGCAAGGAGATGTCCTACAACAACTACACGGACGCCGACGCCGCGTGGCGCGCCGCCTGGGACCACGAGCGCCCGGCCGTGGCGATCATCAAGCACGCCAACCCGTGTGGCATCGCCGTGTCCGAGGAGTCCATCGCCGCCGCCCACCGCGCCGCGCACGCCTGTGACCCGATGTCAGCCTTCGGCGGCGTCATCGCCGTCAACCGCCCAGTCAGCGTTGAGATGGCCAAGCAGGTCGCGGAGATCTTCACCGAGGTCATCGTCGCCCCGGACTACGAGGACGGCGCGATCGAGATCCTGAGCCAGAAGAAGAACATCCGCATCCTCAAGGCCGCCGCCCCGACCCGCGCCGCCATCGAGTCCCGCCCGATCTCCGGTGGGCTTCTGCTGCAGGAGCGCGACGTCATCGACGCCAACGGCGACGCCCCAGCCAACTGGACCCTGGCTGCCGGCGAGCCGGCCGACGAGGCCACCCTCGCCGAGCTGGAATTCGCATGGCGCTCCGTGCGCGCGGTGAAGTCCAACGCCATCCTGCTCGCCGCCGACGGTGCGACCGTGGGCGTGGGCATGGGCCAGGTCAACCGCGTGGACGCTGCGAAGCTTGCCGTCGAGCGAGCAAACACCCTGTCCGACGGTGCCGAGCGCGCTAAGGGCGCGGTCGCCGCGTCCGACGCCTTCTTCCCATTCGCTGATGGCTTCGAGGTGCTCGCCAACGCTGGCGTGCGCGCTGTCGTCCAGCCGGGTGGTTCCGTCCGCGACGCCGAGGTCATCGAGGCCGCCACGAAGGCCGGCGTGACGATGTACCTCACCGGGGAGCGCCACTTCTCGCACTAACAGCAAGAGTGTGAACGCTTAGTGAGGGGCCGAGCAGCAGAAACGCTGCCCGGCCTTTTTCTATCTCTCAGGACCCAGACGCGGTGGGGCCAACTATGAGATGATGATCACATCATAAATAGCTCGCCCAGCCGACAACGGGAGGTTTTCACCCCATGCCACTGAACCCGCAGCCACAGGACGTCGTCATCGTCGGCGCCGCCCGCACCCCGCAAGGCCGCCTGCTTGGCGCGCTGTCCCGCAAGACCGCCGTCGACCTCGGCGCCGCCACTATCTCCGCAGTACTCGAGAGGTCCGGCGTCGGTACCGAGCCGGTGGACTACGTCCTCATGGGCCAGGTCGTGCAGGCCGCCGCCGGGCAGAACCCCGCCAAACAGGCAGCCGTCGCCGCGGGCCTGGGGATGCACGTCCCGGCCATGACCATTAACAAGGTCTGCCTTTCCGGCCTGGACGCCGTCATCAGCGGCGCACGCATGATCAAGGCCGGGGACGCCACCGTCGTCGTCGCCGGTGGTCAGGAGTCCATGTCCAACGCCCCGCACCTCGCCGCAGGTGTGCGCGCCGGCAAGGGCTTCGGGGGTCTGAAGCTGGACGATGCCCTCGAGCGCGACGGCCTGACCGACCCAGTCCAGGGCACCGCCATGGGCGTGGAGACCGACGCGAACGCCGAGGCCGCCGGCCTGAACCGCGAGGAGCAGGACCACATCGCCGCGCTGTCCCACCAGCGTGCCGAGCGCGCGATCGCCGAGGGCACCTTCGACGATGAGATCGTCCCCATCGAGGTCACCACCCGCAAGGAGATCATCACCGTCTCCCAGGACGAGGGGGTGCGCCCGGGCACCACCGAGGAGGGCCTGGCCAAGCTGCGCCCGGCGTTCCGCAAGGAGGGCACCATCACCGCCGGTTCCTCCTCCCAGATCTCCGACGGCGCGGCAGCCGTGGTGCTAACCACCCGCGAGAATGCCGATGCCAAGGGGTGGAACATCCTCGCTACCGTCGGCGCTGCCGGGCAGACCGCAGGGCCGGATACCTCGCTGCTTTCTCAGCCCTCCCAGGCAGTGACGGCCGCCCTGGCCAAGGCCGGTTGGAAGACCGGGGACCTGGACTTCCTGGAGATCAACGAGGCCTTCGGTGCGGTCGTCGCCCAGTCCCTCAAGGACCTGGACTACCCGCTGGAGCAGACCAACGTCCACGGTGGCGGCATCTCCCTGGGCCACCCGATCGGCTGCTCCGGGGCTCGTGTCCTCGTCACCGCGGCCCACGAGCTCAACCGCCGCGGCAGCGGCAAGGCAGCCGTCTCCCTGTGCGGTGGTGGCGGCCAGGGCGATGCGCTGCTGATCTGGAAGTAACGCCTTAGGGGGCTGGGCCGGCTTCGGCCAGCCCAGGGGAGGGGCTAGCCCAGGAAAAGCACGATTCCTGCCATGATGGGCAGGGACATAGCCGTGGACACCACGCCCGTGTCCCGGGCCAGCACCTGCTGAGTCTGGAAGCGCTGCGCATAGGTGAACACGTTCTGCCCCGTCGGCAGCGCCCCCATCAGCACCATCGCCAGCAGCAGCTCCCCGCTCGCACCGAAGACCAGCGTGCCGACCAAGAAGGCGAGCGTGGGGTGCAGCACCGTCTTCAACAGGGAGGCCACCAGCACCGACTTTCGCGGGCTGATCCCCGGCTGCAGCACCTTAACCTCGGCCATGGACATGCCGAAGACCACCAGCGCCACGGCAACCATGGACTGGGCGATCAGGTCGATTGGGTCGGCGATCAGCGCCGGCAGTTCGAAACCGAAGCGGGTATTCATCCAGGCCAGGATCATGCCGGCAAAAGCCGAGATCAGCAGGGGAGACTTGAACAACGCCGAGGCCACCGCCGGCGCCAGCCGGGCACGCGATGCGTCCGACTGCGCACCCGAGCCGCGTTCCTCGGCGATATCCAGCAACAGCACCGCGGTGGGGGCGTAGAGACCCACCTGGAAGAGGATCACCGGCAGCGTGAGCGTCGGGTCGTCTAGCAGATAGGTGGCCAGCGGGATGCCCAGGTTGGAGCCATTGCAGTAGCTGGCTGCGAGCATCCCGATGAGGGATTCCTTGGCGGTGCGGCGGGCGATCCAGTAAAAGAGCGCGAAGCTGGTGAACCCGGTCAGCAGACTGCTGATCGCCACCACCGCGAGGTTGGGGCCGAAGATCTGCCCGAGATCCGCATGGCTCATGAAACGCAGCAAGGTGGCGGGCAGTGCGATCCAGAACACGTACATGTTCAGCGGATAGAGAGCCTTGGGGCCCAGGAGCTGCTTGCGGCCAATGACGTAGCCGAGCCCGATGATGAGGACGACGACGCCGAAGCCGGTGAGCACATTGAGCATGGCTCCTATTGAACCACCCGCCTGCCTCGGGTCGGCCTCGAGGGGTGTGATCAACCAAGGGGAGCTGGGTGAGCGGGCGGTGAGTGGGCACAAGAAATCCCGCCGGGCTGCGGCCACGGCGGGGAGTTCGGAGGGGAGTGGGGCTTAGAGGGCCTTCACCACGTAGGCCTTGGCCCACTTATCCGTGTGGGACTGGTTGTACGGGTCACGGGAGATTCCCACGGCGTAGACAATCAGGTAGATGATCGAGAGCAAGAAACCAAGGATGGGGATGATGTTCAGTGCACCCTGGATAGCGTAGAAGCTATTGCGCTTCAGGGACTGGCCGAAAGTAAGCTGCCCTCCCTCGAAGTTCACCACTCGCTGGCCGGTGATTAGTTTGCCGAGGGATCCCTTCATGCCGCTGGACTCCATTGCCGCGCGATAAACGAACCACAACACGAAGGTCAACAGCGAGGCGATCCCAATGCCCATCGGCATGTCGGCATCGATGCCATTAGCGGTATTAAGGAACCAGTCGATGACCTCATTGGCGGGAGTAAAGCCGAAGTACAGCGGGGTACTAGCGATGCTCACCACGATTCCGTCAATGATGAGGCTCAGCAGCCGGATCCACGGCCCCGGACGAGACGGTGCCAGGGGAGCGGCACCCGCAGCGGTCTCGTAGTTCGGCATGTTGGGAAAACCGCCAGCAGTCGCGGAGCGCTCATCGCCCATCGGCACGCCGTAGCTATCGGCCCCATAGCCCTGGCTGGCAGGGGAGTCGTTAAACGCGTCCCCCGCGTCGGGCTGGGTGTACCCGCTACCATAAGACCCGTCACCAGAAGCAGCCCCGTTGTATCCACTATTCGGCGTCGATCCGCCGTAGCCACCGTTGTCCGGGGTTCCTCCGTCATAGGGATTGTTGTCATAGGGGTTCGTCATCACAGGGCCTTTCGCTCATCGTTTAGCCCCCGCGTCGGTGTGTGCGTGAAGGGCATTGTCCACGAATATAGTTACCCACTATCCGGGCTGCACGGCTGCACCCCTCGGAAGTGCACGGGGGAGCCCCTAAGGAAACGCGAGAAGTTTACGCCCGCGTTCGCCCGGGTCTAGAGTGAAAAGGCGTAAAACAGCCACGCAACGGTGCTCCGCGGGCCGGTGCGCCCAGCGCTGCTAAGGCTTTGAAAGGAACAAGCTACGCCCATGACCCACCGAATCGGTTTCGACCGCGAGAAGTACATCCAGCTCCAGTCCGAGCACATCAACGAGCGGCGCGAGCAGATCGGTGGGAAGCTCTACCTCGAAATGGGCGGCAAGCTCTTCGACGATTATCACGCCTCCCGCGTCTTGCCCGGCTTCACGCCAGATAACAAGATCGCGATGCTGGAGAACATCAAGGAAGACGTCGAGATCGTCGTCTGCCTCAACGCCCGCGATCTGGAGCGTGGCAAGGTCCGCGCCGACCTCTCCATCCCCTACGAGGAGGACGCCCTCCGCCTCGTTGACGTCTTCCGCGACCGCGGTTTCCTGGTCAACAACGTGGTGCTGACCCAGCTGGAAGACAGCAACCACATGGCCGTCGCCTTCGCCGAGCGCCTGGAACGCCTCGGCCTGAACGTCGCCCGCCACCGGGTAATCCCCGGCTACCCGACGAACACGGAGCTCGTGGTCTCCGACGGCGGCTTCGGCCTTAACGACTACGTGGAAACCTCCCGCGACCTCGTCGTCGTCACCGCACCCGGGCCAGGGTCCGGCAAGCTTGCCACCTGCCTCTCGCAGGTCTACCACGAGTTCCGCCGCGGGGTCCCCGCCGGCTACGCGAAGTTCGAGACCTTCCCGATCTGGAACCTCCCGCTGGAGCACCCGGTCAACCTCGCCTACGAGGCCGCGACCGCGGACCTGGACGACATCAACGTCATCGACCCCTTCCACCTGCAGGCCTATGGCACGCAGGCGACCAGCTACAACCGCGACGTCGAGGTCTTCCCACTGCTGAAAACCTTGCTGGAGAAGCTCTACGGGCACTCGCCGTACCAGTCGCCGACGGACATGGGCGTGAACATGGTGGGCAAGTGCATCTCTGACGACGAGCTGTGCCGCGAGGCCGCGAAGCAGGAGATCGTTCGCCGCTACTACAAGGCGCTCGTTGAGGAGCGCCGGGAGGATACGGACGATACCGTCTCCTCGCGCGTGGCGATCGTCATGAGCAAGGTCGGTGCGAGCATCAAAGACCGCCGCGTCGTGGCCGCCGCCAATGAGGTGGAGGAGCGCACCGGGCAGCCGGGCAGCGCCCTGGAGCTAGCGGATGGCACGATTATCACCGGAAAGACCAGCGAGCTGCTGGGCTGCTCCGCGGCGATGCTGCTCAATGCGCTGAAGCACCTCGCGAGCCTGGACGACGAGATCCACCTGCTCTCGCCGAAGTCCATCGAGCCGATCCAGACACTCAAGGTCGACCACCTGGGCTCCCAGAACCCGCGCCTGCACACCGACGAGGTGCTCATCGCCCTCTCCGTGTCCGCCGCCGAATCCGAGGACGCCCGGGCCGCGCTGAAGCAGCTGAAGAACCTCGCGGGCTGCGACGTCCACACCACCACGATCCTGGGCTCGGTGGACGAGGGCATCTTCCGCAACCTCGGAGTGCTGGTGACCTCCGAGCCGAAGTACTGGCGCAAGGCCCTCTACCGCAAGCGCTAAGCACTAGCTGATGTTGATGCCGGAAGTGCCCTCCGGGCCCTTCCTTTGCGTTCCTGACCCAATAGCATAGTCAGCGAAAAGAAGACCCGCCCTGGCATAAAGCCTGGGCGGGTCTTCTTTGTCTACGTAACGTCTACCTGCCGGTTCTTAACGGCTGTTGAAAGGCAGGAGAGCCATCTCGCGGGCATTCTTGATCGCGGTAGCAACCTCACGCTGCTGCTGCGGGGTCAGGCCCGTGACGCGGCGAGAGCGGATCTTGCCACGGTCGGAGATGAACTTACGCAGGAGAGCGTAGTTCTTGTAGTCAACCTGCTCGATGCCTTCGGCCTTGAGCGGGTTCTTCTTGGGGCGGCGGGACTGCTCCATCCGCGCCCGCTTCATGTTGTTGCGCTTCATTTAAAGAGCCTCCCTAATTACCAGCTGGACTTACGAACGCCCGGCAGCTCACCGCGGTGAGCCATCTCGCGGACGCGGACACGGGACAGGCCGAACTTGCGGAGGTAGCCACGTGGACGACCGTCGGCGGCGTCACGGTTGCGGACGCGAACAGGGGAGGCGTCGCGCGGCTGACGGTTCAGCTCGAACTGCGCCTCAATGCGATCCTCGTCGCTGGTGTTCGGGTTCTTGATGATCTTCTTGAGCTCAGCGCGACGCTCCGCATAGCGGGCGACGATTTCCTTGCGCTGCTCGTTCTTCGCGATCATGGACTTCTTAGCCATAAATTATCGCTCCTCGCGGAATTCGACGTGCTTGCGGGCAACCGGGTCGTACTTCTTCAGAGTGATGCGATCCGGGTTGTTGCGCTTGTTCTTACGGGTGACATAGGTGTAACCGGTGCCAGCCGTGGACTTGAGCTTGATGATTGGACGAATATCGTTACGAGCCATTTTTAGATCTTCTCCCCACGAGCGCGAATCTTGGCAACGACGGACTCGATGCCATCACGGTCAATGGTCTTCAGGCCCTTCGGAGAGACCGTCAACGTGATCGTGCGGCCCTCAGAAGGCAGGTAGAACTTGCGACGCTGAACATTCGGGTTCCAGCGGCGGCTCGTGTGTCGGTGAGAGTGGGAAACCTGCTTGCCGAAACCCGGCTTGCGGCCCGTCACCTGGCAATATGCCGACATGGGTTTTCTCCTTCCACCATGCACAACACAACGAAAAATGCAGGCTCCCCGGTGGGTAGACAGTCCGCTAGGAAGCGCGAAATACGCTGTATGCACGGTGATGACGTTTACATAGACAACAGCAGAGGACGATTATACAGCTCAGGTGGAAAAGCGCCTAATCTTGTCCAGTCGGGACTGGTGCTTGTGTGGCGCCCGGTCAATTATGTCCACCGGTCGAAATGCGATAGACTTTTGCGGTCGTACGTGCTGCCATCGTGGCATCTCGAACGTGAAGACAATGTTTCGCCCCGACTCGGGCACGACCCGCGCTGTCATGTGTGGGACCGACCCGATGTGATCAACCTAAGGGAAGAAGTATGAAGAAGGATATCCACCCGGATTACCACCCAGTGGTATTCAAGGATTCTGCTACCGGTAAGCAGTTCCTGACCCGCTCCACCGCCACCTCTGACCGCACGGTCGAGTGGGAGGATGGCAACGAGTACCCGCTGATCGTCGTCGACATCACCAGCGAGTCCCACCCGTTCTGGACCGGCGCACAGCGCGTCATGGACACCGCAGGTCGCGTCGAGAAGTTCCAGCGCCGCTACGGTGGCATGGCTCGCCGCAAGAAGAAGACCCAGTAAGGCTCGAGGAGGGTAGAAGAAAATGGCAGTACCAAAGTTTAAGAAGTCCCGCGCCAACACCCGCGCCCGCCGTTCCCAGTGGAAGGCGGATAACGTCGATCTTCAGACTCAGAAGATCAACGGCCAGGAGGTGCAGATCCCTCGCCGCCTGGTGAAGGCTGCTCAGCTCGGCCTGATCGACCTGGACTAGTTCCGGTCAGCCGGTTTTACCGGCCCAACGCCCGCACCTGGATCGCAGGTCGCGGGCATTTTTTCTGCCGGCGCACAACCGGGGAAGTACCTAAAACTTGCGTTCGAGATGTAGAAGAATCCTAACCAGCGGGTGCAAGCAACCTAAACAGGTGCTGAGCTTTAACACAAAGCCGCGCCGAGAGGGCACAATAGCTATATGAAGATTCTCGTTGTGGACGATGACCCGGCTGTACGCGAGTCGCTGCGCCGTTCCCTGATTTTCAATGGGTACGCCGTCGTGCTCGCCGCGGACGGGGAGGAAGCGCTGGATAAAGTTCAGTCCGAGCGTCCCGACATGGCGATCCTCGACGTCATGATGCCGAAGCTCGACGGGCTCGAAGTGTGCCGCGAGCTGCGTTCCCAGGGCGATGACATCCCAATCCTCCTGCTCACCGCCCGCGACTCCGTCTCGGAGCGCGTCGCCGGGCTGGATGCTGGCGCGGACGACTACCTCACCAAGCCCTTTGCGCTCGAGGAGCTTCTGGCTCGCACCCGCTCCCTCGTCCGTCGCGCCGCACGCCCGGCGGCGGTGGACACCCAGCAGACCGAGATCCTGAAGTTCGAGGACCTCGAACTTGATCCCGCGACCCGCGACGTCACGCGCGGCAGCCGCCAGATCAGCCTGACCCGCACCGAGTTCGCGCTGCTGGAGCTGCTGCTGCGAAACCCCCGCAAGGTGCTCTCTCGCACGACGATCCTCGAGGACGTGTGGGGCTATGACTTCCCGACCTCCGGCAATGCCCTGGAGGTCTACATCGGCTACCTGCGTCGCAAGACCGAGGCCGACGGCGAGCCACGCCTGATCCAGACGGTTCGCGGCGTGGGCTACGTCCTGCGCGAGACTGCCCCATGAGTTTGAGGCGGCTCTCCCCGGAACCCCGGGGTCGTGCCTCCCGCTCGGCGACGGGGGAGCGCACCGCGGGCGAGAATGTCGACCACGGCATGCTCCTCGAACCGGAACGTGCCGCCGAGCTGACCAAACGCCCCCGGTGGCGCCGCTTTTTGGACGGCACGCTGGGCAGCATCAAACAGCGGTTGACCATCCTGGCCTCCCTGGTCATCATCTTCTCGATCGCCACCGTTACCTTCGCGGCCTACGCCACGGTGTCCCAGATTTTGTGGCGCACCAGCGATAGCCTGCTGCGCTCCCAGGCGCAGAGCATCATCGAGATGCCACCCGAGAAGACCCCAGGTGGTGTTCAGGAGGAGAATTACGAGCCGGCCTTCGAGCGCATCTCGAACACCCTAAGTTTTATCGTCGTGCCCGAGACCTATACCGGAATCGCCGCGCCCGTCGCGAAGTTCGAACCCGTCCTGGAGGACGCCGAGATCTCGGTCATCCGGGGCGAGCACCCACATTCTTACCGCTCCGATGGCGACGACCGTTACTTTGCAGTCGCCGCACCCGACGGCCGCGTCGTCGTCCTCGTTTCTGACGCCTCGTCGACGCAGCGGGCCTTGGATTCGCTGGCGCTCATCCTGACCATGATCGGTATCTGCGGGGCGCTCGGCGCGATCGTGCTGGTCACCGCCGTGGTGAGCACGGGACTGCGACCCATCGACCGCCTCCGGCGGGCCACGGACCGAGTGACGGAGACGGATGAGCTTCGTCAGCTCGTTGTTTTCTCCAATGACGAGGTCGGCACCCTCACCCAGTCCTTCAACAACATGATGCTGGCCCTGCAGACCTCCCGAGAAAAGCAGAAGGAGCTCGTGGCAGATGCCTCCCACGAGTTGAAGACGCCGCTGACCTCCCTGCGGACCAATATCGAGCTGTTGCTGCTCGCGACGCGCGAGGACTCCCCGGGTATTTCGGAGGCGGACCGCCGGGAGATCGAACGTGATGTGCTCAGCCAGTTGGACGAGATGAGTGCCCTGATTAAGGACCTGGTGGACCTCGCCCGTGAGGATGGTCCCGTCCTCAGCGACCAGGAGGTTGACCTCAACGACTGCATTCGCGTTGGTGTGGCGAAGGTGCAGCGGCGCCGCCCGGACGTCATTTTTGAGATCCACGCCGAACCCTGGGTCGCCCAGGGTGATCCGCTCAGCCTGAAACGCGCGCTGCTAAACCTGCTGGACAACGCAGCTAAGTGGTCTCCGCAGGGCGGCACCGTGCGAGTGTGGATGCAACCCATCCCGCCGGCGGCCTCGGGTCTTCCTGCCGGGGCGCAGGGCGGTGAGGGATACGAGGAGGCTGTGGAAATTCGAGTCGCGGACTCGGGGCCGGGTATCCCAACCAATGACCGGGCAAAGGTCTTCGATCGCTTCTACCGCTCGATCAGTTCTCGCTCGATGCAGGGCTCTGGCCTGGGGCTCTCCATCGTGAAGCAGGCCGTTGTGAATCACGGCGGGGCGATCATCGCCGATGAATCTGACGACGGTGGCGCGCTGATGCGGGTTGTGTTGCCCGCCCGCCGTGGAACTCCCAGCGAAAAATAGGGCTGCGTCCCAGTATTTTTTAGAAGGGAAGTGGAGGATGGTTCCTATGGATAAAAATGGTGAGAATCTGAATGGCGGTAACGGTGTCGGCGGCAATGGCGCCAGCGGTGGCGGGGGAGAGCACTACCCACTGGCGTCGGACTTTGGGCCATTCGGGCACAACGGCCACACCCGCCGCGGCGAGGCCGGGGCGCAGTACGGCCCCGGGGGCTGGGCGGGCGAGGCACAGGACAGTCAGCGTGCCCAGTGGGGCCAGTCGCACACCGGCTATACCCAGACCCACCAGACCCAGCCGCACCAGGCCCAGGTCCACCAGGGCGCGCAGGTTCCACAGCACCCGCAGGCGCTGCCGCACGAACCGGGCTACCCGCCCCAGGCAGGGCCAGGCGAGCCGGGCGAGGGCCCGCTGAACGCGCCGCCGAAGGAGAAGAAGCGCTGGTCCACCGGTGCGGTCGCGGCCCTCATGGTGGGTGCGGTGGTTCTCGCCTCCGGCACGACCTTCGCCCTGACCTCCATGCAGGGAACCAACAGCACCCGCTCCGTGAACACCCTCGACTCTGCGCCTACCGGCAACGAAGACACCAGCAGTAGCCGACTGGAGGAGTCCGGGACCATCGCCCAGGTCGCGGATAAGGTCACCCGCTCGGTGGTGCAGATCCAAGTGCAGACCGCCCGTGGCGGGGAGGAGGGGTCCGGATCCATCTTCACCAACGACGGGATGATCCTCACCAATAACCACGTCGTCGGTGCCGCCGCCAAGGGTGGTGCGAAGATGCAGGTGATCACCGCCGATGGTCGCGTGCTGCCAGCTAAGTTCATCGCCGCTGACCCGCAGACCGATATCGCCGTCATCAAGGCGGAAGGCGCCGATAACCTGCAGCCCATGGCGATGGGGGATTCCAACGCCATCAATGTTGGCGAGACGGTCGCCGCGATCGGCTCCCCGCTGGGCCTGAACTCCACCGTGACCTCCGGCATCGTCTCCGCCAAAGACCGTCCCGTCCAGGCAGCCGGCGAGGACGGCGGCGAGGGCTCCCTCATCGACGCCATCCAGACCGACGCCGCCATCAACCCCGGAAACTCCGGCGGCGCGCTCGTGAACCTCAAGGGCGAGCTCGTGGGCATCCCCACCGTCATCGCGACCCTGGGTGGAGGGGGTACCTCCGGCTCCATCGGCCTGGGTTTTGCCATCCCGTCCAACCAGGCGGTGCGCATCGCCAAGCAGCTGATCGATAACGGCAAGGCCACCCACCCGATGATCGGCGCGCAGATCAACACCGCCAGCCGCTACGTGGGAGCCGAGGTCATGGAAGTTAGCCCCGGCAGCCCCGCAGAAAAGGCTGGTTTGAAGAAGGGGGACGTGGTGCGCAAGGTCGACGACCGACTCATCGACACCGGCGTGGGGCTCATCGCCGCCATCCGTTCCCACGAAGTCGGGGACACCGTGAAGCTCACCGTCCTGCCTGGGGGACGTGGACCGGAAAAGCAGCTCGACGTCACCCTCGGCACCGAGGCCGAAACCCAGGAGTAGACACACACGGGGGAGGGCCGAAAATAAATCCCCATTAGGGGTTTTAAAAATCCTCTCCCGCGTTAAAGTTAAAGCGACCCACCTGCCGTGAAGGAGTAAAAGCGTTGACGCTAAACCGGAATGAAGCCCACGAGCTCGGTGTCCGAAACCCGATCGTGGACGACATCGACCACAGTCAGCTAGATCGGCTGGACGCCGCCATTCCGGAGCCAGACGATAGCTTCCTCCACAGCCTTGACCAGAGCCTCGATGCGCAGGCCGCCGCCAAGCGCGCAGCCGCCGAGGCCGTGCCCACCCGCCACGCGCTTGTCGTGCTGATCGGGGAGGACCGCGCTGGCCAGGGCGGCAGTGGCGAGCTCGTTGCCGAACTGCTCGCAGAGGACCGCTTCATCGTCGATGCGGTTGTCAACGTCGCCGAGCGCAAGAGCGAGATCCGCCACGCCATCGAAACCGGCGTGGTGGGCGGCGCAGACCTCGTCATCACCATCGGCGGTACCGGCTTCGGTCCCCGTGACCGCGCCCCCGAGGCCACCCGCAAGCTGCTGGATCGCCGCATCCCGGGCATCGCGGAGGCGATCCGCAGCTCCGGGCTGGCCGCCAATAACAAGGATGCCGCTCTCTCCCGTGGCCTCGCCGGCATCTCCGGGTCCACCGTGGTCGTGAACATCGCCGGCAGCCGAGGCGCAATTCGCGACGGCATGGCCACGCTCGGCCCGCTGGTCAACCACGTGCTCGACGAGCTCGGCGTCTAAATGGCCCGCCGCGCACCACGCGGGCTCGCCAGCCTCGGTAAGGCCCGCAGCGCCCGGAACGCCGCCGGGCGGGTGAAGGACCCCAAGGCCGCGGGCCGGGGCGTCGAAAAAGAAAAGAACCCGGCCGAGCACGGCGGGTTCGATGCAGACTTTTGGATAGAACAACGCCCGCCCCACTGGGGGCGGGCGAAGAACTAGTTCGACGGGCGTCGAGCTGGAATGCGGCTGAGCGGATTGTTCAGCGGGAATTACTCAGCGTGACGGCCGGTCGGGTCGTCGTCGTTAGCGACGGACGGGTCGACCTTCTTGGTGGAGACACCGTTCTGCTGCTGCAGCAGGTCGCGGATCTCGGCGAGCAGCTCGGTCTCGGTCGCAGCTGCCTCCTCGGTGGAGATGCCCTTGCGGCGAGCGTTCATCTCGGCCAGCTTGTTCATCGGCATGATGAGGATGAAGTAGACCACGGCCGCGATGATCAGGAAGTTGATCGCAGCGGTGATGACGGCGCCGAAGTCAATGAAGGTGGCCGGGTTGCCCTCGCGGATGTGGAAGCCCAGGCCGAACTCTGGGGAACCGCCCAGCGCGGCGATCAGAGGGTTGACGATCTTGTCAGTGAAAGCGGTGACGATTGCGGTGAACGCGGAACCGACAACGACGGCTACTGCAAGCTCGACCACGTTGCCGCGCATCAGGAATTCCTTGAAACCGGACAGCATAAAATTCCCCTTCTTAAAGGTAAAAAGACTGAGCTTATTATACCGATGAGCTGGGAAAATCATAGACCCCCCTTGGGGTGATCCCGGTGGCAACCGCGAGGTCGTGCGGGGCTGCGGGAACGCAAACACGCAGCTCCGGGTCGTCCACCACGGCCCAGATCGCTTGCAACCGGGGTGCAGGGAACGGTGTGCCGACCCCCGGGATCGTGACCGGATTCACAGCCGGAGCCACGGTGGGGGCGGCGTTGGCGTTTGATACCTCCACATTCTCGGGCGGATGCGAGGCATCGCCCGCCACGAAGTCGGCGAGCGTGCGGTCGTAGAATCCGCCACCCTGGCCCAGCCGGGTGCCGTCAGAGCCCAGGGCGAGGGCGGGAAGGACGGCGACGTCCGCGTTATCGACCAGTTCTCCTAGGTTTTCGCCCGTGGGCTCCAGGATCCCCATCGAGTTCGCCACCAGGCCCGCCGCGCCAGTGAATGTCCGCCATTCCAACCGGCGTGGGTGGTGCTTAACGACCGGCAGGATCACCTCATAGCCCGCATCCCGCAGGGCTTGCGGCAGGTCTGCGCCTCCGGGCTCGCCCGGCAGCGCGCTGAACGCGGCCACTACCGGCCGGGAGCCGGGGAACCGCTGTTCCAGAGCTGCCACCAGATGGTGTTGGATGGCACGGTCGCGCTGGGCGCGCTCCGCTGCCGGAACCTGCTTGCGGGTGTATCGGATTTCGGCGCGCAGATCAGCCTTCGCAGCGCGGGTTTCTTCGGGGTTGTGGGGCATGGTCTCCTTCGCTGCTTTTTTGCTCTCTATTCGGGTGGGGTGGCGGTGGCGGAATTCTCAACGGATCTTTTCCGGCCCGCACCGGGTGTAAGTCCAGCATTTTGGCCTAGCTGGGCGGTACGATGCACCTCATGACTTCCAATGAGCTTCGCACAGTTGTGGTCCCCGCCGCAGGACTGGGGACGCGCTTCCTGCCTGCGACGAAGACGGTGCCCAAGGAATTGCTCCCCGTGGTCGACACTCCCGGGATCGAGCTTATCGCCAAGGAGGCCGCCCAGGCTGGTGCTGAGCGCCTGGCGATCATCACCGCCCCGAAGAAGCAGGGCATCATGGCCCACTTCCGCACTGATGCTGAACTCGAGGCCACCCTCGAAGCTCGCGGTAAGGAGGACCAGCTCGCGAAGGTTCGCGCCACCGACGGCCTGATCGACGTGGCCGCCATCGAGCAGCCGGAGCCGCTCGGCCTTGGTCATGCCATCGGCCTGGCCGAATCTCACCTCGCTGAGGACGAGGAGTGCTTCGCCGTCATGCTGCCGGATGACCTCGTCCTGCCCTACGGGATCATGGAGACCATGCTGGAGGTGCGCCAGCGCTATGGTGGCTCCGTCCTGTGCGCAGTCGAGGTGCCGGAGGAGGACGTCTCCAAGTACGGTGTCTTCGATATCGCCGCCGACTCCGATGACCCGCAGGTCAAGAAGGTCAACGGCATGGTCGAGAAGCCGGACCTCGAAGACGCCCCGTCGAACTTCGCGGCCACCGGCCGCTACCTGCTGGACCGGCAGGTCTTCGAGGCGCTGACCCGCACCAAGCCGGGCAAGGGTGGCGAGATCCAGATCACCGATGCCATCGAGTTGATGATTTCCGAGGGGCACCCGGTGCACATCGTCGTCCACCAGGGCAAGCGTCACGACCTCGGCAACCCGGGCGGCTACATCCGCGCCTGCGTGGACATGGCCCTCGAGGATGAGACCTACGGAGAGTCCCTGAAGCAGTGGCTCGAGCAGCGACTCGGGGAGTAGCCCCATGCGCAGCGTTGAGGAACAGCTAGCGATCATCTCCGCGGCGGCGGTCACGCCCGAGCCGGTGCGCATCTCCATTTCTGAGGCGCTCGGCCTGCGCTGCGCGGAGCAGATCGAGGGGGACCGGGCGGTACCCGGCTTCAACCAGGCCGCCATCGACGGCTACGCGGTGCGCGCCGTGGACGTCCGCGAGCCCGCCGACGGCGAGCTGCCCACCCTCCCGGTCGTCGGTGAGGTCACCGCAGGTTCGAGCCGTCCCGTTCGGCTGCAGCCGCGCCAGACCGTGCGCGTCCACGCCGGGGCGCCGATCCCGACTCTCGCCGATGCTGTTCTTCCGCTTGACTGGGTGGAGGTCGACGGCCGCCACGTGGAGCCGCTACGCACCGTGAACTCGGGGGAGTTCGTCCACCGCCTCGGTTCCGACGTCCAGCCGGGCGACGTCGTCGTCGAGCAGGGCGCAGTGCTCGGCGCGGCCCAGGTGGGCTTGCTCGCAGCCATCGGCCGCTCCAAGGTGCTGGTCTACCCACGCCCGCGACTGAGCGTGCTCGCCTTCGGCCCCGAGCTCGTCGACATCGACCGCGACCCGGGCCTGGGGCAGGTCCACGACGCCAACTCCTACGCCCTAGCTGCCGCCGCCAAGGAGGCAGGCGCTGAAGCGCACCGCATGGGAATCCTCGCGGGCGAGCCCCGCCGCATCAAGGAGGTTCTCGAAGCCCAGTTGATGCGCAGCGAGGTGCTCGTCATCACCGGCGCGATCGGTGGGGAAGGCAGCGACCAGCTGCGCGAGATCCTGGGCGAGCTTGGGCCGATGGAAACCACCCGCATTGCGATGCACCCGGGCTCCATCCTTGGCTTCGGCACCCTCGGCGCCGACCAGGTGCCGACCTTCCTGCTGCCCGCCAATCCCTCCGCCGCACTCGTGGCCTTCGAAGTGCTGGTCCGCCCGCTGATTCAGATCATCCGCGGCCAGCGTCAGGCCACCCGCAGGGTGGTTCGGGCCCGCACCATCGCCGCGATTGACTCGGCGCCGCGCCGCCGCGGCTTCATCCGCGGCCAGCTGATGCGCGACCGGGAGACCCGCGAGTTTCTCGTGGACCCGCTCGGCGCGGTCGGCGGCGGGGAACCGACCCACCTGCTGGGCAGCTATGGCCAGGCCAACTGCCTGATCACCGTGCCTGCGGAAGAGACGAACGTCGCGCCGGGGCAGTTCGTCGACGTCCTCTTCCTGACCAACCGCTCCTAGCCGCGGGGAACTCACCGGGGAGCGGCGGACGTGGAGCTCGATAGGCGCCTGGCCAGGGGCAACGGGGCGCGGTGGCGGGTGCCTACCGTGTGGTTGCCGCAGGCGCGCCAGCGGCCGGGCGCTGTTGCTGACTCCGCCGCGGAGTTGCCGGTGCGCCTGCGGGAGCTCCGCCGCTCCGACGGCGCGGCCTGGCGCGCCTTCCGCATCGCCGATGAACACCTCCTGCGCCCCGTCGAGCCAACCGTGGCCACCTCCTGGGAGGAGGCGCACTCGCCGAAAATGTGGCGCCAGACCTACCGGGGGCTCAAGTTCGCGGAGCGTCAAGGGGTAGCGATGTCGCTGGCGGTCGAGGTAGCCGGCGAGTTCGCGGGCCAGCTCACGCTTGGCAACATGCAATACGGCACGATCGGTAATTGCTGGATCGGCTACTGGGTGTATTCCCGCTGGCAGGGCCGTGGGGTGGCCACCGCCGCCGTCGCCTTGGGCACCGACCTGGCGATGCTGGGGCTCGGCCTGCACCGGATCGAGGCCACCGTCATGGAGGACAACCCCGCCTCCCGCCGCGTGCTGGAGAACACCGGCTACCGGGTGGAGGGGCGGCTACAGCGCAACCTGCACATCGACGGGCAGTGGACGGACCACCTGCTGGTCGCTCAGACAGTCGAGGAGCTCGGCCCCGGGATCGCCCATCGGCTCGCCTCCCAGGGGCGTTTTCGGGTCGACTAGGCTCGGGGCGAAACTTCCGCGTTTTGGCTCGCCACGCGGCGTGGCAGGAAGCGAAGCGCCCAGGTTGCCGATACCTTGGAAGGTATTGCTGCTGGCCTTGCCGCCATCCTCCGGCAGGGCTAGTTCATCCGCTGGGTACACCCCAGAGGTCCAAACCGCTGTCTAGCTTTTAGGAGCATAAGTGTCCGGCTCCCTTCTGTTGATCCTCGCAGTATGGCTGCTGCTGATGGCGCCGTTGTTGCTGCGCAAGCAGTCTCCGGTGCGCCGCACGTCGCGGGGCATGTCCGAGACCCGAATTCTGCACGAAGGCGGTGCCAAGCGTTCCCGCCGTCCGCGCCGTCTGCTTCCCGCTGAGGGGCACTACATGTCCTCGGATGAGGACGTGGACGCGGACATCGATTTCGTCGAGGCGGAACCGGAGTACGTCCTTTTCGATGAGGACGTCGACGCCCGCGACGAGGAGCGTTCCAGCGAACATGCCGACATCGCCGATGGCGTGGAGACAGTGGACGCAGAGGTCGACGAGGACCACACCGACGTCGCCGAGGACGCCGCGGACGAGACCACCAACCTGGAGACCCTGGAGGGCGAGATCGTCGACGCCGACGCCGAGGACCTGGACGGCGAGGAGCACGTGGCGGACGCCCAGCGTCGCACCGTCCCGGCCGAGGTGCCGGCCATGAGCACCGAGTCCGTCACGGTCGACGCGGAGCTGGCCGACGACGCAGCAGACACGATGGCTCACGAGGACGCGAAGCACGAGGACGCCGGTGCGGACACGCCGGCGACCCTGCGCGTGGCCGAGGCGGAGCAGGCAGACACTGCGGACGCGGACACCGAGGACGCATTGGAGGAGCAGCCAGCGCTGCGTAACATCCCGACCGCCTACTTCCGCGGCGGGGACCTGCACGTGGACGCAGGGGTCTGTGAGGAGGACGAGGCTGCCGAGGCCGAGTCGCCGCTGGCCGAGGCCGAGGAGGAGAGCTTCGAGCTGTCCGAGGAGGACATGGAATTCATCGCCTCCCGCCGGGGCCGTGGAGTCTACGACCCGGTCGCATCCCAGCAGCTCTACAACCGCCGCCTGCAGCGCCGCAAGCAGGTGCTCGGCGTGCTCGCCGGGCTGACCGCGATCGCCCTGATCGCCAGCCTCATCGTCGGTGGCAAGCTGTGGATCGCTTTCCTCGTGACGGCTGCGCTCACCGGCGTGTACCTGTTCAACCTGCGCCGCCAGGCGATCGAGGAGGCCAAGCTGCGCCGTCGCCGTCTCGCACGGATGCGCCGCGCTCGCCTGGGTGTGCGCAACCTGGAGGACGCCGAGCTCGGCGTTCCGGACCGTCTGCTGCGGCCGGGCGCGATCGTCGTCGAAACGGACGAAGCGGACCCGGAGCTGGAGAACCTGGCCTACGCCAACGGCGGGGACTTCTTCGACGACGGCTTCGACGACTACCCGGGCGAGGACGCGGACCTGGACTACTGGGACGGTCCGCACGACCGCACCCACATCCGCGCGGTCTAAGGCGTACGCGCAGAACACGGCGGATAGTCAACGATGCTGGAACACCAGGTCGCCCGCGACGGCGCCTTGCTGCTGATCCGCGCCGTGTTGGGCACCATCTTCATCGCCCACGGCTGGCAGAAACTCTTCATCCAGAAGCTTGGGGGAGACTCCGGAGTGATCGCGGAGTTTTCCCACCAGGGGATCCCGCAGCCCGAGCTCTCCGCTTGGCTGGCCACCGGGCTGGAGCTCATTGGGGGAGCCCTCCTGGTCGTGGGCCTACTGGCGCCGCTGATGGCTGGCCTGCTGATCTTGCACATGATCGCCGCGATGTACCTGGTGCACTGGTCCCAGGGGCTCTTCGCCGCCGATAACGGCATCGAGCTGCCGCTGGTGCTGTGCGCGGGGCTGCTGGCGATCGTGGTCTTCGGTTCCGGGCGGGCCAGCCTGGACCGGGCATTCTCCCGCTTCGGGTGAGCCGTCGGGTGAGCGGGGTGGAAGGGGCTAGCGCCGCCTCTGCTTGGCAGCACGAGGCTTTTAGGGGAGCATAAGGTCTGTGGAATGCGCAGAAGTTCGGGCAGCGCTCTCGGCGCGGCTAGACGGCGAGGACGCCGCGGTGCCGGGAGAGATCGTGGACGCCCACGTGGCTCAGTGTGAGGAGTGCCAGGCGTGGTACGCGCAGGTGACCGCGATCGGGCGCGACCTGCGGCTGCGGGCCAACCCGCCCGCGCCGACCCAGGGGGCTGGTGCGGATCTCGCGGCCAAGGTGCTGCAGGTGGCCGAGGAAACCCCCGAGGTTGGTGGCGACATTCGTCGGCGGCAGCTGCCGTTGCTGGGGGCCCGCATCGCGCTGGCGGTGCTTGCGGTCGTCTATTTCCTCTGGGCGATCCTCCTGTTTGCTGGCTCGACCGCGGGTACCGCGGATCCCGCGCAGCTCTACGAAGCCATCCGGCCGGGGGAGGGGCCGCAGGCGGGGGCCGCGGACCCGGAGCTCGCGAAATACATGATTGATGCGGCCATCAGCCGCTTCGCCTTGGGCGCGGGCCTAGCCTGGGCATCCTGGGCGCCTCGCGCTGCCGGCGGGCTGCTGCCCGTCTACCTGGGGATGTGGGCCTTCGGCGGGGGCTTCGCCACCCGAGACATCATCATGGGGCTGGCGGGTGGCACCGGGGTCGATCCGGCACTCATCGGCAACCTCGCCATTCACCTCGCTGCGGTGATCGCGCTGGTGACCTGCTGGCTCTCCCGGCACCATACGATCCGGCCGCTGCGCGATTCCTGGCACGTGCTCTCAGCCAAGCCGATGAACTTTTCCGCGGTGGATGCCGAGGAGCATTCTCGCTACTATCCCGGCGATCATCGCCGCCACTAGCCGACCGATTGCCCTAGTTCCAGGAAGCCCTAGTGCCAGGAAGCCCTAGTGTTAGGAAGCCCTAGTGCCAGGAAGGCAGCCACATGCGGGCTGCCCACTCGGCGGGGCTCAGCGGCATGGCCGTGTACAGCGGCAGGAAGAAGAGGAAATTCCACACCGCAAAGCCCATGTAGGCCACGACCAGTACCAGGCCGGCGTGGGACTGCAACCATGCCACCGGGCGGTGCGTGCTGCCGGGCGCCATGCGCCACCCCAAGACACGGCCGCAGATCAGCGCCAGGCCGATGATGAGGAAGGGCGCGAGGTTCAGCGCATAGAAGAGGTACATCTGGCGGTCGGTGTTCAGCAGCCACGGCAGGAATCCTGCGGCGAAACCCACGACCGGCACGACCCACACCAGATCCCGGAACCGGGCCAGGCGGTAGCAACCATAGACCAGCACCAGCACGGTGGGGAACCAGATCGCCGGCGTCCCAACCAGTAGCTCCACGGTGCGGGTGCCGTCCTCGTGGCTGGGGTTGTAGTACATCAGGCCGCGGGTGGAGGCCAGCCAGGACCAGGGCTTCGACTCCCACGGGTGGTTGTGGCCGTTCGAGTTGGTCAGCTCCGAGTGAAAGCGAAGCACCGACACGTGGTAGTAGAGGAAGTTCAGGACAGAATCCGGCAGGAATCCCAGCGGGGATTCGGCCAGCGCGGTGGCGTCCTCGACGAGGCCAGATTCCACCGCGTGCCGGTACACGGAGGTCTCGCTGCCGAACCACGCCCGCCAGGACAGCAGGTAGCAGCACACCGGGATGATGACGACCGCGAAGAAGTGCGGCGGGGCGTCCCGAAGCAGCGCACCCAGCAGCGGGCGGCGCACGCCATAACGCCAGCGACGGTGCGCATCCAGGGCCACGAGGACCACGCCGAAGAAGGCCATGTAGTAGAGCCCGGACCACTTGATCGCCAGCGTGCCACCGAGCGCGATGCCGGCGGCGAAGCGCCACCAGCGGAAGCCCGGCCGCGGCCCAGCCGGGAAGTCCCCGATTCGGCCCTCACGAAACACGGCCCGGTAGCGGCGCTCCATCTCCTCGTGGTCGCGGACCAGGAAGTACACGGTGGCCAAAAGGAAGAGAGTTTGGAAGTGATCCAGCATCCCGGAACGGCTGGTCAGCAGCAGAATGCCATCGGAGAGGGCGAGTACGCCGGCCAGCAAGCCGACCAAGTCCGAGCGGGATATCCGCCGGGCGATGCCCGCGATCAGGCAGACCACCGCCACGCCCGCTAGCGCGGAGCACACCCGCCAGCCGAAGGGGGTGTAGCCAAAGACCCCCATTCCGGCGGCCATGATCTCCTTGGCCAGCGGCGGGTGCACGACCAGCCCATAGCCGGGGTTATCCTCGATGCCTCCCAGCACCAGGTGGTCCCAGCCGCGCAGGATCTGCCAGGCCTGGGGGACGTAGTGCTTTTCGTCGAAGACCGGGGTACCGCCGTCAGTGGGGGAGCCCAGATTGACCATCCGAAGGAGGGCAGCGAAGGCGGCCAGCAGAAGCTGAATGAGAGCCCAACGGCGTTGGTTCATCCGCTGCTTCGGCTGGCCCACGCGGGGCTCGGCTGGCCCGATGGCCGGCGCCGGGGTGGTCTTCGTTGTCACAGGGAAAGCTTATCCGATGTGGATTTTGCTTTAAGCGGTGCCATGCTGGTGGCATGAGCTCCGCACCGACGCACTCCCGCACCATTGACGCCCCAGCCCCGGACTTCGGCCACCTGTGGGAACAGGCCTGCGCCAATCCGCCGCTGCCGGACGGTGGCATCATCCTCGCGGCCACGCCCCTGGGCAACCCGCAGGATGCGTCGATCCGGTTGCTCCACGCCCTGGCCACCGCAGACGTGATCGCGGCGGAGGATACCCGCCGCAGCCGGGCGCTCGCCGACGCGCTGGGGGTCAGCATCCGTGGCAAGGTGCTCTCCAATTTCGACCACAACGAGGATCACCGCGCCGAGGAGCTCGTCGAAGCCGCGGCCACCGGCCAGCGGGTGCTGGTCATCACGGACGCGGGCATGCCCTCCGTGTCGGACCCGGGTTTTCCTGCCGTCGTCGCAGCCCACCAACGCGGCGTCCCGGTGACCTGCCTGCCGGGTCCGTCCGCTGTGCCGACGGCACTGGCGCTCTCCGGGATCGGGGTCGGTCACTTCCGCTTCCTGGGTTTTGCGCCGAGGAAGGACGGCCAGCGCCGCCAGTTCTTCGACGCCGCCCGCAGCGGGGACGAGGCCGTCTGTTTCTTCGAGTCACCCCACCGGCTGGCCTCGACGCTCGGGATTGCCGCCGAGGTGCTGGGGCCGGAGCGTTCGGCGGCTGTGTGCCGGGAGCTCACCAAGACCTTCGAGGAGGTCAAGGCGGGCACGCTCGGCCAGCTCGCCGAGTGGGCGGAGGCCGGGGTCAAGGGGGAGATCACTGTTGTGATCGAGGCGACCGCCGCCACGGCGGAGGTCGCGCCCGAAGACGTCGTGGGCGAGGTCGAGGAATTGGTATCCCAGGGGCAGCGGCTGAAGGCCGCCGCCGGGGAGGTGGCTGCCTCCCACGGTCTCGGAAAGCGGGATGTTTACGAGGCGGTACTGGCCGCCCGGGCGGAAAAATAGGCCACAACCTGCGCATCAAAGCGAATTTGTTATCAGATTGTTATCTCTTGGTAGGGAAGAGCGCCCTGAACAGCGCTATAACAATTCTGGCAGCCACCTAGAAAACCGCTGTGAGCCCGTTGCGAGCTCGATAACGGCGCCGAAAACTAGCAAAACGCAAAAATCCCACGCACAGTGGGGCAATGAGCAATTCTGAGAACACCCTTGACCAGCTGAAGGAAGGCAGTATCTCGCCGCAAGAGGCCCAAGACGCCGCGCGGCTGAGTGAACCCGCGGATAGTGCCGCGGCCAAGGACGAGCGCGCAGGCATCGACTGGGTCGTCACCGGCCCCGCCGCCGCGCTCGTCCTCGCCGTGGTGGCCTGGGGGCTCGTGGGTTCCGAGTCCTTCGCCAACTTCGCCAGCCAGGCGCTGGACTACGTCGTCGTCGACTGGGGTTGGCTGTTCGTCCTCGCCTCGACCGTGTTCGTCTTCTTCGTGCTCTTCGTGGCCTTCTCGAAGTTCGGCCACATCAAGCTCGGCAAGGATGATGAACAGCCGGAGTTCTCAACATTCTCCTGGGTTGCGATGATGTTCGCCGCCGGCATGGGCATCGGCCTGATGTTCTACGGCACCACCGAGCCGCTGACCCACTTCCGCACCGGCGTACCGGGCCGCCCGGAGGGCAACGTGGGCGAGGCCTTCGCCTCCACGCTCTTCCACTGGGGTCTGCACCCATGGTCGCTGTACGCCATCGTCGGCCTGGCCATCGCCTACGGCACGTTCCGTCTGGGCCGCAAGCAGCTGCTGAGCTCCGCGTTCATCCCGCTGATCGGCCACCGCCTGGCCGAGGGCTGGCTCGGTAAGCTCATCGACATCCTGGCTATTTTCGCCACCGTCTTCGGCACCGCCGCCTCCCTGGGCATTGGTGCTCGCCAGATCGCCTCGGGCATGGAAATCGTCGACTGGGTCGATAACCCCGGCAACACCCTGATCGTTGGCATCATCGTCGTGCTCGGCATCGCCTTCCTGATCTCCGCCGCATCCGGCGTAGGCAAGGGCATTCAGTGGATCTCGAATACGAACATGGTGCTGGCATCGATCATCGCCCTGTTCGTCCTCGTTGTTGGCCCGACCGTCGTCATCATGAACATGGTCCCGACGACGCTGGGCAACTACCTGCAGGACTTCTTCGCCATGGCCTCCCGCACCGCCCAGTCCTCCGAGGACGCCGGTGACTGGCTGTCTAGCTGGACCATTTTCTACTGGGCATGGTGGGTCTCCTGGTCCCCGTTCGTGGGCATGTTCCTGGCTCGTATTTCCCGCGGCCGTACCGTCCGCGAGTTCATCATGGTGATCCTGCTCGTCCCGACCTCCGTGACGATCCTGTGGTTCTCCATCTTCGGCGGCACCGCGATCCACCTCGAGGAGACCGGCAAGTCCATCTGGGGCGACGGTGATGCCACCAAGATGCTGTTCAACCTGCTGTACGAGTACCCATTCGGCGCGGGTGTGTCCATCATTGCGATGCTGCTGCTTGGCACCTTCTTCATCACCTCGGCGGACTCCGCCTCCACGGTGATGGGCAGCATGTCTCAGCGCGGCCGCCTCGTCGCATCCCCGATCGTCACCGTCCTGTGGGGTGTTCTCACCTGCGCCATCGCGGTGATCATGCTGACCACGGGTGATGCGGACTCGCTGGATAACCTGCAGAACATCACGATTATCGCGGCCTCCCCATTCGTGTTCATCATCATCGCCCTGATGTTCGCCGTGGTGAAGGCCCTGGGCGACGACCCGCTCTACCTGGATCAGAAGAATCAGCGGAGGATGGTGCTGCGCGTCGCCCGCGAATACCGGGAACGCGAAAACCGCGAGATCGTGAAGCGGGCACGCCGCATGAAGAGCCGCCGCGAGGACGTCACCGCCACGACGGCGGACACTGCGCCCCACGCCGCCGCCACGGCAGACGCCGAAGCTGCGGTCGAGGACTCCGCAGGTGCGCAGAGCTACGCCTCCGAGGACCTCGACGGTCTGGAGACGATGAGCGTCTACGACGGCGAGAAGGTCGTTGAGGTTGTCGACGCCGAAGACGTCGCCGACTACATCAACAATCGCAACGACGAGGACGCCGACGGGCGCAGCTAAGCCCCACGCGGTCCTTCGCGGAACCCAGCCCCACCTACCCGGTCGGAACTTGCCCCGGGAGGTGGGGCTTTGTTCGCGCAGCAGGCACGGATCTAATAGGGTTTAAGGCATGTCAAAGCGCGTACTCACCTCTGTTGCCTGGCCCTATGCCAACGGCCCCCGTCACATCGGCCATGTCGCCGGCTTCGGCGTCCCGTCCGACGTTTTTGCCCGTTATCAGCGAATGATCGGCAACGACGTGCTGATGGTCTCCGGCACGGATGAGCACGGCACCCCGCTGCTGGTGCAGGCGGATAAGGAAAACACCACGGTCCGCGAGCTCGCGGACCGCTACAACCGCATCATCGTCGAGGACCTCGTGGGACTGGGACTGTCCTACGACCTCTTCACCCGCACCACCACCCGCAACCACTACGCGATTGTCCAGGAGCTGTTCCGCGGGCTCAACGACAACGGCTACATGCTCAAGCAGACCACCCGTGGTGCCGTGAGCCCGTCCACCGGCCGCACCCTGCCGGACCGCTACATCGAGGGCACCTGCCCGCTGTGTGGCGCCACCGACGCTCGCGGTGACCAGTGCGATAACTGCGGCAACCAGCTGGACCCGGCCGACCTGATCGACCCGCGCTCCAAGATCAACGGCGAGACCCCGGAGTTCGTCGACACCGAGCACTTCATGCTCGACCTGCCCGCCCTGGCCGAGGCGCTGGAGGAGTGGCTGAAGGGACGCGATGACTGGCGTCCGAACGTCCTGAAGTTCTCCCTGAACCTGCTGAAGGACATCCGGCCCCGCGCGATGAGCCGCGACATCGACTGGGGCGTGCCCGTCCCGATCGAGGGCTGGCAGGATAACAACGCCAAGAAGCTCTACGTCTGGTTCGACGCGGTCGTCGGCTACCTCTCCGCATCCATCGAGTGGGCCTGGCGCACCGGTGACCCGGAGGCCTGGCGTAAGTGGTGGAACGACCCGGAGGCCGTGTCCTACTACTTCATGGGTAAGGACAACATCACCTTCCACTCCCAGATCTGGCCAGGCGAGATGCTCGGCTACGCCGGCAAGGGAAGCAAGGGCGGAGAGCAGGGCGAGCTGGGTGAGCTGAACCTGCCGACCGAGGTTGTCTCCTCCGAGTTTCTGACCATGTCCGGCTCCAAGTTCTCCTCCTCCAAGGGGGTTGTGATCTACGTCCGCGACTTCCTCAAGGAATTCGGTCCCGACGCGCTGCGCTACTTCATCGCCGTCGCAGGCCCCGAGAACACGGACACGGACTTCACCTGGGATGAGTTCGTCCGCCGCATCAACTCGGAGCTGGCCAACGAGTGGGGCAACCTGGTCAACCGCACAGTGTCCATGGCGCACAAGAACTTCGGCGAGATCCCGACCCCGGGCGAGTACACCGCCGAGGATCAGGAGCTGCTCGACGAGGCCAAGAAGGCCTTCGACATCGTCGGCGACGCCCTGCAGCTCTCCAAGTTCAAGGCAGGCATGACCGAGGCCATGCGCATCGCAGCGCGGGCCAACCAGTACATCGCCGCCCAGGAGCCGTGGAAGCTGGCGAAGGACGAGACCCAGCGCGAGCGCCTGGCTACCGTCCTGTACGTTGCCCTGCAGGTGGTCGCGGACGTCAACACCCTGATGACCCCGTACCTGCCGTTCTCCGCTCAGAAGGTCTTCGAGACCCTCGGTGGCGAGGGGATCTGGGCAGCCCAGCCGGAGATTGTTGAGGTTAAGGACGAATCCCCGCGCACCCCGGTCGGTGTGGGCCTGCCGGAGGAGGGGAGCACCTACCCGGTCATCATGGGTAACTACACCGAGCAGCAGGCCATCTGGCAGCGCATCGAGCTGACCCCGGGCACCCCGCTGAGCAAGCCGAAGCCGCTGTTCCAGAAGCTGGACCCGGAGCTGGCGGAGACCGGCCCGGAGTGGGCGCCGGTCGCCAAGGACTAGCTGACCGGTAGCGTGGGGGATATGTCTAGAAAGAAGCGCCCCACGCCTGTCCTGCCGGAGAGCATCGGAGCTCTCTTCGACTCCCACACCCACCTGGCCTCCACCATCGCCAAGGGGGCGCGGGAGGGGCAGGATCGCCGTGCCGCTACCGCGGAGCTCGTCGCCCGCGCCGGGCAGGCCGGGGTGGAGCGGATCTGCACCGTCGGTGATGGGCTGGCCGAGACCGAGCTGGCGCTGGAAGCAGCGGAAAGCTTCGATAACGTCTGGGCCGCGTGCGCGATCCACCCGACCCGCGCCGACGAGCTGGATGAGGCGGCCAAGACCCGGCTCACCGAGATGGCTGCCAACGAGCGGTGTGTGGCGATCGGGGAGACCGGCCTGGACGCGTATTGGATCAAGCACGACGACACCACGCCCTCCCTCGAGGTGCAGGAAGTCGCGCTGCGCTGGCACATCGACCTCGCGGTCAGCGCGCGCAAGCCGCTGATGATCCACAACCGCGAGGCGGACGAGGATCTGATGCGCATCCTCGCGGATGCCCCGCAGCCCACCGACGTGATCCTGCACTGCTTCTCCTCCCCGCTGGACGTGGCCCGCGAGGCTATCGACCGCGGCTACGTGCTCTCCTTCGCGGGCAACGCGACCTTCAAGCGCAACGAGGAGCTCCGGGAGGCTGCGCGTCTTGCCCCCGCCGAGCAGATCCTCGTGGAGACGGATGCTCCATATATGACGCCCGAGCCCTTCCGTGGTGCGCGCAACGAGCCTGGGTTTGTGGGATATACGGCCCGGGTGCTCGCGGAGGTGCGTGGCCAGTCGCCGGCCGAGTTCGCGGAACTGGCGTGGGCGAATGCCAACCGCGTCTTCGGTCTCCCTGGCTAAGGGCGAGCCAAACCCCGTTATCTTCCTAGGCGACCCGGGAAGCCGCAGGCGCGTCCGGCGCCTTCCGGCCCTGGTGCGCAAGCGGTCTGCCGTTGCGCATGTGACGGCCTGTTATTGCTGTTACAGCGCGTATTCCCCGACCTGGGGTGATTTTGCCCACGTCTGTGGGTTCTTCTGGCTTTAACTTCATTGTTATCGTATTGTGATAAAGGTTCAGCCCCGCTGGGGGCGAAGCGATCACAAGAAAATCGAGAGGTTTCGAGTGTCTCCTAAGAAGAAGTCCAGCCTGCACCGCATCAACAACACCAACTCCACGCCACTGCGCCTGGCCACCGGCGGCATGCTGGCGACCCTGGTTGTTGGCGGTGGCGTCGCCGCGGCGGCGCACAAGAACATCACGCTGGACGTCAACGGCGAAATCATCGAGGCCAGCTCCGTCACCGGCAACGTCGGCGACATTCTGGAGAAGAACGGCGTCGAGGTCAACCCCAAGGACCTCGTCAGCCCGGCACCGTCCGAGTCTGTCTCCAACAACGACACCATCAAGGTGCGCTCCGCCAAGCAGGTCGCCCTGATCATCGACGGCAAGCGCGAGAACGTCGACACCACCTCCGTCACCGTCGAGGAGATGCTTCGCCAGGTCGGCAAGTATGACGAGATCGCCACCGGCTCCCTCTCGGCCGGTATGAGCACCAAGATCCCGGCTGAGGGCATGGATCTGGACGTCACCACGTCCAAGTACTTCACCCTCAACGACGGCGGCAAGCAGGGCCGCATGAAGCTGCCGGCCCGCACCGTCGGCGACATCTTCGAGCTGCGCGGCACCCCGCTGGGCAAGGACGACATCGTCACCCCGTCCGCAGACACCCCGCTGCGCGAGGGCATGCACATCGACGTCGTCCGCGTCTCCAAGAAGGACCACACCTTTGAGCGCGCCGTGAGCGCTCCGGAGCGCGAGATCGAGGATGCCAACCTGCCAGAGGGTGAGCGCAAGGTCGTCAAGGAGGGCAAGGACGGCAAGGAGCGCGTCAAGCTGCTGGTCACCCGCCACAACGGCAAGGTCACCGACCGCAAGGTTCTGGAGCGCGAGGAGCTCGAGGCCCCGGTGGAGGCCGTGGTCAAGGTCGGCACCAAGCCGAAGAAGCCAGCTGGTCCGGATGCCCCGGCTGTCGCGAACGGCTCCGTCTGGGACGAGCTCGCGCAGTGCGAGTCCACCGGTAACTGGTCCATTAACACCGGCAACGGCTTCTCCGGTGGCCTGCAGTTCACCCCATCCACCTGGGCTGGCTTCGGTGGCACCGAGTACGCTCCGGCAGCACACATGGCCACCCGCGAACAGCAGATCGCCGTGGCCGAGCGCGTCCAGGCCGCGCAGGGCTGGGGCGCATGGCCTGCCTGCACCGCGAAGATGGGCCTGCGCTAAAGCCCAGCGTTCGCAGAACACAAGCACTCACCGGCAGCCGTAGCGGGGAAGCATTTTCGCCCGCTACGCTGCCGGTCGTTTATATTCGAAGGCGTGAATGATGACGTGCGTGCCCAGGACGCCCCGGCGCTAGACGGGGGAGTATCGCTGCTCGGGCCGGTGGAGATCCGCCAGCTCGCCGAGGAGCTGGGGGTCAACCCCACCAAGAAGCTCGGCCAGAACTTCGTCCACGACCCCAACACGGTCCGCAAGATCCTGCACGCCGCGGATGTCGGCCCGCAGGACCACGTGATCGAGGTTGGCCCTGGGTTGGGCTCCCTGACGTTGGCGCTGCTGGGCGCGGTGGGGGAGGTCACCGCCGTCGAGATCGACCCGCTGCTGGCAGGACGTCTGCCGCGCACCGTCGCCGAGCAGGCCGCTCCGGTCGCCGATAAGCTCCACCTCATCCTCCGCGACGCCCTCCAGGTGACCGCCGCGGACTGGGCGGAGCAGGGGCTGGCGGAGCCCACCGCGCTGGTGGCGAACCTGCCCTATAACGTCTCCGTCCCGGTACTGCTGCACCTGCTGGAGCAGTTCCCCACGATCAGTAGGGTGCTCGTGATGGTTCAGCTGGAGGTCGCGGACCGGCTGGCCGCCAAGCCGGGCAGCAAGATTTACGGAGTGCCCAGCGTGAAGGCCCGCTACTACGGCGACACCTTCCGCGCCGCGACGATCGGCAAGAACGTCTTTTGGCCCGCCCCAAAGGTGGACTCCGGGTTGGTGCGAATCGACCGCTGGGGTGTGGGGGACAAGTCGGCCGCCCCATGGGCCGAGGCGGTCGCCGCCTCCGGATTCGCAGAGGAAGCCGTGCGCCGGGAGACCTTCGCCCTGGCCGACGCGGCCTTCCTACAGCGGCGCAAGACCCTTCGCGCCGCCCTCTCCGGACACTTCGGCGGCGGCCAGCAGGCCGAGGAGGTCCTGCGTGCAGCGGGCATCGACCCGAAGCAGCGCGGGGAGAAGCTTGGCGCCGAGGAATTCGTGGCGCTTGCCCTGGCCAGCCTCGTGAGCAAGGAGGGGCAGTGAGCACTCAGCGAACCGGTGACGAGCGCGGGGACACCCCGCGCATCAGCGTGGCCGCCACCGCGCACGGCAAGATCAACCTCCACCTGGGGGTCGGCGACGTCCGGCCGGATGGCTACCACGAGCTGGAAACCATCTTCCAGTCCGTGAGCCTCACAGAGACCGTGACCCTCACCGCGGTTCCGCGAGGAGAGGAACCCGAGCTCACGGTCGCGGGACCGGATGCCCACCTCGTGCCGTGCGACCCCAGCAACCTCGCCTGGCGGGCCGTCGAGCTCGTCCGCGACCTGTGGTGCGAGCGCGCCGGCCTGCTGGAGGACCCAGCTGCGGACCCGGCGACCCGCGCGCCGTCGGTGAGCATCCACATCGATAAGAACGTGCCCGTGGCTGGCGGGATGGCCGGTGGCTCCGCGGACGCCGCAGCCGCCCTCGTCGCCGCCGTGGAGTTCTATTTCGGCCGCCAGCCCCTGCCACATCCCACCCCGCGCAAGGCCGTGCCGCCCAGCCAATCGGAGCTGTTGGCACTCGCCGCGACCTTGGGCGCCGACGTGCCCTTCTGCGTGCTCGGCGGCACCGCTCTCGGCACGGCTCGCGGGGACGAGCTGATCAGCATTATGTCCCAGGGGCCGTATCACTGGGCGATCGCCACCGATAAGCGCGGGCTGTCCACCCCGGAGGTCTTCGCGCAGCTGGACCGCCAGCGGGAGGTCGCGCGCACCGGCAACCGGCCGGACGTCCGCGCCCAGGGGACCGAGGAGCTGATGCGCGCGCTGGTCACCGGCGACCCCCATCAGCTCGCCCCGCTGCTGGTCAACGACCTGCAGGCGCCCGCGATTAGCCTGCTGCCCAGCCTGCGGCAAACGCTGGCGGTGGCCAAGGAGGCGGGCGCGCTCGCTGCCATCGTTTCCGGCTCCGGACCATCCATCGCCATGCTGTGCGAGGACGAGGCCAGCGCCGTGGAGGTCGCCACCGCCGTGTCCGTGGCGGGCAAGGCCAGCGCCACCGTCGTGACTAGTTCGCCCGCGCCGGGG
The DNA here is from genome assembly GCF_030232315.1 of Corynebacterium sp. MSK039. NCBI lineage: Bacteria > Bacillati > Actinomycetota > Actinomycetes > Mycobacteriales > Corynebacteriaceae > Corynebacterium > Corynebacterium sp. MSK039. The sequence continues at coordinate 149,898 of NZ_JASPJL010000002.1, forward strand.
GCGCGCGTGGTCCGCAGCTAGCCTGGAAAACACAAGAAAAACAGCACCGAAGAAATTAAAGGAGAGCGAAAACCCACCGTGGTGAACCTCATCAACCTGGAAAACGTCGAGAAGTCCTATGGCCTGAAAACCCTGCTGGACAAGGTCAGCCTCGGAGTTAACGAGGGCGACCGCATCGGCGTCGTGGGCCTCAACGGTGGCGGCAAGTCCACCCTCCTGAAGGTGATTTCCAAGCAGGTCCCCGCCGACGCGGGGCGGGTATCCCACAACAACGACCTGCGCCTGGCGATGGTCACCCAGGACGTCCTCCGGGAGTGCCTCACCGACCCGGAGAAGAAGGGCCTGACGGTGGGGCAGGCCGTCCTCGACCCGCTGGGAATGGAGACCTACGAGTGGGCCTCCCAGCCGAAGGTACGCCGCGTGCTGCATGGCCTGGGCATCGTGGAGCTCGGGCTCGACACCCCGGTTTCCCAGCTCTCCGGTGGCGAGCGCCGCCGCACCGGCTTGGCCGCCGCACTCGTCCAGGACCTCGACCTGCTCATCCTCGACGAGCCTACTAACCACCTCGACGTCGAGGGCGTGCAGTGGCTGGCCGAGCATATTCTGTCCCGCAACACCGCGCTGCTCGTCGTTACCCACGACCGTTGGTTCCTCGACACCGTTGCCACCTACACCTGGGAGGTCCACGACGGGAAGGTGGACGTCTACGAGGGCGGCTACAACGACTGGACATTCGCCCGCGCCGAGCGCACCCGCCAGGCCAACGCCGCCGAGCAGCGCCGCCAGAACCTCGCCCGCCGTGAGCTCGCCTGGCTGCGCCGCGGGGCACCCGCCCGCACCTCCAAGCCGCGCTACCGCATCGAGGCCGCCGAGGCCATCATCGCGGACGTCCCGCCGCTGCGCGACAGCGTGGAGCTGATGAGCTTCGCCGTCCGCCGCCAGGGCAAAAAGGTCATCGACCTGGAGGACGCCAGCATCAGCACGCCGGACGGCCGGCGCCTCATCGAACACCTCACCTGGCGTCTGGGACCCGGCGAGCGCATCGGTCTGGTGGGCGTCAACGGCTCCGGCAAGACCACCCTGCTGCGCACCCTGGCAGGCGACTACCCGCTGGACTCAGGCAAGCGCATCGAGGGCAAGACCGTGCGCATCGGTTGGCTCCGCCAGGAGCTCGACGACCTGGACCCGGAGCGCCGACTGCTGGACACCGTCACGGACGTGGCCAGCTACGTGACGATCGGGGACAAGGAGATCTCCGCCTCCCAGCTGGCCGAGCGGCTGGGCTTCAGCCCGAAGCGGCAGCGCACCCCGGTCAAGGACCTCTCGGGTGGCGAGCGCCGCCGCCTGCAGCTGACCCGCGTGCTCATGAGCGAACCCAACGTGCTGCTGCTCGACGAGCCCACCAACGACCTGGACATCGACACCCTCCAGGAACTGGAGACGCTGCTGGACAACTGGGCCGGCACCCTCGTGGTCATCTCCCACGACCGCTACCTCATCGAAAGGCTCTGCGACTCCACCTGGGCGCTCTTCGGCGACGGGGAGCTGACAAACCTCCCCGGCGGGATCGAGCAGTACCTCACGCTGCGCGCCGAGCAGGCCAAGGCTTTAGGCACGGATGAAAACTCCATGAACCTGGGAGTCCAGGGCGGCGACGTCGAGAAGACAGAAAAGAAGGAAACCAGCGGCCTGAGCGCGCAGGAGGACCGCGAGCTGCGCAAGCAGATGAACGCCGCGGAGCGGAAGATGGCGAAGCTGGCCGAGAAGATCGCGGGGCTCGAGGAGGAGATGGCCGCGGCCGCCGAGGCCATGGACCACGAGAAACTCGCCGAGCTCAACGAGACGCTGCAAGCGGCCAAGGATGAGCACGAGGAGCTCGAGATGGAGTGGCTGGAGGCCGCGGAGCGCCGCGAAAACGCCTAGCCGGGTGCGGAAAATAAAAACCTGGCGAGGGTCGCGGCTGCATGGCTAGCATGGGAGCATGATTCTCATTAACGTTCGATTCAAGCCCCTGGACGAGCACGTCGAGAACTTCCGCGAGCACGTCGCGGAGTTCACCGAGGCCACCCGCAAGGAGCCGGGTTGCCTGTGGTTCGACTGGTTCCGCAACACGGACGACCCGAGCGAGTACATCCTCATCGAGGCCTTCGAGGACGACGCTGCGGAGGCACACGTGAACTCCGAGCACTTTAAGAAGGCCACGGAGCTCTTCCCGACGATCCTCAAGGAGACCCCGCAGATCATCAACACGCTGATCCCGGGGAAGACCGAGTGGGACCGCATGGCGGAGTTCCAGGTCGACTAACAATTTCTGTGGCGGCGCGCCGGGCACCCCGGCCCGTCGCCACAGGTATATCTAGCGAAGAAACGATCAATAAAGGGTGGGTATCGTGACGCAGTTTATTTCCACAGTGGTTGAAGGCCGGACGGGAATCATCGAACTCGACCGTCCGAAGGCGCTGAACTCCCTCAATCAGGAGATGATCACGGGGATCCGCGAGGCGGTGGACGGTTGGTTGGACGACGCCGCCGTCGAGCAGATCCTCATCCGTTCCAGCAGCGAGCGGGCGTTCTGTGCCGGGGGCGACGTCCGGTCCGTGGCTGAAGACGACGCCGCCGGTTTCCACCAGTCCGGTGACGAGTTCTTCGAGGAGGAGTACGGGCTGAATCGTCGCCTGGCCACTTACCCGAAGCCTATCGTCGCTGTCTGGCAGGGCGTGGTGATGGGCGGTGGCTTCGGGATCTCTGCTCACGGCTCCCACCGCGTCGCCGGGCCCAAGGTGCTGGCTGCGATGCCGGAGGCGGCCATCGCTTTCGTTCCGGACGTCGGCATGACCCACCGCCTGAACAACCTCACGCCCCCGGAGGGGTACGCGGAGCAGCTCCCGGAGGCCGGGGCGCTGGTCGTGTTCCTCGGAACCACCGGGTGGCGGATGAATAGCGCCGACCTGCTGGCCACTGGGCTGGCAACGCACTTCGCGCCCGATCCGCAGGCCTTTGGCGATGCGGTGGGGGCGAAGGGGCTGGCCCGCGCGCTGCGGGAGGATGCTCAGGAACCGGCCACGGCGCTCGCCGACAGCGTGGCGGGTGAGCCATCTACGCTCATCGCGAATGCGCAGCTGATCAGCGAAATCTTCGGTGGGGAGTCCTGGCTGGAGATCGAACAGGCGCTCGCTGCAGCCAGCGCCCCGGACGAGGCGGGGGAGAAGTTCCTCGCAGATGTTCGCGCGGCGGTGAAGAACGCCAACCCGACCAGCCTGGTGGCGATCACCGAGATCATGCGGCACGCTCGCCACACGGATCTGGCCACCGCGCTGCGCAACGAGTTTGCGGTGGGAGCTGCCCTGCGGCGCGAGCCCAATTTCCCGGAGGGTATCCGGGCAGTGCTGGTGGATAAGGATCAGTCTCCCCACTTCGAGCCCGCGGCTGCCGCCGACGTGGACCCAGCCGTGTGGCGGGAGATGCTGGAGTCTTAACCCGGCTTAGTTGGCGCCGAAACCACGCTCCAGGCGGTCGAAGCCGGTGTCGAGGATGTCCTCGAGCACCTCTTCACCGGCGTAGCCAGGGTTATTGGCGATCTCGGTGGCCGCGTTGACCATCGCCGTCACCGAGTTGATCAGCAGGTGGATCTCCACGAGGCTGAGCGCGCCATCGCAGTAGCGGTGTACCGCGTGGGTGAGGCTGCCGAAGATCTCGAGCAGCACGCCCGTGCCCTCGCGGTCCATCTGCACCGTCATGTGCTCACCGAGGGAGGACGCGAGGTTGATCGCGGGCAGCGGGTTCTCGCCCGAGGTCATGATCTCGTGGGTGATCTGGCGCAGCAGCTGCACCGGGGTCAGCCCCGGTTGGGTCCGGTCGATCCACTCAGCGATCTGGCGGACGTAGGTCTCGATGAAGTACAGGAACGCCGCGTCGCGGTTGGGGAAGTAGTTATGGAAGGTGCGGGAGGAGACCCGGGCGCGCCGGGTGATCGCCCGGATGCTGGCGCCGTCGGACCCCTCCTCGAGCATGAGCTCGGCCGCCGCGCGGGCGAGCGCATCACGGGTATCGGCCTTCTTCCGGTCCCGCAGGGTACGTAGCTTCTTCGCAGCTCCCTCGATGACCAACGGGTGCTGGTCCTCCGAGCCTCCGCCGAGGGGAGTGCGTGAGTTGTTCTGGGTTTTGCTCAACTCGAACCACCTAAATGACTATCTTTTTGCCCTCACGTGCGGGGCAAACTTAATGGGGATTATTCCCAATTTGGCACAAAACTACGTGAAATTCTGTTCATCAATTATAGCTGAATATGTAGCTGTGCTATGGAATAGGCAAATATTCATCGGCTGCCCCTCTGTGATGGGGGGGTCGAGGGGTGGCGGGGCGGTGAGTGCGACGGTCGGCTATCCGGTCGGCAGGCGTCGCAAAAAAGGGTGTTCAAAATCACGGCCCGCAGGCTCCTGCGGATGCGCGTTGTCAGCGTGTTCCCAGTATTCTATTAACTATGAATAACGCCATCGCCTTTCAGGGCCCGCACAATCCTCACCCGAAGAAGCTGAAGAAGAAGGCTTATGAAAAGGAGCTCAAGCGCCTGCAGGCTGAGCTCGTCGAGATGCAGCAGTGGGTCGTCGAGACCGGCGCCCGCGTCGTCATCGTCATGGAAGGCCGTGACGCCGCCGGTAAGGGCTCGGCTATCAAGCGCATTACCCAGTACCTCAACCCGCGCTCCTGCCGCGTCGAGGCGTTGCCAGCGCCGACTGAACGCGAGAAGGGCCAGTGGTACTTCCAGCGCTACGTCGAAAAGCTGCCCACCGCTGGCGAGATCGTGATCTTCGACCGTTCCTGGTACAACCGCGCCGGTGTGGAGCGCGTCATGGGCTTCTGCACCACCGATGAGTACCGCCGTTTCCTGCACCAGGCCCCGATCTTCGAGCGCCTGCTCGTGGAGGACGGCATCATCCTGCGCAAGTACTGGTTCTCCGTCTCCGATGAGGAGCAGTACGCACGCTTCACCTCCCGCCTCGAGGATCCGCTGCGCCGCTGGAAGCTCTCCCCGATGGACCTGCAGTCGATCACCCGCTGGGAGGACTACTCCCGCGCCAAGGACGCCATGTTCGTCCACACGGACATCCCATCGGCCCCGTGGTACACGGTGGAGAGCGAGGACAAGAAGCGCTCCCGCGTGAACGTCATTGCTCACCTGCTGGATTCCATCCCTTACCACCACATTGAGCGCGAGCTGCCGGAGATCCCGGAGCGTCCGGTCTCCGAATCCAACTACCAGCGCCCGCCGCGCGAAGAGTTCCGCTACGTGCCGGATTACGCCGCCAAGCTCGAGGTCGATGAGGAGCCCAAGGGCAAGGACTCCAAGAAGTCCTAAAACCCGCCGATGGGGTAGTGGGGGCGAAGTGCGAGTAGCCTAGGGCGTCATGCTGCATGCCGTTTCCTTCGCGCTGGTTGATTCGCTCAACGCGCTGCTCATCGGAGTCATCGTTGCCCTCGGCGTGATGCTGCCACCCGCCGCGCCCTATCGGCGTATCGCCACGCTCGTGGTGGGCGGAGACTGGCTCGGCGTGCTTGTTCTCTCCGTGGTGACCATGCTGGCCTTCGACGGGCTCGGCGACGCGGTGACCCGTGCGCTTGACTCCCCGGTCTTCGCGATCGTCCTCATCGCTATCGGTGTGCTCACCCTCGTGCTCACGCTGCGCAGCAAGCCGGGTGCTGAGCAGTCCCAGCTGCTCAACCGGATGGTGGGGCCGTTGACCACCCCATCCGCCGCGACTTTCGGCCTGGGCTTCCTGCTCGGCGTGATCCAATCCGCGACCTCGGCGCCTTTCTTCACCGGCCTGGCCTACCTTTCGGCCGGGGACTATTCCGCGATCTTGCGCTACGTTGGGCTGTTTTTCTACGCCAGCCTGGCGCTCAGTCTGCCCGCTGCGAGCGCCGTGTTTGTGGGCCTCGTGCGTGCTTATCCGAACGGTGTCTTCGGCTCGGCGATGGCAGCCATGCGGGAGCGCAAAGCCGCGATGGCCAAGGCCGCCGGCTACCTGGTCGCGGCGGTTCTCATCCTCTTCGGCGCCTCGCTGCTGCTCTAGATTTTTTCTTTGAGGACGTCAACGGCCCCGCTGCAAAAAGCAGCGGGGCCGTTGGTGGTTCCGGCTGGGCGGCGGGATTGCTGTCGCGCCCACGCCCACCAGGGCGGGGCTAGTCGGCGACCAGCGTCTCCAGCGTCAGATCCGGGAACTCCTTCTCGATGAAGGCCAGCTTCCACTTATCGCCGAACAGGGCGATCAGTTCGCCGTCGCCGCGGGTGAAGATCTCCACGCCACGCTGGCGCCCCAGCTGCGGGGCGGAGGCCTCGTCGGTGCGGCGGGCCACCGAATACGGCACCGGTTCGGTGACGGTCTCCACGTTGTACTCCGCGGCCATGCGCCCCTGCATCACCTCGAATTGCATCGGGCCCACCGCGGCCATCACCGGGGCGGCGTCGCCGCGCAGGTCGTTGCGCAAAATCTGAACAACGCCCTCGGACTCCAGCTGCTCCAGCGCCTTGCGGAACTGCTTGTACTTGCCCAGGGACTTCGCGCGCAGCGTCTGGAAGTGCTCCGGGGCGAACTGCGGCATCGGTGGGAACTGCACCTTCTTGCCGGTGTAGATCGTGTCGCCCGGCGCCAGCGCGCCCGCGTTGACCAGGCCGATGATGTCGCCCGGATAGGCGGTCTCCACCGTCTCGCGGGTCCGGCCAAACATCGTCAGCGCGTGCTTGGAGGAGAAGCTGCGGCCCGACTGGGCGTGGGTGACCTGCATGCCGCGCTCAAACTCGCCGGAAATGATCCGCATGAACGCCAGGCGGTCGCGGTGGTGGGCGTCCATGCCGGCCTGCACCTTGAACACCACGCCGGAGAAGTCATCTCCGGTATCGCGGAACTCCTGTACCGCGGCGGAGGCGCCGGACTGAGCGGCCAGCGCCTTCTCGTCGGATGCCCGGCCGGCGGGGGATGGGGCGAGCGCGCACAGGGTGTCCAGGATCTGGTGCACGCCGAAGTTCAGCATCGCGGAGGCGAAGATCACCGGCGAGGTCATGCACTGCAGGAAGAGCTCCTGATCGTGCAGCGCTCCGTCGGCGGCCAGCAGCTCGGCCTCCTCGACGGCCGTCTCCCACACATCCCCCTCGCGGTCGGCGGCTTCATCCGGGGTGTAGTGCTCCTCCGGGGCGATCGTGGAACCACCGGCGGTGCGGGTGAAGTGGATGTACTCCTCCGCGTTGCCGTCTTCGTCGATGCGGGCGAGTCCCCGGAAGTCCCCGGCCTCACCGACAGGCCAGAACAGTGGAGTGGGCTGCAGATCGATCTCGCTGACGATCTCCTCCACCAGGTCCAAGGCGTCCCGGCCTACCCGGTCCCACTTGTTAATCACCGTGACGATGGGCAGCCCACGGGCCTTACACACCCGGAACAGCTTCAGGGTCTGCGGCTCCAGGCCCTTACCGCCGTCGACGAGCATCACCGCGGCATCCACGGCGGAGAGCACGCGGTAGGTGTCCTCCGAGAAGTCCGCGTGGCCCGGAGTATCCACCAGGTTGATGACGTAGGGCTCGCCCTCGTGCCCCTCCGGTGCGTAGTCGAACTGCAGTGCCGAGGAACCGATCGAGATGCCGCGGTCCTTCTCCATCTCCATCCAGTCGGAGACGGTGGACTTGCGTCCAGCCTTGCCGTGCACCGCGCCGGCCTCCTGAATGACGTGGGCGTGCAGCGCCAGCGCCTCGGTGAGGGTGGACTTACCGGCGTCCGGGTGGGCGATGACGGCGAAGGTACGGCGTCGGGTGGCTTCAGCAGCAGCGTGGGCGTTCATGAGTACCCAGGGTAGCGCCCCACAAGCCCCAGCCCGAATCCCTCCAGCCGCTGGGCAGGGGGCGGGGCCGGTCGGCTAAACTTTCACACCATGTCCAGCACTGACCCCCAGTACGTCACGATCGATACGGTCGTGCCCGCTGTGCTTGGAATCGTGCTGATGATCCTGATCTGGGCGACCCTGCGCTCCATGCTGGTGCTTTCCTCGGAGGACAGGATGCTGGGGGTGCGCATCCCCCGAATCAAGCGCCTCAATCCCGTTGTCTTGGCCGCGAAGTCTGACTTCAAGAAGGCCAACACGCGAGTGCTGCTGCTGTTTACCATCGCGGTGCTGGTGGCGCTGGGGCAGGAGACCCACCGCCTGGTGCTGTGGGGCTGCGCGGTGCTGCCCGTGGTTCAGATCTGCGCAGGATTGTGGTTCTGGGCCAAGGGCCGCCGCGCTATCCGGCAGGAGCGCCGGCTGTCTCGGTGGTGGGAGATCGGCGACGAGAACGCGGACTTCACGGACACGGCGTCGGCCTCCGAATCCGCCCGCAAGCAATACGCCCACTATCAGCAGCAACCCGGCACCGTGCCCCGCTCCTTCGACCAGCTGGTGTACCCGAAGTCCGCGGGCTGGTTGTTTATCCTCGCTTACGGCGTGGTCGTCGCCACCGGAGTGGTGCTCTGGTGGAACACCGACGTGCACAGTGGGCGGGAACTCTGGCAGGTCTACCGCACCCCGTTCTGCGCGGCGCTGCTGGCGCTGGTGGCCTTCGTTGCCTCCTACTGGCTGAGCTTCTACAACCCCTCGGCACCAGGTCAGCGACGTGGCCCGGAGCTCATTGTGCGCATGGCGAGGCTGCAGCGGGGGATCGCACTGCTGATGCTCATCGCCCTCATCGTGGTGAACGTGGGCGTGATCACACCGGCGGTCCCTGGGCTCGCGGACTACGCGGGAAAGCTGGGCTCCCTGCGGGCCGCGGGCTGGGTGTGCGCCGCCATTGTTTTCGCCGTAGATATCCTCTGGCCTGCGCTAACGCTGCTGAAGCTGCGCCAGAAGGCGGCGGAAAAGCCACGCTCCTAACGCGCCGAAGGGCGGGGCTGCCCAGTCCGGACTGAGGGCGGTAGTGGGAGAAAAAAGGGGCAACACTAGGGGTGGAATCCCACTTTCAACCCCAAGACAATTAGGGTTTAGGGTGGTTAATCTTTACCCCTTTAATTTTTGGAGGTCTCATGTCCGCTTCTGCGTCCATCGACAAGCAGCAAGCTGATTGGAACGAGCGCGTCGCCCTGGCGGAAAAGATGATCCCGCTGCTCGGGCAGCTCCGCCGCGAAAAGAACGTCGTGACGTCCATCTTCGGTCGCCAGCTCATCAACGTTGCGGAGACCGACATTCTGAAGCAGCACCGCTTCGCACGTCGCATCACCAACAACGACCTGCCGATCGCGCACACCATGCCGATCCTCGAGCGCATCGCAGAGCTCGACCTGAACACCGTCGCCGCAGACCTCGGCGCCCTGGCCACCGCTTTTGAGGACAAGGGGGGCGACTTCGGGGACGCCGCCGCCATCGACGAGTTCCTCAAGGAGCAGTTCGCTGACGTCATCGGCATCCGCGGCGACACCCCGACCACCGACGTCGTCCTCTACGGCTTCGGCCGCATCGGCCGCCTCCTGGCCCGCATCCTGCTCGCCCAGGGCTCCGAGAAGGCCGGCCCGCGCCTGCGCGCCATCGTCGTCCGCAAGAACTCCGAGGACGACCTGCAGAAGCGTGCCTCCCTGCTGCGCCGCGACTCCGTCCACGGCAGCTTCGACGGCACCATCTGGGTCGACGAGGAGAACAACGTCATCTGGGCCAACGGCACCCCGATCCAGGTCATCTACGCCAACAAGCCGTCCGAGATCGACTACACCCAGTACGGTATCGATAACGCCATCGTCGTCGACAACACTGGCGTGTGGCGCGACCGCGAGGGTCTGGGCCAGCACCTGCAGGCCAAGGGCGTTGCACGCGCGCTGCTCACCGCGCCGGGCAAGGGGGACATCAAGAACCTCGTCTTCGGCATCAACCACAACGACGTCGACTTGAACTCCGAGGACGACCGCATCCTCTCCGCCGCGTCCTGCACCACCAACGGCATCACCCCGGTGCTGAAGGTCGTCAACGACAAGTGGGGTGTGGACCACGGCCACGTCGAGACCGTCCACGCCTTCACCAACGACCAGAACCTCATCGACAACTTCCACAAGGGCGAGCGCCGCGGCCGTGCCGCCACCCTGAACATGGTGCTCACCGAAACCGGCGCCGCTAAGGCCGTCTCCAAGGCCCTGCCGGAGTTCGAGGGCAAGCTGACCGGTAACGCCATCCGCGTCCCGACCCCGGACGTCTCCATGGCCGTGCTGAACCTCAGCATGTCCCGCGAGGTCACCAAGGACGAGGTCAACAACTACCTGCGCGATGTCTCGCTCGTCTCCGAGCTGCGTCAGCAGGTGGACTACATCGACTCCCCGGAGGTCGTCTCCACCGACTTCGTCGGCTCCACCCACGCTGGTGTCGTCGACGGCCGTGCGACGATCGCTGCCGGCAAGAACCTCGTGCTCTATGTCTGGTACGACAACGAGTTCGGTTACTCCTGCCAGGTGGTCCGCATTATCGAGCAGCTGGCCAGCGCCCAGCACGCCGTGGTGCCCACCCGCGCCGCACTGGATACCCTGAACTAAGGGAGTTCCCGGGGCCGGGCAGCGCGGCCCCACAAGCGAGCTAAAGGGCCCGCGACCGATACTGGTCGCGGGCCCTTTCACGTTGCCTGTTAGCGGCTGCGCCCGTGAATCTCATTCTGGGCGATGGCCACCCCGCGGCTCACGATGAGACGCACCGCGTCTGCCGCATCCCCCAGGGATAGCGGCAGCCATTCGAGCTCCTGCTTGCTGAAGGGCTTGAGAACGAAGCTCGCCGGGTCCATGCGCCCCGGGGGCCGGCCGATGCCCATCCGGATGCGTACGTAGTCCCGGGTGCCCAGCGCCTGGGTGGTGGACTTCAGGCCGTTGTGGCCGTTCTCGCCGCCACCGACCTTGATGCGCACCGCTGCCGGGTCGAGGTCCAACTCGTCGTGGATCACGATCACGTGATCGGCCGGGACCTTGAAGAACTTCGCCAAAGCCCCGATCGCCCCGCCCGAGAGGTTCATGTAACTGCGGGCCCGGGCGATGATCACCGACTGCCCGTCAATCTTCGTCTGGCAGATCAGCGAGTTGGTGCGCTTGTGGGCACTCAACGTGCCTGGCATGGGAGTGAGGTCGTCCAGCAGCTCGTCGACCGCCAGGTAGCCGATGTTGTGGCGCGTGGTCTCGTACTGGGCGCCCGGGTTACCGAGCCCAACGACGAGCCACGGGGCATCCGCGCTGCCAGCAGCCTTCGGGGACTTCTTGGGGGAGGAGTTCTTCAGCTTTCCACACACAGTTGGAATCCTTCCATAGAAAGACCCGCCGCGCTGGGGAGCAAGGTATGGTTCATACCTCGTGCCCGGCGCAGCGGGTGAAAGTTGCGACCCCGGCCATGAACTTGCGTTCAGCGGCCGGCGTGCAGGGGAGGGGATTAGTCCTCGGACTCTGCCGGTGCCTCGGCCTCTTCGCCGGCAGCAGCGTCCTCGCCCTCGGCAGCAGCCTCGTCGTCCTCAGGCAGCTCTTCCTCCTCCGGCTCGACGATGTTGATGACGAGCTCCTCGGCGTCGGAAACCAGGACAGCGTTGGACGGCATCTTGACGTCCTTCGCCAGGATCTGCTCGCCGATCTCCAGGCCGTTGATGTCCAGGACGATCTCTTCCGGAATGTCGAGGACGTCGACCTCGAGCAGCAGGACGTCGACGTCCTGAACAACCATTGCGCCCGGTGCCGGGAGGCCCTCGTGGATGACCGGAACCTCGACCTCGACGCGCTCGCCGCGCTTGACGTTCAGCAGGTCAGCGTGGTCGATGTCCAGGGTCAGGACGTTCTGGTCGATGGCCTTGACCATCACCAGGTTGTCCTCGCCGTCGATGTTCAGCTCAAACACGGCGTTGACGCCCTCGTTACGGACCAGTGCGTGCAGGTCCAGGGTGTCGACGTGGACGTGGACCGGGTCCAGCTCGTTGCCGTAGACAACCAGTGGGATCCGGCCGTCGCGACGCAGGCGACGGGATGCGCCCTTACCGAACTCGGTGCGCAGAACGCCTTCGATACGAGTCAATTCAGCCATGAGTGCTCCTTAGAGTTAAGAAGTTGAAGTGTAAATATTGCGGTTGCCACTGCTTTTCTCTTCGCCCGGGATCGTTAACCGGAAAAGAAAAAAGCCGCGGTTTCTCGCGGCGGGTGTCCACCCCGCCCACGTGAAGCCCCTCGAATACAAGGAAGCCGCATGGCCGGGTAGTTCATCGCGCCGATAACGGCCAGCTTGTTTAAGAGCCAGCCCTCGCCGAGATCAACCGACATCTTACAAGGTGGCAGCCCACGTGGGCAAACCCCTGTTTGGGGCGCAGCGCTGCAGTGTGGCGCCTGATGCGGGTGGGGCGGTGGCGCGACGTGGGGACGGGCAGGGCGGGAAGATTGGCAACGCGGACGTCGCAGACGCAAATTAAACGAACTCGATGGTGAAGGACGAGTACTGCCCGCGGTTCTTCTCAGTGCAGGAGCCGTCTCCCTTCTGGCCTTCCGCGGTGGCTCCGAGCATGCAGCGATAACCGGTGCTCACCTCGCCGGGGCCGTGGTTGCTATACCCGCCATCCGCATATTCCTGCAGGGTGGCGCGCATCGTCTTGCAGTCGTTGTCGCCACGGGTCAACCGAGCAACCAGCTTCTTGCCATCCTTGGCCTTCACCGGTGCGCACGTCCCGCCGAGTGGTACCTCGCTGTCATCGACGTAGATCTCTTTATCCGTCACACGTATGCGGTGGGGTTTGGTGCTCCTGAAATCCGGACCAGTTTTGGACTCGCACTCCAGGTCCTTTCGGCCTGCCGTGCAGGTGACCTCGCCAAGGGTAACCCGCTGTCCGGGCTTCAACTCCTTCGGAGGCTGCATGCTTCCACCGCCCGGGCTGGTGAGCGAAGTACGAGACGTCCACGCGGGACCCGTGGGGCCAGTGGCGAGCCCAAACTCGTTTTGCGGTTGTGGTCCCAAGCCGCTGGCGGGTTCCGAGTACAGCCCCGGCAGGCGCTCCTGCATGTTCGAACACAGCAGTTGGTAGCCCTCCGTGCCGCGCTTCTTGCGGCTGTAGTCCGCGCAGACGGTGCCCAGGCTCTTGACTAAGAACATGCGCGCGCCGATGTCCCCGCTGTCGAATGTGGAGGCCGGAACGTCCGTCACGCCGCGTCCGCTCGGCTCCGCGTTGCCGTCTTCGTCGCCTTCGCTGCTGCCTTTCGAGCTCTTTCCCTCTGAGCCCTTGCCTCCCGTCGGCTTCGGGGCCTTGCCCGGCTTCGTGGTGGTCACCGTCACCGTCGGCGGGCCGGAGGCGTTGTCATCGGACTGGAGGCTGGAGCAACTGCTCAGGGCGAGCAGACCGGCGACCAGGACGGCGGGGATGGCGGAGCGGCGCATAGAAACCTCCACTGCATGCCGGGAGGGGCAGGGGCCGCCCGGCATAAGGAACGTGATCGAAGCTAAAGATTAGCTGAGAGGTCGCTCGGGGTCCTGCTAAACCCGCCCTGCAACAGCAAAACACCCCCGGTTCCGCCCACAGGCGGGCGGAAACGGGGGTGGAGCGCGCAGGCAGGCGCAGGGGACTACTCGAAGAGAGTGGTCACCGAGCCGTTCTCGAAGATCTCGTGGATCGTCTTTGCCACCAGCGGGGCCACGGAGAGAACCGTGAGGTTATCCCAGCCTTCGGTGCTCTGCGGCAGGGTGTCGGTGGTGATGATCTCACGGGCACCGCACTCGCTGAGGCGCTCGCGGGCCGGGCCGGAGAAGACACCGTGGGTCGTGGCGATGATGACGTCGCCCGCGCCGGCGTTCTTCAGCACCTGCACAGCACCTGCGATGGTGCCACCGGTGTCGATCATGTCGTCCAGCAGCACGCAGGTGCGGCCCTCGACGTCGCCGACCACGCGGTTGGAGGTGACCTTATTGGCCACGTCGATGTCGCGGGTCTTGTGGATGAAGGCCAGCGGGGCGCCGCCCAGCTGGTTGGCCCACTTCTCGGACTCCTTCACGCGGCCAGCATCCGGGGAGACGACCACGATGTTGTCCAGGTTGTAGTTCTCCTGGATGTGCTTGGTCAGGATCGGCAGCGCGTGCATGTGGTCGACCGGACCATCGAAGAAGCCCTGGATCTGGTCGGTGTGCAGATCCACAGAGACCAGGCGGTCCGCGCCAGCGGCCTTGAACAGGTCAGCGACCAGGCGAGCAGAGATTGGCTCGCGGCCGCGGTGCTTCTTGTCCTGGCGGGCGTAAGGGTAGAACGGGAGGATCGCCGTGATCCGCTTCGCCGAGCCACGCTTCAGGGCGTCGATCATCAGCAGCTGCTCCATCAGCCAGTCATTCAGCGGCTGCGGGTGGGACTGCAGGACGAAAGCGTCGGAGCCACGGACGGACTCCTCGAAGCGCACGAAGATCTCGCCGTTGGCGAAGTTGCGCGCCGTGGTCGGAGTCAGCTCGACACCAAGCTCGCGGGCTACTGCCTCACCCAGCTCCGGGTGCGCACGACCCGAAAACAGCATGAGGTTCTTTTGGTTGTCGATCCAGTGAGTGGTGGACACAGATCAGCCTTCCCGAGGATTTGTTTTCTTGTGTTCGCTGGTACGTTGCCGCCCGTCGACCCTTGCGCAGGATCTTTGAGGACGCCACCCGCTCGCCGCAGTGACCAGCTTTACATGAACTGATGATAATTGCCCTGGGTTTAAAGAACCAACGAGGGCTAGGTCTACTGCCCCTGCTCCGGGGTCTCACCTTCGGGCTGCGGGGTAGCAGCGTCGCTAGCGGCGCGTTGCGCGGCCTCCGCCGCCGGGGTGCCGGGGCGGCGCTTGACCACCCAGCCCTCAATGTTTCGCTGCTGACCACCGGAGACGGCCAGAGCGCCGGCGGGGACGTCCTCCTTGATGACCGTGCCAGCCCCGGAATAGGCGCCATCGCCGACGGTGACCGGCGCGATGAACATCGTGTCCGAGCCGGTGCGCACGTGCGAGCCGATTGTGGTGTGGTGCTTGTTCACCCCGTCGTAGTTGACGAAGACGCTGGAGGCCCCGATGTTGCTGTACTCGCCGATGGTGGCATCACCCACGTAGGTCAGGTGCGGCACCTTCGAACCACGCCCGATGGTGGCGTTCTTCGTCTCGACGAAGCCACCCAGCTTGCCCTCCTCGCCGAGCTCAGTGCCGGGGCGCAGGTAGGTGAACGGGCCGACGGTGGCGCGGGCACCGATGGTGGAGCTGAGGGCGTGGGTGCGCACCACGGATGCGCCCTCGCCAACGGTCGTGTCCTGCAGGGTCGTATCCGGGCCCACGGTGGCGTTATCCGCGATCCGGGTGCGGCCCAGCAGCTGGGTGCCCGGCAGGATCGTGACGTCCTGGCCGACCTGAACATCTACGTCGATGCGGGTGCTGTGCGGGTCCACGATTGTCGCCCCGCCGCGCATCGTGCGCTCCAGCACGCGGCGGTTGAGCTCCTCACCGGCGCGGGCCAGCTGAACTCGGTCGTTCACGCCCGCGAGTTCCGCGGCATCGTTGGCGGTGTGGGCGCGCACCGGGTGGCCATCGGCCCGGGCGATGGACAGCACGTCGGTGAGGTAGAGCTCGCCCTGCGCGTTATCCGTGTTCAGGCGGCTCAGCGCGTCCCGCAGGATCTCGGCGTCGAAGGCGAAGACACCGGAGTTGACCTCGGTGATCGCCCGCTGTTCCTCGGTGGCGTCCTTTTCCTCGACGATCTGCATGACGTCGCCGTATTCGGATCGTACGATGCGGCCGTAACCGGTCGGGTTGTCCTGCTCGACGGAGAGCACCGTCACCGCGGTCGGTACCTCGGTGTGGGAGCGGTACAGCGCGGTGATCGTCTCACCCGTCAGCAGTGGGACGTCGGCGTTGGTGACGATGACGGTGCCCTGGAAGTCCGCCAGCTCCTCCATCGCGCACTGGACGGCGTGCCCGGTGCCGTTCTGCTCCTCCTGGACGGCCAGGTGGATCTTCCGGCCCAGGTCTTGGGCCACCTGCTCGCAGGCCGGGCCGACCTGCTCGCGGCCGTGCCCGATCACGGCCACCATGTTGCTTGGCTGCGCGCCCGCCGCGGCGTGGAGACTGTGGGCCAGCAGAGTGCGTCCTCCGATGGCGTGCAGGGTCTTCGGCGTGGCCGACTTCATGCGTGTCCCGGCGCCCGCAGCGAGGATGACGACGGCCAGGTCCACCCCCGCAGACGTCCCACCAGCTCCCGTGGTCTGGGTGTGCGTTGGCTGGTCGGTGGCTTGGTTCCTGTTCGGAGTGCGCGACACGGCGGCAGCCCCTCCTTGAAAATCGGGTGTGGACGGTCTTGGTAGTACACCAGCATAACCGCCGCGCCGGACAAAGCTTCGCGGGCTGCGGGGCTGTGTCGCGCGCCTGATCAGGTGGGGCCTAATTCTGCCGGGCGGAAACCTCGGGCAGCTTCGCCGCGAGCAGGGAGCCCAGCGCGCCGAACGCAGCTAGAGCGCCGAGCGCCCAGAGGGTCCCCATGAGGCTCAACAGCGCGGTCAGCGCACCGATGAGCAGCAGGATGATGCCCATGAGCGTGTTGGAGACCGAGACATAGCGGGTGCGTTGATCGCCCTCAGCCATGTCCACCACATAGGTCGACCGGGACACCCGGATGGCCGCGTGTGCCACCGAGATACCGAAGAAGGCTACGGGTAGCCACCAGTACAGGGCGTCCTCCCAGGCCAGGGCCAGGCCGATGGTGATCAGCAGCAGAACGACGGCAAACAGCGCGCCGCCCGAAAGGGTGTTCTTCGAGGATTTATCCGACAATGCGCCAGAGACCCGGCCGGCGGCCAGCGAGGCCAGGCCCGCGGCCACGACGAACAGGCCCAGGCCGGTCACGCTCGAACCAGCCCGGCCCTGCAGCGTGACCAGGAAGGTGGGGGAGAGGGCGGAGGCGAGCATGAGGGAACGGACCAGCACGAAGTTGCGGAAGGGCTTGTCGTCCCGCACCAGGCCCCACATGTCGTCCCAGATGGCGCGATTCATCTCGACGAAGGAATGGGGCGGCTCAGCGAGATCTTCCTCGTCCACCAGCGGCTCCTGAATCCCCTTGAAGAGCAGGAAACTCACCAGCCAGGCACCGGCACCGGCCGCAAAAAGCACGCCGAAGGTTCCGGGGCTCAGGCTGTCACGCAGGGCGGCGATGATCAGGCCCACCACGATGGTCACCGCACCCGCGAGCGTCGTCGCGAAACCAGTGACCCGGCCGCGGTAGCCCTTCGGCATCGTGCGGCCCTGGATGTCCTTACTCGTCAGCGACACCAGCGAACGGGAGGCGGCGAGCAGCGCGAGGCCGAAGAGGATCAGCAGGCCAGCTGCCGTGCCGGAGGTGAACAGGGCAGCGCACATCGCGATGATGCAGCCCAGCGCCTGGCCCAGCGTGCCCAGCAGCAGGATCGGCAGCCGGCGGGAGCGGGCCTGGATCCACGGGCGGAGCCCCGCCTGCGGCAGCATCGACCCGGACTCCCGGATCGGCACCAACAGTGGCGCGATCCACGCGGGCGCGGCCAGCATCTGCAGCAGCCACGGCAGCGTCGTCTTCGCGCTCATGATCTGGTCGCCGATGTTTTGAAAACCAAAGGCCGTGGAGAAGCGCAGCCCGTTCTGCTCCACATTCGGCAGATCGGACTGCGGTGGCTTACCGATCAGTTTGTGGGACAGGCGCGTCGAAAAAGGCCCCTGCTCGGAGTGAGTAGGGGCCTGAGCTTGTTGGTCTTCGCTCGTCATGCTCCCCCACCAGGACTCGAACCTAGAATGACGGTACCAAAAACCGCAGTGTTGCCAATTACACCATGGGGGAAAACGCTAGCCGTCGAAGATCCCGCAGGACGACGCTAACGGCTTAACACCCTACCCCATGCCGCGCGACGGGTGGCAAACCGCCGAAGCGCCAGGGCACCGGGGCTCCGCAGGCCACGGGGTAGGGGTGTCTGCCCCCACGGCTACACTGGGGCGCTATGAGTACCACGGTCCGCCCATCGGCAAGCCAAAATACGTCCGCACCAGGGAATAGGGGGCACGCGGCTCCCGCGCTGTCGGGTGTGCTGCGGGCCGCCGCGCGCGACTCGAAGCTCAAGGGCCTGGTCACCCACATCGGTGCTGCGCAGTTGGCGATCCAAGGCCCGGACGCGGTGTGGCCCTTCGCCGTCGGCACGGTCGCCCAGCACGCCCCGGTGCTGGTCATCACCGCGACCGCCCGGCAGGCCGAGGACCTCACCGAGCAGCTCAAGGCCATGCTGGGCGACGAGGTGGAGCTCATGCCCGCCTGGGAGACCCTGCCGCACGAGCGCATCTCCCCGAACGTGGAGACCGTCTCCCAACGCATGAAGGTGCTCCGCCGCCTGCACCGGCAGACCGCCGGCGAGCTGGGGGAGACCGAGACCCGGATCCGGGTGGTTGTCGCGCCGGTGCGCACGCTGGTGCAGCCCATCCAGGACAGCCTCGGTGCCGTGACCCCCGTCCACCTCGCCGTCGACCAGGAGGTGGACTTCGAACAGATCCAGCACGAGCTGGTGGAGCGCGGCTACTCCGCGGTGGACGTGGTCGCCAAGCGCGGTCACTTCGCGGTGCGCGGCGGCATTCTCGACGTCTTCCCGGCAACGGGGGAGCTGCCCGTGCGCGTGGAATTCTGGGGCGACGAGGTCTCCGACATCCGGCCCTTCAGCGTCGGCGATCAGCGCACCATCCCAGGTGTTGAGCTCGACGAGGTCACCGTCTATCCAGCCCGCGAGCTGCTCATCACCGACTCCGTGGCCACCCGCGCCGCGGAACTGGCTAAGGAAAACGCCAGCTATGCCGAGCTGGCGGATGTGTACCACAAGATCAGTGAGAAGATCGCGGTGCCCGGCATGGAAGCACTGATCCCGAGCCTCCACGACGGTGAGCTGAAGCTCCTGCCGGAATTCCTGCCCGATGGCACGCACACCATCGTGCTGGCCCCGGCCGCTGTCGAGCGCCGCGCCGCAGACCTGAAGGAGACCGGCGAGCAGTTCCTCGAGGCCGGTTGGGAGGCCGCGGCCATGGGAGCGGACGCTCCTGCCGACGGCGTGGCCTACGTGTCCGTCGCCGCGGCCCGGCATGCCCAGGCAGCACTGGAGAGGCCGTGGTGGACGCTATCCCCGCTCGGCATGTTGGATTCCGACGAAGGCTTCGACGGCGACGCCCTCCTGCTGGATTACGACGCCGCGCCCCAGCCCCGCGGTGAGATGGAGGCCATCGAGCAGATGATGGCCGATATCCGCACCCGCGTGGAGGCCGGTGGCAGGGTCGCCTTCGCCGCCCCAACGCCCACCGTCGCTGCCCGCATGCTGCGTCGCTTCCACGAGGCAGGCATCGCCGCCGAAGCTGTGGGGGTGGACCTGCGCGGCCAGCGCGGCATCGGCCGCCAGGCCACATCCAAGGCGACCCCGGACCAGGAGCCGGCACCGAAGAAGGTCAGCATCTACCACGCGGTCGCCCACGATGGCCTCGTCTTCCCAATGGCTGGGGGAGACCAGCCTAGCCTGCTGTTCCTCACCGAAACAGACGTCACTGGCAACCGCGTGGAGGCGGCGGCGACCGGTAAGCGCAAGCCAGCCAAGCGCCGCAACCGTGTCGATCCGCTGGCCCTGGAGCCCGGCGACCTGGTGGTCCATGACTCCCACGGCATCGGCAAGTTTGTGAAGATGACCGAGCGCACCGTCGGCAAGGGGGCGGACGCCTCCCGCCGCGAGTACCTCGTCCTCGAATACGCACCCAGCAAGCGGGGAGGACCGGGCGACCAGCTCTACGTCCCCATGGACCAGCTCGACCTGCTGTCCCGCTACGTCGGCGGCGAGAAACCCGCCCTGTCCAAGATGGGTGGGGCGGATTGGAAGAACACCAAACGCAAGGCCCGCAAGGCCGTCCGGGAAATCGCCGGGGAGCTCGTGCAGCTCTACGCCCAGCGTCAAGCCGCGCCGGGCTACGCCTTCGCCCCGGATAGCCCGTGGCAGCGGGAGATGGAGGAGGCCTTCCCCTTCACGGAGACCGAGGACCAGTTCAACGCCATCGAAGCCGTGAAGTCCGACATGGAAAAGCCGGTGCCGATGGACCGCGTCATCGTGGGCGACGTGGGCTACGGCAAGACGGAGGTCGCGGTGCGTGCCGCCTTCAAGGCCGTTCAGTCGGGCAAGCAGGTCGCCGTCCTCGTCCCGACGACGCTGCTCGCGCAGCAGCACATGAAGACCTTCCGGGAGCGGATGCAGGACTTCCCGACCCGTATCGCGGAGCTGAGCCGGTTCACCACTCCTGCGCAGTCCAAGGAGATCCTCAAGGGGCTGGCCGAGGGGACCATCGACATCGTCGTGGGCACCCACCGCCTGCTGCAGACCGGCGTGACCTGGAAGAACCTGGGCCTCATCATCGTCGACGAGGAACAGCGCTTCGGCGTGGAGCACAAGGAGCACATCAAGTCCCTGCGTACCCACGTGGACGTCCTGACCATGTCCGCCACCCCGATCCCACGCACGCTGGAGATGTCCATGGCTGGCATCCGCGAAATGTCGACCATCCTCACACCGCCGCAGGACCGCCACCCCGTGCTGACCTACGTCGGAGCCCAGGAGGATAAGCACGTCGCTGCCGCAATCCGCCGCGAGCTGCTGCGCGACGGTCAGGTGTTCTACATCCACAACCGGGTGAAATCCATCGAGAAGGCGGCGGAGCACATCCGCAACCTCGTGCCCGAAGCCCGGGTCGTGGTCGCCCACGGCCAGATGAGCGAGGAGCAGCTGGAAACCACCGTGGAGGGCTTCTGGAACCGGGAGTTCGACATCCTGGTGTGCACCACCATCGTGGAGACCGGCCTGGACATCTCGAACGCCAACACCCTGATCGTGGAGAACGCCCACCACATGGGCCTATCCCAGCTGCACCAGCTGCGCGGGCGCGTGGGCCGGTCCCGGGAGCGTGCCTATGCCTACTTCCTCTATCCGAAGGGTGAGGTGCTCACCGAGACCTCCTACGACCGGCTGTCCACCATCGCGCAGAACAACGAGCTCGGCGCGGGCATGGCCGTCGCGATGAAGGACCTGGAGATGCGCGGCGCCGGCAACGTCCTTGGGGCCGAGCAGTCGGGGCACATCGCGGGAGTGGGCTTCGACCTCTATGTCCGCCTCGTTGGTGAGGCGGTGGAGGCCTTCCGTGCGATGGCCGACGGCAAGCCGGTGGACGGACGCGAGGAGGAGAAGAAGGAGATCCGCATTGACTTGCCGGTGGACGCGCACATCCCGGTGACCTACGTGGCCTCCGAGCGGCTCCGCCTGGAGGCTTACCGCAAGCTCGCGGAGGCGCAGGATGAGGACCAGATTGAGGAGGTGCTCACCGAGTTCCGGGATCGCTACGGCGAGCCGCCGGCCCAGGTGACCAACCTCGCGGTGCTGTCCCGGCTGCGGTTGATCTGCCGTGACCTGGGGGTCTCGGAGGTTGTGGCGACGGGATCTCGCATCAGCTTCAGCCCCATTGATCTGCAGGACTCCGGCCAGGTGCGGTTGAAGCGCCTATTCCCGGGGGCGACGTACCGGGCCACCACCAAGGTCGTGGTTATTCCGGCGCCGAAGGAGGGTGCGGGGATGCGGGCGGTCGCGTTGCGGGATGTGCCGCTGGCGCAGTGGTGTGCGAATGCACTCACCCAGCTGGCTGGGATCCCGGAACGGGACATCAGGGGAGGTAGTGCCCCGACGCGTTAGCCCCTCGGTGCGAAAACTTCCGAGTCACTAGCGTAAACTTTAGCCCCATGACAGTCGTACTCCTCGATCCTCGATTCCCCTCGATGATTCCCGTCGACGCCGTGACCCTGCTCAGTGGCAAGGTTTCCTATACGGAGGAGGTGCCGATCCGCATCCGCTGGGTCATCGGCGACCTCGGCGGACACACGGTCTACGAGTCCGACGTCCTCGTCACCACCGATCTGCGAAACGACCTGGTCATTGAGCGGATCGAGGAGGGCGACGAGCTGCTGGCAGCCCCGAGCCTGCTGGTGCACCTCGCCCCAGATCGGGAGATCGGGCCGCGGGATTCCGGTGAGCTCGCCCCGGCGCACACGCCCGCGCTGCCCTCCGCGGAGGCCATCGGCCAGGCGATGTCCGGGATGGGGGAGCAGGACCCGGCGGAGGCGCTGGAGTCTTATCAGCAGTACGTCGATGCCGTGGACGATGCCTATCAGCAGTCCGCGCACCTGTACCACCAGCCGAGCTCCCAGCAGGCGGATGCGGACTACGCCGCCGACGCCGCAGCCTCGGCTGCCTATAGTGGCGAGGGTTTCGTCGAGGGCGAGGTTCTTTCCGCTGATGAGCACACCGCCGCCGTGGCGGGTAGCCGCCGCACCGCGCGCACCGAGGTGCCCGAGTCCGTCATGGATGAGATCGAGGATGCCGTGGCGCTGATGGCCCGCGCACTGCGCCAGGGCAAGTGGGAGCAGTCCATGACCCACGCCGACCTGGTGCCCTTCCTGCGGGAGGAGACCGAGGAGTTGGCGAGCACCATCGAGCTGCGGGACGTCCTCGCCGCCGTGGGCTCCGAAGACCAGGCCGATGGTGATGGCGAGGTCCCCGAGTGGGCCGAGCAGGACCTCTGCGAGGAGCTTTCGGACGTGCTGCTGCAGGTGCTCTTCCACGCGGAGATCGCGAACCGCCGGGGCGCTTTCGACATCGGGCACGTGGCCGGCGCGTTCGTCGCGAAGCTGCGTGACCGCGCACCGTACCTTTTCGAGGATGTCGAGCGCGCGGTGGGTATTCAGGAGCAAAACGACCTGTGGCGTGCCGGTAAGCAGGCTCAGGAGCAGCGCAAGCGTGAGGCACACGGCCCAGCCTTCCGCGATTACCTGGACCGGAAGGCTGAGCTGAAGCAGCAGGCCGCTGAGCAGCAAGCTGATCAGTCGCAGCGTGGCCCGCTGGGTGCGCAGGCCACCGCCAAGGACGATAACGCTGGCCAGGGGGCGTCGGCGAAGTCGGCCAGCCCCGTCTCTCAGCCCGCCCAGACTGCACACGCGACCCAGGCACAGCCGCAGCAGGCAGCGCAGCCAGCCCCAGTCGCTCAGCCAGTTCAGGCAACCCAGCCGCGCCACACCTCCGCGCTGTCCGCAGCCGATGAGATCATCCGCGAGGCCCGCGAGCGCGGCCTGCGGGATGCAGACATCCCGACGGATATCCGCTACCCGATGGTCGGCCTCGAGCTCGACGAGCCAGGTGGGGCGGAGGACCGCCTGCTCAAGGCGGTTCAGAACTTCCGCCAGCAGCTCGACCGGATGGGACGCTAGAGCCTTCGCCGTGCGCCTTTCCGATCTTCCTTTCCGCTCGCAGGACTACCTCAAGGCGATCTTCGACGTCCAGGAGTGGAGCGGCACTGGAGTGGGGCTGACCCAGCTCGCTGCCAAGGTTGGCCAGCAGAACTCCACCGCCTCCGAGGCCGTGAAGCGGCTAGCGGCCCAGGGGCTAGTCAATCACCGCCCCTACGCGCCCATCACCCTGACGGACTTGGGTCATGAGCTCGCGATTCAGATGGTGCGCCGCCACCGGCTGATCGAAACCTATCTCTGCCGTGAGCTGGGCTATTCCCTCGATGAGGTTCACGACGAGGCCGAGGAGCTCGAGCACGCCGTCAGCGAGAAATTCCTCGCCCGCATCGACGAGCTGATGGGCTACCCGGACCGGGACCCGCACGGCGATCCGATCCCGAACGCGGCGGGCCAGCTCCCCGAAACCGAGTCCTTCCCGCTTTCCGAGGCAGCCGTCGGCGATGTGTTGTGCGTGGAGCGGGTCTCCGACTCCGATCCTGACCTGCTCCGTCACCTGGAGGGCAGTGGCGTGACCCCCGGGGTTCACATTCGCGTCGACCCCCGGCCTTTCGAAGCGCTCGCCGAATTCAGTATCGTGTCCGGTACGCGATCCGGTTCGGTGGTGTCCCTGCCCGCCGCGCAGTTAGCCGCGGTTCGGTGCATCCGTCCCGCGTAGCCCACCGCCACCGGTATCATTCTTTGCCTATGCCCAAATCACGCCGCAAGGGCGCTATTCAGCGCGCCAGCGGGAAGGAAGTCCTGTGAATCGCAACCGCTACGAGCCCGCGGCCTCGGTCCCACGCCGTCGCCGCTCCGGGTGCGCTGTGATGGGCTGCGGCGTCGTCGTGGTCGCCCTGCTGAGCATCATCGCCCTGGTGGGTTTTCTGGTGGCCGCCTTCACCGGAAACTCGCCGATCAAGGCCAATCGTCTTCCCATCCCGGACGACGTCCCGCCCGCCGCGGCAGCTCCTGCGCCGACCATTGATATTCATCAGCCGGGACGCACCGCCAACCAGCTGGCCCGTTGGGCGCGTGGTCAGGTGTCGGAGACGAACATCCCCTATCAGGCCCTGATCGCCTACGGGAATGCGGAGAACATCGCCCGCCAGACCCGCCCGGAGTGCGGGCTGCGTTGGAACACCCTCGCCGGCCTGGGCTTCGTGGAAACCAAGCACGGCTCCTACGCCGGTTGGACCCTGCGCGGCACGAAGCTCAATGATCAGGGAACCGCGGACCCGAAAATCTTCGGTCCCCAGCTCAACGGGGAGAAGTTCGCCCGCATCGAGGACACGGACGGCGGCAAGCTCGACGGGGACAAGGAATTCGACCGCGCGATGGGGCCGATGCAGTTCATCCCCGAAACCTGGCAGCACTACGGGGTGGACGCCAACGGCGACGGGGTGGCGGATCCGCAGAACATCGACGACGCAACTGCCGCGGCTGCCCGCTTGCTCTGCGACTTCGGCCGCGACTTGAGCACCCCGGAGGGGTGGACGCAGGCGATTCGCTCCTATAACCAGTCGGATCAGTACGTCCGCGACGTCCGCGACGCCGCGGCGAATTACGCGCTGGGGCAGGCCGCCAGCATCATGTAGCGCGCTGTAAAGGACTGGCTCCAGGGTGCGGTTTAACGCACCGACTCGCGCATAGCCCACTCGACGGCGTCGAGCGGCAGCTCCGGGTCGACGCCGTCGCGAGCCTCGCGCACCGCGGCGAGGTAGGTGCCGTAGTCCGCGGCGGACCAGTCGGAATCCTTCTCCAGGCCCGCGATCTTCGCGCGGTTGGAGCAGATCACCAGCGGCTTATCCTCACCGGCAGCCTGCGGGCCGGCAAGGAAGTAGGCGATATAGGAGGCGAACTTCGCCGGCAGCCCGATCTTCGTCAGCGCCTCGTACTGCGCTGCTGGCTCCTTGGACTCCAGGGTCGGGATCGTCTTGAGCAGGCTGGCGGCCTTGGCCTTGTTGCGCAGGAACTGCTGCAACGGCAGCACCGCCTGGGACTGACCCGCCCCGTAGGCGAAGGCAGCACCGATGAAGTCGATGACCCGATCCCGGGCGTAGCCGGAAGCAACGGCGTCTTCCGCGAAGCTAAACACTTCCGCGCGCGTGATGGAGGCGGTGGCGTCGTCCCGGAAGGGTGGGACATGGCGCAGGTGGAACGGCCAGCCGGACTTCCAGCGGCGAGGGGAGAAGGTGACCGAGTCGTTCATGACCTTCTCGGTGGTGGGGGACACTTTATTTACAGCATCAACGATCTGATTCATGGCCCCATTGTGGCAGAACGTGGCGCGAGGGCGAGGCGTGTGGGTCGATCGGAGGTCGAATGGCGGGCGCATGGCAAAATAGAGGTGGCTAGAATAGTTCCTGGCTTTCGGGTCCGGGGCCGGTGCGATGGTGCCCGGCTTACCCCCGCCCACGCCAGTGGTCAAAGCAACGTCGAATGTGCCTAGGAGGCAGACACAGATGGCCGGAATCCTTAACGTCAGCGCGCTGGAGATCATGGACTCCCGCGGTAACCCCACCGTCGAGGTCGAGGTCATCCTCGACGACGGTTCGATGGGCCGTGCCGCCGTGCCTTCGGGCGCGTCCACCGGTGTCCACGAGGCGCACGAGCTGCGCGACGGCGGCGATCGCTACCTGGGCAAGGGTGTTGCCAAGGCTGTCGAGTTCGTCAACACCGAGATCGACGACGCTCTGGCTGGCCTGGAGGCTGACGATCAGCGCCTCATCGACCAGACCCTGCTGGAGCTCGACGGCACCGAGAATAAGTCCCGCCTGGGCGCCAACGCCCTGCTCGGCGTGTCCATGGCCGTCGCCCACGCCGCCGCTGACTCCGCTGGCCTGGAGCTCTTCCGCTACGTCGGTGGCCCGAACGGCCACGTCCTGCCGGTGCCAATGATGAACATTCTCAACGGTGGCGCGCACGCGGACTCCGGCGTGGACGTCCAGGAGTTCATGATCGCCCCGATCGGCGCGGAGACCTTCGCCGAGGCACTGCAGGTCGGCGCCGAGGTCTACCACAGCCTCAAGGCCGTCATTAAGGCCAAGGGCCTGTCCACCGGCCTGGGCGACGAGGGCGGCTTCGCCCCATCCGTCGAGTCCACCAAGGCAGCCCTGGATCTCATCGTCGAGGCCATCGAGAAGGCCGGCTACACCCTGGGCGAGGACGTCGCCCTGGCTCTGGACGTGGCTTCCTCCGAGTTCTACGAAGACGGCGTGTACAACTTCGAGGGCGGCAAGCACAGCTCTGCCGAGATGGTTGAGGTCTACGCCGACCTGGTCGAGCAGTACCCGATTGTCTCCATCGAGGACCCGCTGGACGAGGACGACTGGGAGGGCTACGTCACCCTCACCGAGAAGCTCGGCGACAAGATCCAGATCGTGGGCGATGACCTCTTCGTCACCAACCCGGCCCGCCTGCAGGAGGGCATCGACCGTGGGGCGGCCAACGCCCTGCTGGTCAAGGTGAACCAGATCGGTACCCTCTCCGAGACCTTCGACGCCGTGGAGCTGGCACACCGCAACGGTTACCGCACCATGATGTCCCACCGCTCCGGCGAGACCGAGGACACCACCATCGCCGACCTGGCCGTCGCCCTGAACTGCGGCCAGATCAAGACCGGTGCCCCGGCTCGCTCCGAGCGCGTGGCGAAGTACAACCAGCTGCTGCGCATCGAGCGCTACCTGGAGAGCGCAGCAGTCTACGCGGGTCGCTCCGCTTTCCCCCGCTTCAAGAACTAGGGCGAGCGGACTAGAATAGCCCGTTATGACCCACCCCTCCCGCGATCATTCGCCCCGCCCCGCTGGCAGTGACCAGCGCGGTGGGGCGAACGCGGATTCAGCGGATTCCGCGGGCCAGCGGCTGCCGCAGGCCCGCTCCATGGAGCGCAATCAGGCCCGTCGCCGTCGGATGCGGCAGGTACCCAAGCGCGTGGCACGCCGCTTCGTCGCCCTGCCGTCCCGAATGAGCCCCGTTGCCGCGATCGTTGTGATCCTGGTGGTCGGTCTGATGGCCCTGTCCCTGGCCACCCCGCTGCGCAACTACTACGAACAGCGCACGGAGCTGGCCCAGCTGCAGAACACCATCCAGGAGCAGGAGCGCCACAAAGCGGAGCTCCAGGCGGAGCTCAACCGCTTCGAAAACGAGGACTACCTCAAGGAGCAGGCTCGCATCCGGCTCGGCGTGATCGAGCCCGGCGAGTCCGCCTACCGCATCATCTCGCCGAAGATCACCGGGGCGGCGGGGGAGGACGCCCCCGGGGCGGGGAAGAGCCCGTCGGAGCAGGAATACGAGAACAGCCCGTGGTTTAAGAAGCTGTGGGACTCCGTGGCCGTCGAACCTGGGGAGGAAGCTCCGGGCGACGCCGGTAGCGCCCCCGCCGGGCAGGGCGAGGATCAGGACCCCGGCGGCAACCCCGAGGGTGGCGAACAGCCAAGCGGCGATATGAAACTTCCGATCCTGCCCGAGAATCAGCCATAATCGCCGGAGTCGGCACGCCCCGCGGAAGAGCTTGGAAAGACCCAAGCCCGCGGGCTTTTTCAAGAGGAGAATGAATGACGGTCAGTCGTGAAGACCTGGACATCATGGCCGCCCAGCTCGGCCGAGAGCCGCGCGGCGCGGTGGAGGTCAGCTACCGAACCCCGGACGGCCAGCCAGCCGTCGTGAAGACCCACCCCCGGCTGCCGGACGGCACCCCGTTCCCGACGCTGTACTACCTCACCGACCCCCGACTGACCGCAGAGGCCAGCCGCCTGGAGGTCGCCGGCGTCATGAAGACAATGCAGGAACGCCTCGGTGAGGACGAGGAGCTGCAGCGGGACTACCAGGCTGCCCACGAGCACTACCTGGCCACGCGCAACGCAATGGAGGACCTCGGCACTGAGTTCTCGGGCGGGGGCATGCCCGATCGGGTGAAGTGCCTGCACGTCCTCATGGCCTACGCGCTGGCCGAGGGGCCGGAACGCCTCCGGCTCGGGACCGAGACCGTGGCGCTGGCCGTGGAGCACGACCCGAGCCTGTCCGGCACCGCGATCCCGGCCGATTGGCCGACCTCCGAGGAGCTGGGTATCTCCCTCGTCCAGGCCACTACCGTGGAGGGAGCGGAGAACACCGGCATGTTCCTGCCCGAGCGCGAACGAGACCAGAGGAGCTAGACACATGGCCCAGGCCGACGCCCCACGTCGCTTCGCCGCGATCGACTGCGGCACGAACTCCATCCGACTGCTCATCTCCGAGCGGGCGGCCGACGGGACGCTGACGGAGCTCAACCGCGATAACATCATCGTCCGGCTCGGTCAGGGTGTGGACGCCACGGGTGGTTTCGCACCGGAGGCCCTCCAACGTGTCGACGACGCCCTGGCCACCTACGCCCAGCGCATGGTGGACCACAACGTCGAGGACGTGATGATGGGGGCGACGAGCGCTACCCGCGATGCGAAGAACCGCGACGAGTTCTTCGCCATCACCGCCCGCCACCTGGGCCGGATCGTTGAGGGGCGCCAGGCTGAGGTCATCAGCGGCGAGCAGGAGGCGGAGCTAAGCTTCGCCGGGGCCGTCGCAGACCTGCCGTCCGGAACCCCGGAGCGCATCTGCGTCATCGACTTGGGTGGCGGCTCCACCGAGTTCGTCGTCCATGACGTCGACGCCGACGGCGCCGTCGCGGACACCGGTACGGTCGAGGCCTACTCCGCGAATATGGGCTGCGTTCGGCTCACCGAGCGCTATCTGCACAGCAATCCGCCGACCGCGGAGGAAATCGCAGCGGCGGAGGACTACGTCGCCGAGCAGATCCGCGAGGTGGAGGAGCACGTCGACCTCACCGGCGTGACTCGCCTGGTGGGTGTGGCCGGGACCATGACCACGCTCAGCGCGATCACGCAGGGGCTGGATAGCTACCAGCCGGAGAAGATCCACCTGAGTCGCTTGCCGCTGCGCACGTTCCGGGATACCGCCATCGACCTGCGGGATAAGACCGTCGACCAGCGCCTCGAGTGCGGTCCCATGCACCCCGGCCGCGCGGACGTCGTCGGAGGTGGCGCGGTGGTCATCGACGCGGTCGCCAGCCGCTTCCTGGCCCTGGGCGTCGAGGAGATCACGATCAGTGAGAAAGACATCCTCGATGGTATGTTGGCAAAAGTTATGCGCCGAAACGGCGCTTAGAATCCGTGCGCGCTAGCGCGCGGACCCTATGCCCCCATAGCCCAATTGGCAGAGGCAGCGGACTTAAAATCCGCCCAGTGTCGGTTCGAACCCGACTGGGGGTACGAAAAGCCAGGCTGGAGAGCGCCTCTCCCGCCTGGCTTCGCTAGTAGTGTTCGCTATTGCAGCCGGTGGCTGTGCGCCGCCGCCTAGCTGTTCTTTGTTGCCTTCTCGTCTTCCTTGGCTGCCTTCTCTTCGGCCTTGACGGCGGCCTTCTCGACCTTCTTCAGCTGCTTCTCGAGGTTGAAGTCGACCTCTGGCCACTCCAGCTTCATGTTTCGCAGCTCGTTGAGCAGCAGGTAGCGCACGACCAGGCGGGCGTAGTCCTGCTTATCGCTGGGCACGATGTACCACGGGGCAACATCGTTCGTCTTCTCAATGGCACGGGCATAAGCCTCTTGGTATTCATCCCACTTCTTCTGCACGCCGAGGTCGCTGGGGGAGTAGCGCCAGCGCTGCGCCGGGTTGCGGAGGCGGGAGAGGAAGCTCTTGGTCTGGAACTGCGGGGAAATGTGTAGGAGAACCTTGATGACACGGGTGCCGTCGGCCTCGAGCTTCTTCTCGAAGCGACGGATGGCGTCGTAGCGGCGGTCGATTTCCTCGACGTCGCTGAGCCCCTCCACGCGGGAGACCAGGACGTCTTCGTAGTAGGAGCGGTCGAAGATCGCGATCTCGCCGTTGCCCGGCAGCTCGTGGCGGATGCGGGACAGGAAGTCGCGGTTGTCGGTATCGTCGATCGACTCGACCGGTTCTGCGAAGGTGGCGACGTTCACGCCCTGCGGGGACACGGCCTGCAGGATCGCGTTGGTGGCACCGCTCTTACCGGAGGCGTCCACGCCCTGCAGGATGATGAGGATGCTGCCGACCTGCTCGTCGCTGGCACCGTTTGCGTAGAGCTTGGCCTGCTCGGCGCGCAGTTCCTCGGCGATCTTCTTATAGGCCTTGTTGACCCGCTTCTCGAACTTCTCGCCTTTGCCCCTCACCCCCGGGGTTTCGCGAGGGTTGAATGACTTGAGGTCGATGTTGCCCTTGGGCGCGCGCAGCCCGAGAGCGTTGTTCATTCCAAAGCTCATAACCCCAAGTTTAGCGGCTTCGGAGGCTTTGCTCAGCTCGACGGGGATGGTGCTGCTCGCAGGGTGCTCACTAGCATGGTGAGCATGGATAACGCAGCTTTGAATCAGGACCATTCCACCTCCGGCAACAGCGGCAATCGGCCGCTTGCGCTGATCACGGGTGCGTCCCGCGGCATTGGCCGGGCGATCGCGGAGGACCTTGCCCGCGATCACCGGCTCATCCTGTGCTGCTCCTCGGAGGCATCCGCGCACAGCCTGCGGGAGGATTTTCCGGACGCCCAGGTGGTCGCTGTGGACCTGTCCGATCCGGCGGCGTTAACGGAAGCTTTTTCTTCCGACGTCGCCCCGCAGCGTCTCGACCTGCTGGTGCACTCCGCGGGCGTGACGGGGCATGCTCCCATCGCCGAGGCACCGCTTCAGATGTGGCGGGAGGTGCTCGACGTCAACGTCATCGCCGTGGCCGAGCTGACGCGGTTGCTGCTCCCGGCGCTGCGTGAGGCGCGAGGCATGGTGATCGCCATCAACTCCGGGGCGGGGCACAACTCCGGCCCTGGCTATGGGCCCTATGCGGCCTCGAAGTTCGCTCTCAAGGCGATCATGGATGCCCTGCGCGAGGAGGAGCGGGGGAGGGTTCGGGTCAGCTCCGTGCACCCCGGGAAGGTCGATTCGGATATGCAGCGCGAGCTGCAAGCCCAGGCGGGCAACGATAGCTACGACCCGGGTGTCTACGTCCGCGCCGAGGACATCGCCGCCGCGGTGCGGCTGGCCGCCGAGATGGGGCCTGAGGCCTGCCTGGAGACCGTGAGCGTGCGACCGGTCGTGAAATAAGGGCGCGGCACCGCCGCTGAGTACGCCGCGAGCGCCTCTTCGCGGAGCCAGCGTTCCAGCAAGAAGCCCTCCCCGGCGAAGAATCCGTCGGGGAGGGCTGGCGCGCGTGTGCGGCGTACTTAGGGCAGCATGCGCAGCTTCTTGCCTGCCAGCAGTGCGGTGCTCATGATGCGCGCGTAGGCCTTGGCCCCCAGGCTCTCAGGACCGCGCATGGACATCCACCGTTGCTCGGTGATGTTCTGGCTATCGGTGTACTTCAGCAGCCCGGCCGCGCCGTGGCGGCCACCCATGCCAGAGTCCTTCATGCCGCCACTGGTGTTGTCGATGGCCGACCATGCGGCGGTGTAGCCGTCGTTGATGGAGACGGAACCGGCCCGGATCTGTGGGGCGATGCGGTGCCCCGTCTCGGGGCTGGCGAAGACGGAGGCGTTGAGTCCGTAGACGGTGTCGTTGGCGGCGTTGACCGCAGCCACCAAGTCGTCGACAACCTCGACGAAGACGACCGGACCGAAGACCTCCTCGGTGCGCAGCTTCGCGTCGGCGGGGACATCCGCGAGAACCGTGGGCTCGTAGAAGTAGGGGCCCAGGTCCGGGCGAGCCTTGCCGCCGGCGAGAACGCGGGCACCCTTGGCCACCGCGTCGTCCACGTAGCTGGTGACCGTATCCAGCTGCTGTTGGGAGGCCAGCGAACCCATCGCCACCTCCCAGTCGAAGCCGGGGCCAAGGGTCATGGCGCGCACGGCGTCGGCGAACTTGGCGCTGAACTCCTCGTACACCGGTCGCTCGACGTACACCCGCTCGATGGAGACGCACAGCTGGCCAGAGTTGGAGTAGCAGGCATCCACGACGCCGCGGACCGTGTAATCCATCTTCGCGTCCGCCGCGACGATCAGCGGGTTCTTGCCACCCAGCTCCGCGGAGAAACCGATCAGGCGGGAGCCCGCGGTGGCCCCGAGGATCTTGCCGGTGGCGGTAGACCCGGTGAACATCAGGAAGTCACACGTATTGGCGATCTCGCTGCCCACGACCCGGCCGGAGCCGGTGACCAGCTGGACGAGGTCGCGTGGCAGGCCGGCCTCGAAGAGCAGGCCGAATACCAGCAGGGAGGTAAACGGGGTCGCGGAGTCCGGCTTCGCGACCACCGCATTGCCCGCGATGAGTGCAGGCAGGGCGTCGGAGATGCCCAGAGTCAGCGGGTAGTTCCACGGGGAAATCTGGCCCACCACGCCCACGGGCTGGAAGTGCTGGCGGGACTTGGCGAGAACCGGAACCGCGGAGCGGCGGCGCTTCGGGCTCAGGATCTTCTCCGCGTTATTGGCGTAATAGCGGGAGTTATTCGCCACGTCCATGACCTCGTCGAATGCGGAGGCGCGGTTCTTACCGGTCTCCAGCTGCACCATGTCCATCAGCAGCTCGCGGTTCTTCAGGACGGCGTCGTGGAAACGCAGGAGGATGGCCTTGCGCTCCGAGAAGGGAACGTGAGCCCAGGAGCGCTGCGCTTGACGGGCGGCGTCGACGGCCCGGTGGACGTCCTCCTCATCGCCGGAACCGACCCAACCGAGGTGCTCCGCGGTGAAGGAGACCTCGACGTCGATCGTCTTCTCGGGCTTGGAACCATCGGCGGGCAGCTTATTGGCGGACAGCCCGCGCAGCGCCTCCTGGAAGTCTGCGGGGAGTGCGCCGAGGGACAGTCGCTTAGGGAATCGCAAAGCAGTCATGGGTGGAAATATACCTTTGCCGAGGAACCTATGAGGTGGGTTGAGAAAGAAAATCCGCAGCATCGGGAACTAAAAGAGGTTCATATGCGTTGGTACATTGTGAAGTAAGAACTTTTAACCGCCTGCCAGCTTCGTGGCGCGCCCCGGCATTCCCGGGAATCGCGCGTGGCATGGATCCTGGTTCGCGACCGGGCCGTGTAGGCGCCCCCCGCGGGTGCGTGCGTGGCGGTAAGAACGAGTTTTGACGAAGAAATCGAAAGTTGAGGCTTTCAGGTGCAGAAATCTAATCCATTCATGGCCGAACTGACCGGCCAGAACCGCCAGGGCCAGCAGCCGCAGGGCTACGGCCAGCCGGGCTACGGCCAGCAGGGCGGTGGCTACGGCCAGTTCGCCACCAGCGCCCGTGGTGCCGCTGCCACGGCGACCTACCAGGACGGGCTGCAGGATGCCGCGAATTACGGCCAGGCCGGCTCTGCCGACCGCCCGATTACCGTGGACGACGTGGTGGCGAAGACCGGCATCACGCTGGCCGTCATCGTCGTGCTGGCTGCGGCGAACTACTTCATCTTCGGCGCGAACCCGGCAACGGGCTCGATCCTCACCGTGGTCGGCGCCATCGGTGGCCTCATCACCGTGCTGGTCTCCGCCTTTGCGAAGAAGTACGGCTCCCCAGTGGTCACCCTGCTCTACGCAGGCTTCGAGGGCCTGTTCGTCGGTGGCTTTAGCTACATGCTCACCGGCATGGCGGTGGGGGATACCAACGCTGGCGCCATGATCAGCCAGGCGATCCTGGGAACCATCGGTGTGTTCGCCGGCATGCTCTTCGTCTACAAGACGGGTGCGATCCGCGTGACCCCGAAGTTCACGAAGTTCATGGTCGCCGCGCTGATCGGTGTGCTGGTTCTGGCGCTGGGCAGCATGATCATTGGCCTGTTCACCGGCGGTGCTGGTCCGCTGCGCGACGGCTCCCCGCTGTCCTGGATCTTCTCCCTGCTGTGCATCGGCCTCGCTGCGCTGAGCTTCCTGCAGGACTTCGACGCCGCCGACCGCCTCGTCCGCGCCGGTGCGCCGTCCAAGATGGCCTGGGGCGTGGCCCTCGGCCTGGCCGTGACCCTGGTCTGGCTGTACACCGAGATCCTGCGCCTGCTGTCCTACATCAATAGGGACTAGCGGCAGCAGCCAGAGAACACTCGCCCTTGGGGAAACCCCAAGGGCGTTTCTCATGGGTATCCCAGGTGCCGGTTTCGTCGAGCTGCGCCCGCGCGTGACCAGATCTTGATAGCGTGAGCAGGTCAATGAATATTAAACAGCTGGGCGCACAAGAGCTGACCCAGCTAGCAAGGAGCGCCGATGAGCTTCGGCGAAAAACCCCGTCCCACTAAGCCCCAGCCCGCGACCGGGCTGCTCAAGACTGGGAAAAGTTCCCAAGTCGGCTTGTACCCCCACGACCTGCACCCCGGACTGGTCCCGGGCTTAAGCGTCGAGGATCAAAACAAGAACTTCGCGCTGGACCGCGTCGTCTTCTTTGTTACCGCCACCTTCATCGTGGCCTTCATCGCCTGGGGCATCGCCTCCCCGGACTCGGTTTCCACAGCGTCGGCGGCCGCCTACGACTGGGCGATGAATAACGCCGCATGGCTGCTCAACCTCGTGATGAGCTTGGGCATCATCGTCATGCTCTACCTGGCATTCTCCCGGTACGGCCAGATCCCGTTGGGCCGGGACGACGAGGAACCAGAGTTCTCCCGATACTCGTGGATCGCGATGATGTTCGGCGCGGGCATCGGCGTGGGCGTGTTCTTCTTCGGCCCCTCCGAGCCCCTGGCGTACTATCTCTCGCCACCGCCTGAGACCGTCGACGCGGAAACCCCTGCTGCCCTGCACCAAGCGCTGGCCCAGTCCCACTTCCACTGGGGGCTATCCATCTGGGGCCTCTACGCGCTGGTGGGCGGAGCGCTGGCCTATTCCACCTACCGCCGTGGGCGCCCCTCGCTGCTGAGCTCCGTGTTTCGACCCCTGCTGGGAACCCAGCCGAATGAGGGGATCGCGGGCCGGGTGATCGACATGATGGCGATCGTCGCCACCCTCTTCGGCACCGCCGCCACCCTGGGTCTATCCGCCCTGCAGATCGCCCAAGGTGTGGAGATCATCTCCGGGGCAGGCCCGCTGGCCAATAATGCGGTCATCGCCATCATTGGTGTGCTCGGCGTGGCCTTCGTCATCAGCGCCGTCTCCGGCGTGGCCCGGGGTATCCGCTACCTGTCGAATATCAACATCACGCTCACACTGCTGCTCGTGGCCTTCGTGTTCCTCTTCGGCCCGAGCCTCTTCCTGCTGAACCTGGTGCCATCCGGGGTTGCGACCTATATCGATCAGCTGCTGCCGATGATGGGCAAGTCCCTGTCCTGGGGTCAGGAGACCCTCGAGTTCCAGGGCGCGTGGACGGCCTTTTACTGGGCCTGGTGGATCGCCTGGACCCCATTCGTCGGCATGTTCATCGCCCGCATCTCCCGGGGCCGCACCATCCGGGAGTTCGCGCTGGCAACGATCGCCGGACCGACCGCCATCCTGGTCCTGGCCTTCACTATCTTTGGTGGCGCCTCCATCACGTTCAGCCGGGAAGGCCGAGAGATGTTCGACGGCTCCGCGAATTCCGAGCAGGTTCTCTTCGCTCTCTTCGACCAGCTGCCCCTGAACACGATCACCCCGTTCCTGCTGATCGCGGTTCTCACGATCTTCTTCGTGACGTCCGCGGACTCCGCATCCGTGGTGATGGGAACCATGTCCTCCCAGGGCAACCCTGCGCCGAACAAACTGGTCGTGGTGTTCTGGGGTGCGTGCATGATGGGTATTGCCACGGTGATGCTGCTGGCCGGCGGGGAAACCGCACTGACAGCGCTGCAGAACCTCACGATCCTCATCGCGCTGCCGTTCTCGGTTGTTCTGCTGGTGATGACCGTGGCCTTCCTCAAGGACCTGCGCACCGACCCTGCGGCGATCCGTAAGGACTACGCCAGCACCGCGGTGGAAAATGCGGTGGTTCGTGGCCTGGAGGAGCACGGCGATGACTTCGAGTTCACCGTCGCTTCCGCCCCGGAGGGCAGGGGAGCGGGTGCCCACTTCGATTCCTCCTCTGAGGACGTCACCGACTGGTACCAGCGCGTGGACGAGGAGGGCGAAGAGATCGCCTACGACCATGAGACCAAGCGGTGGGCGGACCAGGAAGAAAACGCTGCGGATGCACCGGTTGATTCGGTAGACACCGCGTCACCTGATGCTGGTGAGCGCTCGGCGGAGCACCCGGAGCGTTAACACCGCCAGCCGACTCTGGCAGCGGCAGCAAGGCACAAAGAAACCCTCGGCCCTGGAAAATCCAGGGCCGAGGGTTTCTCGCTGCCGGAGTGCGGCAGTGTCGCGTCAGAACTACTTCTGCATCGCGCGCGGAATATCCAGATCTGGGTTATACGGCTCGGCCTCCACGAGGGTGACGCGCACCGTGTCGCCGGTCGGGGTCTCGTACTCGCGGGTCTCGCCGACCTTCGCGCCGACCAGGGCGGCGCCCAGCGGGGCGTCGGTGGAGTAGGTCTCCAGCTCCGGGTTGGAGGACTCCAGGCCGCGGGTACCGATCAGGAAGGTTTCCTTGTCCTCCTCATCGTCGTCGTAGTAGACGTGCACGACGGTGCCGACCAGCGCGACGCCGGACTCCTGCGGAGCCTCACCGATGGTGGCGTTGTCCAGCAGCTCCTCGAGGTAAGCGATGCGGGCCTCCTCCTGGCCCTGCTGCTCGCGGGCGGCGTGGTAGCCACCGTTCTCCTTGAGGTCACCCTCCTCGCGGCGCTCATTGATCTCTGCGGCCAGGACCGGGCGGTTCTCCTTCAGGGCGAACAGTTCCGCGTTGAGTCGGTCGTAGGATTCTTGGGTGAGCCAGGTGGTCTGATTGTCTGCCATCTGCGCCATCCTCCTTGGAAATTATGTCAGTAATTTTCAGCTAATCCGGGCAATCACGGTCCATGCACCGTCCCCGGCGGTAGCGCCTTAGGCGGCGATAGCTTTGCAGGAATAGTCCCACGGTTTCGCCGACGCCTGCCGGTTCTCGCTTGTCCGGGCGTATTCTAGCACCGAATAGGCGCGAAAACTTCAGCCGACGCGTCGTCGGTTGCCCGTTCTTCGGTGGGCTACTGCTTCAAGTGGGAGGGGATGACCGAGGAGCAGCCGTAGATCTTCCCGGCGTAGCCCGGCACGCGAGTGTTGATATCCACCGAGTGGCGGGAGGTCTTCGGCCCACCGGCTGGGACGTAGAACTCGCGGCGACCGACTTCATTCTTGTCGTAGTCCATCGCGGTGACGATGCAATAAGCCGGCTGCGACGGATCCTCGCGGGTGACGTCGACGCGCATGTTCAGCCGGGTGTCGGACACCACGGAACCGCCGGACTCGACCGCGGTGACGTCCGCCGAGGACGCGTTCATGAACTGGCTGACCGCGTAGGCCATCGCGCCGGCGATGAGGACGACCAGCGCGATGACCAGCACCTTGCCGGCGAAGGGGCGGTTGCGCTCAGCGCCGTAGCGGGCCTTCAGGGCATCGTCCGCGGGCATCTGCGCACCGCCCGGGCGGGAGTTGGGAACCGAAGGGGAAGCATCAGAGGTCATGGTGTTTTACATTCTAGGCAATACGGCCGTAAAAGCAGATTTCCTCAACCTGGGTCGACCGGCTCCTGTGGTTGAAGCGTGGTGGGGCGGTGCGTTGTGACTTCTCTTCATCGTGCGTGGAACAATATGGAAGTATGACTGATTCGACGACGAGCGGCGCCCAGAGCGGTTACCGCGTGCTGGCGATTCACGCCCACCCGGATGATGAATCCAGCAAGGGTGCGGCGACGATGGCTCGCTATATCGACGAAGGCCACCGAGTCCGCGTGCTGACCTGCACGGGCGGCGAGGAAGGCAGCATCCTCAACCCCAGGATGGACCGCCCCGAGGTGCACGAGAACCTGGTGGCCGTGCGCCGGGAGGAAATGGCCCGCGCCGCAGAGATCCTGGGGGTGGAGCACCGCTGGCTGGGCTACCTGGACTCCGGACTGCCGGAATCCGGAAAGCGGGAGGACCTCCCGGACGGCTGCTTTGCGCTGCAGGACGTCGACGAGGTGGCCGCCGACGTGGTTGCACAGATCCGCGAGTTCCAGCCGCACGTGATCATCACCTATGACGAAAACGGTGGCTACCCGCACCCGGATCACCTGATGGTGCACGCGGTATCCATGCGCGCCTGGGAACTGGCAGGAGACCCCGAGTATCGACCCGACTTGGGTGAAGCCTGGGCTCCGCTGAAGCTGTACTACACGCACGGTTTCGTGGTGACCCGCTTTAACATGCTCGCCGAGGCGGTAGCCCAGCGGCAGGCCAACGGCGAGATGACCCTGCGCGAGTACCAGCACACCATGACGCAGCTGGCTTTCTGGCGTGCAAAGCAGGACGTCTACCCCCGAGTGACGACCCGCGTGAACGCTGCCGATTGGTTCGATCGCCGTGATGCCGCGCTGACCGCACATGCCACCCAGATCGACCCGGACGGGCCGTTCTTCGGCGTGGACGTGGACGTGCAGCGCGAGACGTGGCCCACGGAGGAGTTCGAATTAGCGAAGACCCGGGTGGCCACTACACTGCCAGAGAGAGAACTCACCGCGGGCTTGCCGCCGGTGGGCAGCGCCGATGCACTCAGCCAGAGCCAGCCGCCAGAGGTGCCGGTGCGCCCCGAGCAGTAGGATTTCCGCTAGAGAATTTTTAGCCCAGTACTCACACACGGCTTGACCGCCGCCGAAGGGAATGGATGACATGTTCGCAGCTCTTTCGACCCCTGCTCTGCCAGCAGCGGATCTGGTGACCGCAGGGGCGGCGTACACGACCACTGTTATCGCCCAGGGACCAACCCCCAATACGGGCCCGCGCGGCGAGGAATTCGGCAAGGCCTCGCCGGTCGGGCTGTTCGTCATCCTAGGGCTGCTCTTCGTGGTCATCGTCATCGGATTCGGCATGAATCGCAGGCTGCGCCGTTTGGAACGCCGCCGCGCCTTCGCCGAGCAGCACGGCATCGACGTGTTCGATGAGGAGCGGCTCAACAAGGCCATGGAGGAGAGCGGCTACGAGGAGTACGCGAAGGGCGGAGCGATGTTCGCCCGCACCGAGGTGCCGCAGACCGATGCTCGTTTCGAGCCCGCCTCCGGGATTGGAACGCAGCTCACCGGGCCCGACGCGATCGACGCGGAGCGCGCGAAGGCCGAGGAAGAAGACGAAGACGAGAATCCTGCACGCTAAGCGAGAGGGTTAATTATCGTGCGTCTACCAAAGCTTGCGGCAGCGATCGGGCGAACCGAGCCACTGAAGAGGCTCGCCAGCCTGCTCTATCCCGCCTACGAGGCGCGGCTGGCTCGCTCTCTGCGGGATCTGCCGCGCCCGGCCCACATCGCCATCATGGCCGACGGCAACCGTCGCTGGGCCAGGGAGAACGGCTTCACCGACGTTTCCCATGGGCATCGCGTGGGTGCCCGCAAGATCGCCGAGATGTGCAATTGGTGCGACGAGATGGGCATCGCCTCGGTGACCGTGTACCTGCTCAGCACAGAGAACCTCAAGCGTAAGCCGGAGGAACTCGAGCTCCTGGTCAAAATCATTGGGGACGTCACCGACGAGCTTGGGCAGGCGAAGGCTGGCTTCCGCGTGCGCTCCGTGGGGCACCTCGAGCTGCTGCCGCAGCAGCTGCGGGAACGCCTGGAATACAACGAGCAGCTCACCGCCAATAACACGGGCGTATGCGTCAACGTCGCCGTCGGCTACGGCGGACGTCAGGAGATCGTCGACGCGGTGCGAGACACCGTCGCGGAACTCGCTGCGGACGGCACGCCGGCGGACGAGATCGCCGAGAAGATCACCGTCGACTCCCTGGGTAATCACATGTACACCAAGGGGCAGCCGGACCCGGATCTGGTGATTCGGACCTCGGGGGAGCAGCGGCTCTCGGGCTTTCTGCTGTGGCAGTCCGCCTACTCCGAGATTTGGTTCACGGACACCTACTGGCCGGCCTTCCGGCGGGTGGACTTCCTCCGCGCGCTGCGGGAGTACTCCCAGCGTCACCGCCGCTTCGGACTCTAGACCAGCGCTGTGCTGGTCGCCCGGCACAGTCACAGACGGGCCGGGGCAGTGCCAAGCTGGGGAGCGAGGCTAGATCTTGCGCATCCGCACCCGGTCGACGAGATGATCTGCGCCCTTGCGCATCACCAGGCTGGCCCGGATCCGGGTCGGCAGGATGTTCTCCATGAGGTTCGGCAGGTTCACCGTCTGCCAGATCTCCCGGGCCACCTGGGAGGCCTGTGCATCGCTCAGCCCAGCGAGGTGGTGGAAGTGGGCGTCCGGGTCCTTGAAGGCGGTGTTTTTCAGCCGCAGGAATCGGGAGATGTACCAGTCCTCAATGTCCTCGACCCGGGCGTCGACATAGACGGAGAAGTCGAAAAGGTCGCTGACCATGAGGGTGGGCCCTGTCTGCAGCACGTTGAGCCCTTCGACAATGAGGATGTCTGGCTGGTCGACGACCTCGAACTCGCCGGCAATCCGGTCGTAGGCCTCGTGCGAGTAGACCGGTGCTTTGACGTTGCGGGCTCCTGATTTCACCTTGGTCACGAAGTTCAGCAGCGCCTGCTGGTCATAGGACTCGGGGAAGCCCTTGCGGTGCAGCAGGCGGCGGCGTTCCAGCTCGGCGGTGGGGAAGAGGAAGCCATCCGTGGTGATCAGATCCACCCTGGGGCTGGACTCCCAGCGCTGCAGCAGCACCTGGAGCACACGCGCGGTGGTGGACTTTCCGACGGCCACAGAGCCGGACACACCGATGATGTACGGCGTGGGAGGCATCGGCTCGCCGATGAAGGTCTCGGTGGCCTGATTCAGGCTGCGCTGTGCCTCGACCCGCAGGTTGATGAGGCGGGAGAGCGGCAGGTAGACCTCGCTGACCTCGTCCAGGTCAATCTCGTCGCCGATGCCGCGCAGCTGGTCGAGCTCCGATTCGCTCAAGACCTGTGGCATGGACTTGCGGAGTTCGCGCCACTGGCTCCTCTTGAGCTCGATGAAGGGCGATACAGCCGCGTCCGCGGAGGCGCGCTGGGGCGTACGATTCATGGCCTCATTGTGCCTGTGTGGGGGGAGATAACCCAAATGTGCTAGGTGCGC
The DNA here is from genome assembly GCF_030232315.1 of Corynebacterium sp. MSK039. Taxonomy (NCBI): domain Bacteria; kingdom Bacillati; phylum Actinomycetota; class Actinomycetes; order Mycobacteriales; family Corynebacteriaceae; genus Corynebacterium; species Corynebacterium sp. MSK039. The sequence continues at coordinate 191,223 of NZ_JASPJL010000002.1, forward strand.
TGTGACCTGCGTCCGGGGCAGACGCTAAGATGTGGGGCGCAACGCAACAACACCTTCTACCCCCAAGGATCGGTCTGCATTCTTGGTGGTATACACCCTTTTTGAAGGAAGGCCGACGGAAACTTATGTCCGATTCTCCACAGACCATCCAGCACAACGTGCCGCTGGCTGAACTCGACCCGGATGTCGCCCGCGCCATCGACGGCGAGCTGGCCCGCCAGCGCAACACTCTCGAGATGATCGCGAGTGAGAACTTTGTGCCGCGCGCAGTGCTGCAGGCGCAGGGCTCCGTCCTGACCAATAAGTACGCCGAGGGCTACCCTGGACGCCGCTACTACGGCGGCTGCGAGCACGTCGACGTCATCGAGGACCTGGCCCGCGACCGCGCGAAGCAGGTCTTCGGCGCGGAGTTCGCCAACGTGCAGCCGCACGCTGGTGCGCAGGCCAACGCCGCCGTCCTCATGGCGCTGGCTAGCCCGCGGGATAAGATCCTGGGCCTGTCCCTGGCTCACGGTGGACACCTGACCCACGGCATGCACCTGAACTTCTCCGGCAAGCTCTACGAGGCTATTGCCTACGAGGTGGACCCGGAGACCATGCGCATCGACATGGATAAGGTCCGCGAGCAGGCGCTCAAGGAGAAGCCGACCGTCATCATCGCTGGTTGGTCCGCCTACCCGCGCCACCAGGACTTCGCTGCCTTCCGCTCCATCGCGGACGAGGTCGGCGCGAAGCTGTGGGTCGACATGGCCCACTTCGCAGGTCTGGTTGCTGCCGGCCTGCACCCGTCCCCGGTCCCGCACGCTGACGTCGTGTCCACCACGGTGCACAAGACCCTCGGTGGCCCGCGTTCCGGCCTGATCCTGGCGAAGCAGGAGTGGGCGAAGAAGCTGAATTCCGCAGTCTTCCCGGGCCAGCAGGGTGGCCCGCTGATGCACGCCGTTGCCGCGAAGGCCGTGGCCATGAAGGTTGCCCAGACCGACGAGTTCCGTGACCGCCAGGCCCGCACCCTCGAGGGCGCGAAGATCCTGGCTGAGCGCCTGTCCGCCGCTGACACCAAGGGTGCTGGCGTCGAGGTGCTCACCGGCGGCACCGATGTTCACCTGGTGCTGGCTGACCTGCGCCACTCCGAGCTGGACGGCCAGCAGGCGGAGGATCTGTTGCACGAGGTTGGCATCACCGTTAACCGCAATGCCGTTCCTTTCGACCCGCGCCCGCCGATGGTCACCTCCGGCCTGCGCATCGGTACCCCGGCCCTGGCTTCCCGCGGCCTGGACACCGCCGCCTTCACCGAGGTCGCGGACGTCATCGGTACCGCGCTGGCGCAGGGTAAGAACGCCGACGTCGACGCGCTGCGCGCTCGTGTTTCCAAGGTCGCCGAGGACTTCCCGCTGTACGAGGGCCTCGAAGACTGGAAGCTGGTCTAACAATGGCGGAGTCCGCTGTGAACCCGCAGGACGGCCAGGCTGGCTCCGCGTTCCAGTCCGCTGGGGCGGGGCACGCGCTGATCATCGTCGACGTGCAGAATGACTTCGTTGACGGCAGCCTGGCCACCGAACGTGGTGCGCAGGCCGCCGAGGCGATCAGCAAGCACATCGCTGGCCTGCACCGTTATGACGTCATCGTGGGCACCAAGGATTGGCACATCGACCCGGCCGGGCACTTCGCCCCGGAGGGCGCGGAACCGGACTACCAGGACACCTGGCCGGTGCACTGCGTTGCCGGGACCACCGGCGCGCAGTCGCACCCGGCGCTGGCGACTGATCAGGTCGAGGCGTGGTTCCACAAGGGTGAGTACGAGCCCGCCTACTCGGGCTTTGAAGGCCACCTCGCGGACTCTCTTGCCACCACGGAAGTGAACAGCGCTGCTGCCGAAGCGGAGCGTCCGAAGGTGCTGCTCGCAGAATGGTTGCGCTCTCGCCGTATTGGTCAGGTGACCGTGGTCGGCATCGCGACCGACTTCTGCGTGCGCGCCACGGCGCTGGATGCGAAGGCCGAGGGCTTCGGCGTCACTGTCATCCCGCGCCTGTGCGCGCCGGTGTCAGCAGCGGGGGAGGAAGCGACCCTCGCCGAACTGCGTGAGGCCGGCGTCGAGGTGAAGTAGCCGCAGTCGCGACGTAAAGCTAAAAGAACCCGATGGTGGAAACCATCGGGTTCTTTTATGTCTAACTCACCCAGGCGGGCGGCTCAGGCTGCGCCCGCCCGGCGAGGGGGCAAGGGGAGTGGCTTACTCGCCCTTAGCCAGCTTGCGGGAGATGATCTCCAGCATGATCTCGTTCGGACCACCGTAGATCGGCTGGACGCGGGAGTCCAGGTAGTGGGTAGCGATCGGGTACTCCATCATGAAGCCGTAGCCACCGTGCAACTGCAGTGCCTGGTTCACGACCTCGATCTGCAGCTCGGTGGTGTGGTACTTCGCCATCGCAGCGGTGGTCTCGTCCAGCTCGCCCTTGACCTTGGCCTCGATGCAGGCATCGACGAAGGACTGTGCAGCCTGCAGGCCCTGGACCATCTTGGCCAGCTCCCAGCGGTAGGCCTGGTGGTCGACCAGACGGTTGCCGAAGGTCTTGCGGTCCTGGGAGTGCTGGTACACCAGGTCGAAGGCGCGACGGGAGGTCGCGACGGAGCCCACGGCGATGGACAGGCGCTCCTGAGCCAGGTTGTGACGCAGGTAGCCGAAGCCAGCACCGCGCTCGCCCAGCAGGTTCTCAGCTGGGACCTGGACGTTCTCGAAGGAGAGCTCGGCGGTGTCCTGGGACTTCAGGCCGACCTTCTTCAGCGGGCCGGTCTTGGTGTAGCCCTCCATGCCGTCCTCAACGATGAGCAGGGAGATGCCGGCGCGGCCCTTCTCCGGGTCGGTGATGGCGACGATGATGGTGAAGTCCGCCTGGACACCGTTGGAGATGAAGGTCTTGGCACCGTTGACGGTGAAGGAGCCGTCGCCGTTGTCGCGGGCCAGGGTGCGGATGCCAGCCAGGTCGGCGCCGGCCTCCGGCTCGGTCATGGCGATTGCGGCGATCTTCTCACCGGAGCACAGTGGCTTGAGGAAGCGCTCCTTCTGCTCGTCGTTGGCGAAGCGCTGCAGGTATGGGATGACCAGGTCGTTGATGGTCTGGATGCCCACGATGATGGAGCCGGAGTCTGCCTTGGCGAGCTCCTCGGTCAGCACGGCGTTGAAGCGGTAGTCGTTCATTCCGCCGCCGCCCCACTGCTCGTCGACCTCCATGCCCAGCAGGCCCATGTCCCCGGCCTTCTTGAACATCTCGCGGTCGACGTAGCCCTGGTCGTGCCAGCGCTCGACGTTCGGGCGGATTTCGGTCTCCACGAAGCCGCGGACGGCCTCGCGGAACATCTCGTGCTCTTCGTTGAACAGGGTGCGCGGAAGGTAGTTCTTCATGTTGTCCTCTCCGGAAGTCGGGGGATGTTCGGTGAAAGAGCCGGAACAGTTCGCACTGTGATCCAGAACTCTTAATGCTTATGTTCATAGTAACGCTTTGTGGCCTCAGTCACCTATTTATGAAGAAATATTTTTTAAACCCTTGTGTGTGAACTTAGGTAATGCTAACCTCAAATCAGCGCCCACGGGGGATTATCTCACGAGGTGCGCCAGTAGTGGATAGTCGTTTTCTGCCGCGCCGCTCGGGAAGGCTCCTCTTCTCGCCTCGCCCGAGCAACTTGTCACGGCGCGAATGGAAGCGATGGGTTGAAAAGCTGCCGTGGCCTAGTCACCCACGGCGGTAACAAAAGGGGTACACCCGGTGTCGTCGCACGGGTGCCAAAAACTCAGGCGGGGCTTTAAGCATCACAGTGCTTAAAGCCCCGCCTGAGCTTTCCGTGAAATCGTCAACCCCCCAGCGCGGATGACCTAGTTCTTGCCGCCTGGGCGATTTTCCGCCAGCGACTTCCGAGCCTCGCGCAGCCAGTCCGGCTGGTTCTCCAGCAGCTCCTTGATCTCAGCGGTGGTCAGCGGCTTATCCAGATCATTCTTGCGCAGCGCAGTGATCGTAATGCCCAGCTTCCGCGCCACCTCCGGGCGTGGGTGGGGACCCTCGAGGCGTAGCTGCTGCAGCCACTCTGGTGGGTTCTGCTGCAGCTCCACGAATTCCTCGTGGGCCAGCGGGGTGTTCTGGAAATCCTCCGGGGCGGCCGGGAGGTAGATTCCCAACTTCTTCGCCGCCGTCATTGGCTTCATCTTTGGCCCCTTGGAGACCTTCTTATCTGTCATTGCCACTCCTGAAGGCTCAGCCATTGTGTGCCGAGCTGATAATTCTCTCGTCCGCGCGCCGCCAGTAGCGGCGCTGCGCATACTCAACTTTGCCGTCACCCATTCTAGAGCCAAGTGCCCGTTAACCCCGCCTCCCGGCAACCTGGCCTGACATTCCTTAAGTACCCCAGGGACCTCGCGATAGGATGGCCCCATGGCTCAGCTCGCCCCGCGCTACCTCCGCGTCGTCTTCAGCCCCGGCATCAACCCGGACAAGTGGTTCGCTCGCTTCGACGACCGCGTCCCCGGATGGCGAAGCGCTGGCGCTGCCGCGGACGACCCGCTGACATACATCAACAACGGAGAAGCGGACGTTGCGATCGTCCGTCTCGGGCAAGGCGGCGTACAGAAGGAAAAATTCCACGCCGTGACCCTCTACGAGGAACAAATGGGCGTGGCCGCCCCCAAAGAGCACCCGATCGAGGTGCTTGACCGGGTCAAGTGGGCCGAACTCTCCGACGAGATGTTCATGTACACCACACCCGCCGACGGCATCGACGACCTGCCCAAACTCCGCGAAATGCTGGGAGTTGTCGCAGCCAACGTCGGAATCGCCGTCGCACCCCGCCCCCTCCTGCGGGCCCTAAGAACCAGGGGAGTGGTCAACCGCGAGCTCCTGCTCCCCGCACCGCGAGACGAAGATCCGGACGCAGGCGCAGTCGATAGCGCGGCGGTAAGCGGTGAGGAGAAGGGCACCGCGCCCGGTCCAGAGCTGCCCGGCACGACCGTCGTCGCCGTCGTTTGGCTGAAAGAGCGGGATGCCGAGGAAATACAGGAATTCGTCGGCATCTGCCGCGGCCGAAAGGCCGGAAGCAGCCGCGGGGAACTCAGCGGCGCGGAACAGAAACGAGCCGCTCGCACACCAAAAAACGCGACGTCGTCGACAACCACCCCACGCCGAGCCCGCGGGCGCGCAGGGGCGCGCAAGAAAAGCGGCAAGAAAAATTGGAAAGGCCGCCGGCACTAAGGCAGAATCTGTGCCATGACGACCGTGGATAAGAACACTCCAGAGACGACGGGCGGATCCGAGCCGAAGATCCAGGACGTCGAAAGCCCGAAGCGCGCAGAAGACAGCATCATCATCCGCAACCTCCGCGAAGAGGACTACCCGGAAGTTCGCGCCATCCTGCAAGAAGGCATGAACACCGGCGAAGCTACCTTCGAGGCCGAAGCCCCCGAATGGGAGGACTTCCGGGCAGCGCGTCTGCTGGAACTGACCTTCGTTGCTGAAGACGAAGCCACCGGCAAGATCCTCGGCTGGATCGCGGCCTCCCCAGCCAGCCAGCGCGAGGTTTTCCACGGCGTGATCGAAGACTCGATCTACATGTCCAGCGACGCCAAGGGGCGCGGCGTAGGCGGCAAGCTGCTCGACACCCTCATCGCCGAGGCCACCAAGGCCGGCCGCTGGTCCATCCACTCCCACATCTTCCCGGAGAATGAAGGCTCCGTGCGCCTGCACGTCTCCCGCGGCTTCGAACTCGTCGGGACGTTCCACTCCATGGCAAAGATGAGCTACGGGCCCAAGAAGGACGCCTGGCGCGATAACCAGGTCTACGAGCTCGTCCTCGAAGAAGGCCCCGCCCGCAACGGCGAATAATCCCCCGCGCCCAGCTGAGCCGCTTCGCTAGGTTAGCGTCTCGCTGAGCCGCTGTGTTTGATGTCGCGCCTAGCTGAGACGCCCTACTAGGTTAGCGTCTCGCTGAGCCGCTGTGTCTGATGTCGCGCCCAGCTGAGACGCCCTATTAGTCTAGCGTCTCGCTGAGGCGCTGGGGCCGAATGAAGACCAGCACCAACCCCGCCACCAGCATCGCCGGCGCCAACCACCCCAACACCGGCACCAGCGCATCGTTATACGCGCCCACCACAGCATCTCGCACCGGCCCCGGCAGCTCGTGCACCGCATGCGGCGTCAAACTGTGCTGACCGCCATGGGCGAACTTCTCCGCATACGGCGCCGCCGCAGGTCCCATCGCAGCCAGCGCTTCCGGCAGCCGCTGCGACATAAACTCGCCGGCACGGTGGCTGAACAAACTGCCCACCACCGCGGCACCCACCGAACCGCCGATCTGGCGGAAGAAATTATTCGCCGCCGTCGCGGTACCCACAATCTTGATGGGGAAGGTGTTCTGCACCACCAGCGTCAGGATCGGCACCGTCAGACCCAGCCCCACGCCAAATACCGCGAGGCACAGCCCGAGATACTTCATCGAGGAATCCGGGGTCAGCCGCCCCACCATCACCAACGCGACCGTCGCGATCCCCAGGCCCACAACGGGAAAGTACTTATACTTGCCCGTGCTCGAGATGTAACGCCCCGACGCCGTCGAGGAGATCAGCATTCCTGCCATCATCGGGATCATCATGAGCCCAGCAGCCGTGGGGGACAGGCCGTGAATCATCTGGATATACGTCGGCAGATAAGCCATCGCACCGAACATCGCCACGCCAACGATGATGCTGGAGATCGTGGTCAGCGCGAAGTTGCGCACCCCAAAGAGCTTCGTCGGCAGCACCGGGTTCGCCACCCGCGGCTCAACCACCAGGAACAATGCGGTGGCCACGATGGTGCTGCCCAGCAGCCCCAGGATGACCGGATCGGTCCAGCCGTAATCGCGGCCACCCCACGTCAGCGCCAGGATCAGCGTGCTCGTTGCGGCAGCCAACAACACCGAGCCGAACCAGTCGAAAGGTGCGCGCTGCCCGCGCCGCGGCAACTTCAGTGCGAACGCCGAGAGCGTGAAGGCGATGACCGCCAGGGGCACGTTGAACCACAGTGCCCACCGCCAGCCTGGGCCGTCGGTAAAGAATCCACCCAGCAGGGGCCCAAGCACACTCGACAGGCCAAAGACCGCGCCCATGAGCCCCATGTACTTGCCGCGCTCGCGAGCCGGAACCACGTCGGCGATGATCGCCTGGGAGAGCACCATCAGGCCGCCACCTCCCACGCCTTGCACCGCGCGGGCGAGGATCATCATCCCCATGGACTGCGCATTCGCGCCGATCACCGAGCCGAGCAGGAAGACCGCAATCGCGAACAGATACAGCGGCTTACGTCCCAGCTGATCGCCGAGCTTGCCGTAGATCGGCATGCCAATGGTCATCGTCACCAAAAACGCGGTGATGACCCAGCTCATCTTGTCCGCCCCGCCCAGCTCGCCAACCAGCGTCGGCAGTGCCGTGGCGAAGATCATCTGCCCCAGCGAGGACATGAGCATGCCGATCATCAGCGAGGCGAAAACCAGCGGGACGTTATTTTGTTTGCGGTAGTCCTTTCCGGGGGCGGTGGACGCGGTATCTGTCATCTTTTCTTCCTGCTGTTGGGTTCGTTGTTGTGATGTTTATGTCGGTTGGGGAGGGGACGACGTCCCCGCCTGCAAGATCGGTCACTCAAAGCTCAGCCGGTCGAAACCAGCATGGAGCGTGCCGAGGGCGCGGGTAGCGGCGGTGAAGGCCTCGGCGTCGGCGATGCCGCTATCGGAACTGTGCGCCAGGGCGAACGCGGACCACACCGTGGAGGTCACCATGTTGACCAGCAGATGCGCTTCTTGTTCGAGCGGTAGATCCCGCAAGCTTCGATTGGCGGGGTGCTCGGTCAGGTTGGCGATAATGGCCTTCTTGAGGCGCTCCTTAGCCTCATGGAGCGAACGATGGCGGTCGTAGAGCAGCTCGGGGGATGTGCGAAGAAGCACGGCACGGCGCCGGGCGATCTCTCGGGAGAGCGCTGGGTCGATCGAACTGGCATGCCGCCGCTTCTGGACCTCAATATGCGCCCTGCCGACGAGCTCCACCACCTGCGCCGGGAAGGGGAGGTCCTTCTCGGCGGACAATTCAGTGATCTCCGCGAGTAGGGCCGGGGTGACGACGCTGGCTGACGGGCCGCTCAGCAGCTGGGCCTTGGATTCGAAGTAGTTGAAGAAGCTGCGGCGGCTAATGTCCGCGCCTTCGCAAATCTGCTCCACGGTCACTTGATCCACGCCGTGCTCGAGGAAGAGGCGGGTGGCTACGTCCTCGATGGTGAGCGTGGTGTGGAGCCGGTTTCGTTCACGCCTTCCGGTCAGCGGGCCGCTGTGCTCGGGCCTAGGTTCGGGAGCTGGGTGCTGTGTCACCCAAAAAAGATTACGCTCAGTGCACTATTGCACGCAATGCAAAAATATGTGAGATGGCCGATACTTCGGGCCGTAGGGCGGGTACAAAAACCGGCCGGGCCACGGGGATCCGTGGCCCGGCCGGCGGACGCGGCGCGTGAGCTGGCCTAATGCCAGTTCAGCGCGGCGGGTGCTTCTTAGAAGCGGTCGCGGTCGGTGTTGGCCATCGCCAGCACGTCGAGGCGCTTGTCCAGCTCCTCTTCGGAGAGCTTCTCCGGGACGAAGCCCAGGTCGATGACGGTCTGGCGGATGGTCTTGCCCTCAGCCAGTGCGGTCTTTGCGACCTTAGCTGCGTTCTCGTAACCGATCGCGGAGTTCAGCGGGGTCACGATGGACGGGGACTTCTCGGCCTCCAGCTTCATGTGCTCCTCGTTGGCCTCCAGGCCGTCGACGAGACGCTCGGCGAAGACGGTGGCGGTGTTCGCCAGCAGCTTGATGGACTCGAGCACGTTGCGAGCCATCATCGGGATGAAGACGTTCAGCTCGAACTGGCCCTGGGTGCCACCGAAAGCGATCGCGGCGTCGTTGCCGATGACCTGCGCGGAGACCTGGGTTGCGGTCTCACACAGAACAGGGTTGACCTTGCCCGGCATGATGGAGGAGCCCGGCTGCAGGTCCGGCAGGTGCAGCTCGCCCAGGCCGGTCAGCGGGCCGGAGCCCATCAGGCGGATGTCGTTGGCCATCTTGTAGAAGGAGACGGCGACGCTGCGCAGCGCGCCGGACATCTCGACCAGACCGTCGCGGTTAGCCTGAGCCTCGAAGTGGTCCTCGGCCTCCTTCAGGACGTCCAGGCCGGTGAGGTTCTTGAGCTCCTCGGTGACCTTCGCGCCGAAGTCAGCCGGGGTGTTCAGGCCGGTGCCGGTTGCGGTGCCGCCGATCGGCAGCTCGCCGACGCGCGGCAGGGTAGCCTTCACGCGCTCGATGCCGAGCTCGATCTGGCGGGCGTAGCCACCGAACTCCTGGCCCAGGGTGACCGGAACCGCGTCCATCAGGTGGGTGCGGCCGGACTTCACGACGTTCTTGTACTCCTTGGCCTTGTTCAGCAGGGAAGCCTCAAGCTTCTCCAGGGCCGGGATGAGGTCCTTGACGGCGGCCTCGGTGGTAGCCACGTGGGTCGCGGTCGGGAAGGTGTCGTTGGAGGACTGGCCCATGTTGACGTCGTCGTTCGGGTGGACCTCGACGCCCGCCTGCTTAGCCAGGGATGCGATGACCTCGTTGGTGTTCATGTTCGAGGAGGTGCCGGAGCCGGTCTGGAAGACGTCGATCGGGAACTCGGCGTCGAACTCGTTATCGGCGATGCGCAGGGCAGCGTCGACGATGGCCTGGCCCTTCTCCTCCGGGAGCAGGCCGCGCTCGATGTTGACCTTGGCGCAAGCAGCCTTCAGCAGGCCCATCGCGCGGATCTGTGCGCTCTCCAGCGGGCGGCCGGAGATTGGGAAGTTTTCCACTGCGCGCTGGGTCTGGGCGCGCCACAGGGCCTTCGCCGGGACCTTAACCTCGCCCATCGTGTCGTGTTCGATGCGGAACTCTTGATCGGTCATAATCGCTTCCTTCTGTTCTGAAGAATTAATAGTTCGGATTATCGCGCGCCCCAGCTGGGGCGGGGAGCTTCGGGTGCTCCCCATGCCACACAACATTCTACCGAGCTTTGCGACACGCGGGTCGCGGGGCAGTCTCCATGCGCGTGAGGAGCGCGTGATGTTCGCTTTAGATGTAGTCGAGCACCGAGTACTCCTGCAGCTTGCCCAGCTGGTGCTGGGACTCCAGGAAGCGGATCGTGCCGGACTTCGAGCGCATGACCAGGGAACGGGTCACCGCGGAACGGTTGCGGTAAGACACGCCGCGCAGCATGTCGCCGTCGGTCACGCCGGTGGCGACGAAGTAGCAGTGCTCGGAGTTCACCAGATCGTCGGTTGTGAGGATCTTGGACAGGTCGTGGCCGGCGTCGATAGCCTTCTCGCGCTCAGCGTCGTCCTTGGGCCACAGCTGCCCCAGGATCTCACCACCCATGCACTTCATGGCGGCGGCGGTGATGACGCCCTCCGGGGTGCCACCGATACCCATCATGATGTCCACCGAGTTGGTGGAGGAGTCCTGGGCGGCGGCGACCGCGCCGGCGACGTCGCCGTCACCGATCAGGCGCACCTTCGCGCCGGCCTCGCGGATCTCACGGATTAGGTCGTGGTGGCGCGGGCGGTCCAGAACCACGACGGTGACCTCCTCAGGGGCGATGCCCTTGGCCTTCGCGACGACCTGGATGTTGTGGGAAGCCGGCGCGTCCAGCTCGATCAGGCCCTTAGCCTCCGGGCCGACGGCGATCTTCTTCATGTAGAACACCGCGGATGGGTCGTACATGCTGCCGCGCTCCGCCGCCGCGATAACGGAGATCGCGTTCGGGCGACCCTCTGCCATCAGGGTGGTGCCGTCCACCGGGTCGACGGCGATGTCCACCGCCGGGCCCTTGCCCGTGCCGACGGACTCGCCGTTGAACAGCATCGGTGCTTCGTCCTTCTCACCCTCACCGATGACGACGACCCCGTCCATCGCGACGGAGTTGATCATCATGCGCATCGCGTCCACAGCGGCGCCGTCGCCGGACTCCTTCTGGCCGCGGCCGACCCACTTTCCGGACGCGAGCGCGGCAGCCTCAGTCACGCGCACGAGCTCCATGGCGAGGTTGCGATCGGGGGCCTGCTTGGTCGACTGCGGGGTGGCGCTGGAATTATCGGCGGACATGGTGTTAAACCAACTCTTTCACTCGATTGGATCGTGCGGGCTGAGCGTGCTGTTCGACTCCACCACGTTTTTGTAGTTCCGGCAGAGTGCAGCCCTGTACGGCCCTCATTTTATATCCCTCCACACACAGAGGTTGGCAGCGACGTGGGGACTGCCCTAACTCGGGCAGCTCCCGTGATTGCGAGTGCGGGTGGGAATTACCAATTCCGCCTGCTTTTGGGATAATGACCGGCGTGCGTATCGAAAAGCCCCGTCTGTTTCAGTCCACGAAGGACATCTTGCTGACCCTCGGTGTCCTCCTCCTCGTGACGTTCTTCACGGTGGGCTTTACCGGCCTGTGTTCCTTCAACCCGGGCGGGCCGGATAAGTCCGGTCCGGTCCGTGAGGTGGACGCCCACTCCTTCCTCACCCTGGAGGCACGGGGCATGAGCTTCCCGCTGCGGGAGCCCAAGATGCCAGAGGGTTGGGTGCCGAACTCCGCCCGCCGATCCCAGGTCGGGGCAGAACCTGCGCCGCTGGTGGGCTGGGTCATCGACGGGGAGCGGTACATCTCGCTGCGCCAGACCTCTGCGGACTTTAAGGCCGCAACCCAGCCGGATCAGCACTTCCGCGAGGCTGCGGGGACCGAGGAAGCCGGCGGACTGACCTGGCACGTCTACAAGGGGGAGGACGCCCGCCCAATCTGGGTCGCCGACGCGGGTGAGACGCGCTTGATTTTGGAGGGGATGGCCAGCCACGAGGACATGGCAACCGCCGCGGAGATCACGGCGAAGACCAAGCCGCTGGAGGTCTCGGCTGAATCCCAGTCCACCGGGGGAGCACCCGCAAGCAGCGGTGCGGCAGACTCCGGAGTTGCTGGTGGGGCAGCCGGTGATGCCCGGTAGGGATTAAGAGCTGCTCGGCGCGCCGGTCTGTTGACCGGCGTCGCCCTGCCCCGAAGAGCCCTGGCCCGCATTCTCCTGAGGCGAGCCGCCCTGGCCTGCGTTTTCCCGCGCGGCCAGGGCTTTTTCGATGCGCGTGCTTGCCCCATCCAGGTACTTCTCGCAGTACGCTGCTAGCTCCTCGCCTCGCTCCCAGTAATTCAGCGACTCGTCGAGGCTCATCTGGCCGAGCTCGAGGATGCGAACGACCTCTACCAGCTCGTCGCGGGCCTGCTCATAATTTAGTTCCTCGATTGGGCGAAACTTCTGCTGTTCACTCATGGCTGCTCCTTCACTGATCCTTAAAACTATTCTTCTTCGGTGTTTGTCGGTGTGTTAGCTCGCGTCGTATCTGAAGCTTCTGAGCCGGGGGCTCGCTCCACCGCCATCGCCGCGGCGGTCACGGAACCATCCGCCACCCGGATGCGCAGCTGCGAGCCGGGGCTGACATCCGCCACCGTGGTGACCACGGCAGGGCCCGACCCATCCCGGGGGATGACCTGCATGATGGAGTAGCCGCGGGCCAGAGTCTGGGATGGCCCCAACGCGTTGACCTGGGCGCGCAGCGAGGTGATGCGGGAACGCATGTCGCGAACGAGCAATCCGAGCGCGCGGTCCTTTCGGCCCACTGCCTCCTCGATGATCTCCCGTTGCCTGCGCAGGGGGATCAGCGGGTCAGCCAGCACTGGCCGGGAGCGGACCCCCTCAAGCTGTCGGCGCTCCGAGCGTACCCAACTGCGCAGGGCACCCACGGCCCGTTGGCGCAGTTCCGCGATCGCCTGCTGCTCGCCGAGCACATCCGGAACCACCTTCTTCGCTGCGTCGGTGGGGGTTGCGGCCCGCACATCGGCGACCAGGTCGAGCACGGGATTATCCGGCTCGTGTCCGATCGCCGAGACCACCGGGGTGCGCATCCGTGCCACCGCGCGGACCAGCGCTTCCTCGGAAAATGGCAGCAGGTCCTCCACCGAGCCACCGCCACGGGCGACGATGATGACGTCCACGTCTTCGTCGGCCTCGAGTCGCTGCAGTGCCGCGACCACCTCGGGCACCGTATTCGGCCCCTGTACCGCGGTGTTGATCACCTCGAAGCGCACGGCCGGCCACCGCTGCTGGGCGACACTCAGTACGTCCCGCTCCGCGGCAGAACCCCGCCCGGTGATCAGGCCGATCTTCTTCGGCAGGAACGGGGGAGCGGTCTTCAAACGCGGGTCGAAGAGCCCCTCGGCGCTCAGCGCCCGCTTCAACTGCTCGATGCGTGCCAGCAGCTCGCCCACGCCAACCTGACGCACCTGGGTCACCCACAGCGAGAAGGAACCCCGGCCCGCGTAGAAAGCGGGTTTGCCGTAGACCACCACCCGGTCGCCATCACGCAACGGGGTAGGCAGGTTCTGCAGGGTGCGGGTGTTCATGGTCAGCGGAATGGAGAGGTCCTTTTCCACATCACGCAGGGTGATGTAGGACAGCTTCCACGTCGGCTTCATGTTGACCTGCGTGATCTGGCCCTCCACCCACAAGAAGCCGAGGCGCTCGATCCACCCCTTGATCTTCTGGTTGACCATGGACACGGGCCACGGCTGCTCCGGTGAGTTCGCGTTCATGCGAGTCATTGTAGAGATCGCTGCAGACAAGCCCGGGAGGCCTCGCAGACAACGCACACCTACTCGGCCCCGAACAAGGTGTCAGGTTCGCCCCGACGGCCGCGACGGTACCGCAGAAAAGCCCATGATTTGGCAGCTGGGCTAAGGTGGGGGCATGACTTTGCCTGGTACCACCGACACCCGACAAAACGACGACACCACCGCGGCCACCCCATCGGGCACCGCGGGGAAGAAGAAGGTTTACCTCGCTGCACCGCGCGGCTACTGCGCCGGCGTGGATCGTGCCGTTGAGACCGTAGAAAAGGCGCTCGAAAAGCATGGCGAGCCGCTCTACGTCCGCAAGGAGATCGTGCACAACAAGCACGTCGTCAAGACCTTCGAGGAACGCGGCGTGATCTTCGTCGATGAAGCCGACGAGGTGCCCCGCGGCTCCAACGTCGTCTTCTCCGCCCACGGTGTGTCCCCAGCCGTCCGCGACCAGGCCCGCCAGCTGGAGCTGAAAACCTTCGACGCGACCTGCCCGCTGGTCACCAAGGTGCACCACGAGGTCACCCGCTTCGCGAAGCAGGGCTACCAGATCATCCTCATCGGCCACCACGGCCACGAGGAGGTCGAAGGCACCGCGGGCGAGGCGCCGGACGTCGTCCACCTCGTCGAGGACCAGGAGGACGTCGACAAGCTCGAGTTCGCGGATGACGAGAAGCTCGTCTGGCTCTCCCAGACCACCCTCTCCGTCGACGAGACGATGCGCACTGTGAAGATGTTGCGGGAAAAGTTCCCGCACATCCAGGATCCGCCGTCCGACGACATCTGCTACGCCACGCAGAACCGCCAGGTCGCTGTGAAGGCCATCGCGCCGAAGGTCGACCTGATGATCGTGGTTGGCTCCCAGAACTCCTCCAACTCGGTGCGCCTCGTCGAGGTCGCGCTGCAGAACGGGGCGAAGGACGCCCACCTCGTCGACTACGCCAACCAGGTCAAGCCGGAGTGGTTCGAGGGCGTTGAGAACGTCGGCGTGACCTCGGGCGCCTCCGTGCCGGAGATCCTCGTCCGCGGTGTTCTCGAGCTGCTCGCCGAGCGTGGCTATGCCGAGGTTGAGGAGGTCACCACCGCCACGGAGGACCTGATCTTCTCCCTGCCGCGCGAGCTGCGCCCGTCCCGCACCGCCGGCCGGAAGGCTTAGTCACCGAACGTCGAGGCTGGGGAGGGGAAAGATCCCACCCCGGCGTGATGTGAAAACCCGCCACGACCATGGTCGTGGCGGGTTGTGCTTTTTGAGAGGCGCAAGCCGAAAGCTAGATCAGCTGGCTTGCCCTGCGCGGAGCTAGTAGTCGCGGTCCTCAGTGGACTCCCGCCCGGCGCCGGTGTGTCGGCTTCGTGGCAGGGGGCTGCGGCGGCTGCCGTACTCCGACCGCCCAGAGCGCGATACGCCCTCGGTGGGGGAGGAGTAGCCAGTCGAGTACCGGGATGAGGACTCGGAAGAGGGGTAGCGCTGCGCCGAGCGTTCATCAGCCCGGCCTGGGACACCGCGGCGGCGCTCCGAGGAGGCCCGCAGATCCTCACGACTATAACTGCGAGCTCCCTCCGTACGGCGCTGCTGGAATCGCGCCGGGTCGAAGGGGACGTTCTTCCCGCTGGTAGCCGAACGCCGGTGCGCGGCACGAGAACGAGCGCGCTGGGAAAGCTCCTCGTTGGAGCGGTTGGCGTCGGACTGACGGCGACGGCGCTGCGTGGCCCTGGCCCGCGCACGGTCGACGCTCTCCCGGTACAGCCACCACCGCACCGCAGCGAGCAGCACGCAGATCAGCATCGTGACAGCGAGCCACAGGTAATGCTGGACGATCGGGTAGGCCGACGTCGCCAACTTCGCCTTGGCCGAACCACCGGAGGGGGCTGCGATACGGGCCACGATGAACGTCCCCACGACAAACCAGAGGGGGAACGAGGCCACCGTCAAGAACAGGCCACGCGGCTCCACGAACAGGGTGCAGACCACCATGGCGGCAGCGAAGAGCACAAAATACCCCGTCGGCAGCGTGGTGCTGCCCCAGCCGATGACAAGCCCAGTCAGCAACACCGCGGTCATCACCAGCAGGGGCGACCAGACGGGGAAGCGGGAACTTGCGTTATGCGGGGAGGTATCAGACACGGCCATTGATGTTACTTATCGCCCTTACGAAGCGGGTTGAGCAGGTTGCTGAAGGTCAGCTTTTCCTTAGTGACCTTCATCGCGCCCCGCTGGCCCGCCAGCCACTGCTCCGCCTTGCGCTGGGACTGCGCACCGGACAGAGATCCCGCGGTGGTGGCGAACTCGATATCCTCCATGGATTTCTCGCCCGTCGCGAGATCCGTCAGGTCGCCCATGTAGCGCAGGACGACGGCGATCATCGCAGCTGCCGGAACCGCCAGGAACGCGCCGATAATGCCGAAGAGCGTGCCACCCAGCGTCACTGCCAGCAGCACGATCACCGGGTGGAGGTTCATCGCCTTGGCCTGCAGCCACGGCGAGAGCACGTTGCCCTCCAGCTGCTGGACAGCCAGCACCAGGATCAGGGTGAAGATCGCAGTCTTGAAGCCCACGCCCACCAGGGCGATCAGGACCGAGAGGACACCGGCGACGGTGGCACCGACGATCGGAATGAAGCCCGCGAAGAAGGTCAGCACCGCCAGCGGACCCGCCAGCGGAACGCCCATCAGGAAGAGGCCACCGCCGATGAACACGGCGTCGATCAAGGAGACCAGTGCCTGGGTGCGGATGAACCCGCCGAGAGTCTGCCAGCAACGAGTCAGCGCCTCGGTGAGGTGCCACCCGACGCGGCGACCCGTGATGCGGCGGATCATCGGCAAGAATTTCTCGCCGTCCTTGAGGAAGAAGAAGGTCAGCACCAGCATGATGAACAGCGTCATCAGGGCAGACAGGGTGGCGGACGCGCCCGCGGCGACCTCAGAGGCGATGCGTCCAGACTGGTTCTGCAGCCAGTTCGTCGCCTGATTCAAGGCATCGTTGAACTGGCTCTCCTGGAGATTGACCGGCGGGCCCTGCAGCCAGCGCTGAATCGTGCGGATACCGGCATTGGCCTGGGTGGCGAGTTCTCGGGACTGATCCACGGCAGGTGGGATGATCAGCGCGAACAGGCCGGCGATCACCACGAAGAAGCCGATGATCGTCGTGGCCACCGCGAGCGCGTTCGGGAAGCGTAGCTTCTCACGCAGCACGCGGACGACCGGCCACAGCACGGTACAGACGATCAGCGCCAGCAGAACCGGCAGGATGCCCACCCACAGTTTGCCGAAGGCCTTGGAGGCCACGTAGGCGGCCAGTGCGATGATCAGCAGGCGCAGGCACCAGCCCGCGAACCAGCGCACGGAGGTACCCAGCACCTCGGCACGATCCCGTACTTCGGGGTTGAGGTCCTCGGCCTCGTCGAGGCTGGTGTACTTATCCAACGAGCCGTCGTGGAGGTGGGGGTGCTTCTTATGAAATTCGCGAGACTTTTCGCTCAGCTTCTCGGCGAGCTTATTCTTGCCGCCGGAGTGCTCCTTGTCATCGCTCTCGTTATCCGACATGCCCTCCGGGATAGTGGGGGCAGCTCCGTCGACGTTGACGCCCTGAGCGTCGCTGTCCTCGTTCTGCGTGGACGTGGTGTCCGAGCTGCGACGGCTGCGACCCTGCTCTTCGGGCAGGGGCAGTGTGGATTCGTGATCAGCGCGCCGGGATCCGGCGAGGAAGTCGGCGAAGTCGCGCTCGCTGTCGTGGTCGGGGGTGTGCTTGCCCTCGCCACGGCCGCTATTGCGCGGGTCTTTGGATGAATTCATGTGTCCATCATGCCTGAAAAGCGCATCAAAACAATGTTTAACCCCACCGCAAATCACTGATTTGTCGGTGGGGTTAGCTTTAACGTGGGAGCAGTGCTAGGAGACCCGAACGGCGGCAAGCGCCTCGTCGTGGGTGCCTGGGGCGGTCCCCAACTCGCCGGACTCCTCATCGCTGCTGTTGGTCAGCATGATGACAGATGCGACGAGGCCACCCCAGATGACGAGGATGAAAAGTACCATCATGATCAGCGCGATTGCGGTCATGTTAGTTGTCTCCCTTCTTGGTGGGGTTGGACTCAGCAGCGGCCGCAGCTGGGCGCTGTGCCGCGGCGGCCAGGGTATTTGGCTCGTTGTTCTTACGGCCGAAGCTCGGCACTCCGTAGTCCGAGCCCGGGACTCCATCGAGGTGGATGCCCTGGCGGAAGGGGACGATCGTCATCACGATCGCAGCGATCGCGATGATGGCTAGCACCAGCCAGCCGTAGGTGGTGATCTGGCCGGTGGCGTAGCCCTCGTAAGGCTCCTTGATTAGCCCGATGATCTCCGAAACCATCGTGTACAGCAGCACGATTGGGGTCAGGACGAAAGCGAAGAACTGCCAGACCGGACCAACCTTCACGGAGGACACGGCGTTGAGATGCTGAGTCATCTCCACACGGCGCTTGAACACCCAGGCGGTGAGGATCAGGGCCAGCGAGGCGCAGAAGATGATGCCGATGTTGTTCGTCCACTTATCCATGATGTCCAGGGCGACCAGGCCGGTGGTCGCGGAGAACAGCAGAGTGGAAATGGTTCCCATGATCGCGCCGATGATGATCGCGGCGGTCTTGCGCTCCAGGTTGAACTTGTCCTTCACAGCGGAGACCACGACCTCCATCAGGGAAATCAGAGAGGTCAGGCCGGCGATGAACAGCGAGACGAAGAACAGGATGCCGAAGGCCTCACCGAAAGGCATTTCATTGATGATCGTCGGGAAGGCAACAAAGGCCAGGCCGATTCCGCCGCTGACAACCTCAGAGACGTTGGTCTGCGTCTGGTGAGCCATGAAGCCCAGGGCCGCGAAGACGCCGATACCGGCCAGCAGCTCGAAGGAGGAGTTTGCGAAGGCAGTCACCATACCGGTGTTCGTCAGGTTGGTGCGTGGCTTCAGGTAAGACGCGTAGGTCGTCATGATTCCGAAGCCGATGGACAGGGAGAAGAAGATCTGACCATAGGCCGCGATCCACACGCCCGAGTCCGTCAGTGCGCCCCAGTCCGGGGTGAAGAAGGCATTCAGGCCATCGAGTGCGCCGTCGAGGAACAGTGCGCGAACGACCATGAGAAGGAACAGGACGATCAGCAGGGGCACGAAGATGGTGGTGAGCTTACCGATACCCTTGTTGACATCTGCCGCCAGCACGATGGTGGTGATCACCCACACTGCGACCATAATCAGCAGAATGGGGATAACGAACTTACCCGAGTGGGTGGACTCGGCGTCCAGGTGCAGGAAGTCGTTGAAGAAGTAGGACTCGGTGTCCGTGCCCCAGCTCAGCGAGAGCGACTTCCATGCGTAGAGGCCTGACCAGCCGATGATGGCGGCGTAGTAGATGGTGATGAAGAAAGCCACGCCCACCTGCAACCAGCCGATAGGCTCCGCGCGGCGGTCCATGCGCCGGTAAGCCAGCGGTGCCGAGGCGCGGAAACGGTGGCCGATGCTGAAGAAGAACCACAGCAGCGGGACACCCGCCGTCAGCAGGGCGATCAGGTAGGGGATGAGGAAGGCGCCGCCGCCGGAATCGTAGGCGACGTAGGGGAAACGCCAAATATTGCCCAGGCCCACGGCCGAGCCAATCGCCGCCATGAGGAATACCAGGCGGGTGTTGAAGGTCTCGCGGGCCTGAGGGCGCGAGTCGTCGGTGAATGCTCCGGGTGAGGTTGTGGAGCCACCGGGCGTTGTGGAGCTCATGATGTGGTGCGTCCTATCGAAAAGATAGTAGCGGGAGGCCACCGGCGGGTCCGGTGATCTACCTCACGCTCTTGAAAAGGGAATATTAGCAACACACAGCGAATTCCAAGTGATTTTTGACGTACTTTCTCGATCAACATTGGGTAGGGTGGCGCGTTTGAACCAAGGGGAGTACTTCAGGCAAGCTAGAAGACACTATTCGATCGCATCTGTAAGGACTTGTTGAGTGTCTCTCACCCTTGGAATTGTTGGCCTGCCGAACGTCGGCAAGTCCACCCTTTTTAACGCGCTGACTCGCAATGACGTGCTGGCGGCGAACTACCCCTTCGCCACGATCGAGCCGAACGAGGGTCTGGTGGAGCTGCCGGACCCGCGCCTGGATCGCCTGGCGGAAATCTACGGCTCTGAGCGCATCCTCCCGGCCACCGTCACCTTCGTAGACATCGCCGGCATCGTGAAGGGCGCATCCGAGGGCGAAGGCATGGGTAACGCCTTCCTGGCCAACATCCGCGAGGCCGACGCGATCTGCCAGGTGGTGCGCGCCTTCACCGACGACAACGTCATCCACGTTGACGGTCGCGTCGACCCTGCCAGCGACATCTCGGTCATCAACACCGAGCTGATCCTCGCCGACCTGCAGACCCTGGAGAAGGCCCTGCCGCGCCTGGAGAAGGAAGCGCGCAAGGACAAGGACGTCGCCGACGCCGTCGAGGAGGTCAAGAAGGCCCAGGCTGTCTTGGAGGACGACCGCACGCTCTTCGCCGCATCGAAGACCGGCGAGGTTGACCTGGATCTACTCCGCGAGCTGCACCTGATGACCGCCAAGCCTTTCCTCTACGTGTTCAACTCCGACGAGGATGTCCTCACGGATGACGCGAAGAAGGACGAGCTGCGCAAGCTGGTCGCCCCGGCCGAGGCCGTCTTCCTGGACGCCCAGAGTGAGACCGACCTGCTGGAGCTGGACGAGGAGGACGCCGCGGAGCTGCTCGCCGCTGTCGGCCAGAACGAGCCGGGCCTGCAGACCCTGGCCAAGGCTGGCTTTGAGACCCTCGGCCTGCAGACCTACCTGACCGTCGGCCCGAAGGAGGCCCGTGCGTGGACGATCCACCAGGGCGATACCGCACCGAAGGCCGCTGGCGTGATCCACTCTGACTTCGAGCGCGGTTTCATTAAGGCTGAGATCGTCAGCTTCGAGGATCTCGACGCGCTGGGCTCCATGGCTGAGGCCCGCGCGGCAGGCAAGGTCCGCCAGGAGGGCAAGGAGTACGTCATGGTCGACGGCGACGTCGTCGAGTTCAAGTTCAACGTGTAGTGCTTAACCTCTGCGATGAACTCTTTGATCCCGGGACGTGATGAGGACTGGGGCTATTGTGCTCCCCCGAACGCTACGGCCCGGGGACACGAGGCTGTGTCGCAGGTGCAAGCGAGAGGACCAGGAGCGAAACACAGACCGCTGAGTCGACGCAGTCACGGTAAAGACGGAGCCGTCTAGGCGGTGCTCGAGGTTGCGCGAGATACGGTGACGCTGGGCGTCGGTAAGCGATGCGCATTCGGCGACATCGATGGAAAGCTGGACTTTGCCGTCCGTCGTGTTGACGCCCTGGCCGCCTGGAGTCGACGATTTCGCGAAACGCTCCGCGAGATCGGCGGCGATGACCGCACCGTCGGGGATCCCCGGACCGGGCGCTATGGCCAGGTCGTTCATGCCGCCCAGCCTAGGTGCCCACAACCCTTTCTCGTCTCGGCGGAAGCGGAGACCGCGTCGCGACGGCCGGGATCCAGCCTCAGTATTATCCTCGTCACCGGTTGATTCGAACGCTTTTTTGCTCCTCCTTCTCCCGTCGGGCTTCGATTTCAGCGGCCTCCGCAGGTGGCAGTGATCGCTGGATCCGCTCGAATTACCGGTTCCGATCAGCGGTCGAAGGATTTTCGCAGCAGCCGGACCTGCGGCGCCGGTGCCGCCGCCGTAGCCTGACGAGCATCCCCGCCATGACGGCCATCACGACGGCGGTCCCGGCACCGATGATTCAGGGATTACCGAGGAGCCCACCGACGCCTGCGAGTGCTCCGCCCGCCGCGATGAACGGCAGGCCGCAGCAGAGCAGCGACGGAAGCGCGCAGCATGCCAGCAAGAGCAGCCCGGTCCCTGCAGCGACGACGGGACCGGCGCGCCGTTCGTCGCGGTCCTGATCGGCGCTCATCGTCTGCTTCAGGATGAGATCTCTCCGATTGCCTGCGTTGCCGTTCATGCGCAGCACGACAGCAGCGACGGGTCGGTGGTGAAGGCCTTCGCGGCGATCCGGATGCCCTCGGCCATGGTCAGGTAGGGGGCCCAGGCGTTGGCGACCTCGGCGACGGTCCTGCCGAGCACGTGGACGCCTGCGGCGGCGAGCTCCCCGGCGTCCTTGGCGACGGCGGTCAGGCCGAGGATCTCGTTCGTCTCGGCGTTCACGACGATCTTGATGAACCCGCGGGTGTCGCGGTTCACCAAGGCGCGGGGCACGTGGTGCAGGGGCAGGACGCGGCAGTCGCAGCGGATCCCCGCGGCGAGGACGTCCTTCTCGGTCATCCCGACCGCGCCGATCGCGGGCCCGGTGAACGTCACCCGCGGCAGGCGGGCGTAGTCGACGGACCGGTCGGCGTCGGCGAACGCGTTCTCGGCGACGAGGGTGCCGTGGTGGGCGGCGACGTAGACGAACTCGGGGTGCCCGGTCACGTCGCCCGCGGCCCAGACCCGCGGGTTCGAGGACTGCAACCGGTCGGAGACGACCACCTCGCCGGAGTCTCCGGTATTCACCCCGACCGCATCGAGGTTCAGGCCATCGGTGACGGGACGGCGTCCGAGGGCGACCAGGACCTGGTCGGCGCGGAACTCCTGCGAGCCGCCGGACAAGGCGGCGGTCACGACGGCCTCGCCTCCCGTGCCGCGGGAGACCCGGGTGGGCACTGCGCGGCTGACGACGCGGATGCCCTCGTCGGCGAACACCTCCTGGAGCGCCTTCGACACCTCCGGCTCCTCCTTCGAGGCGAGCCGGGACCGCACGAGCAGCGTGACCTGCGAGCCGAGGCGGGCGAACAGCTGCGCCTGCTCCAGGGCGACGTAGCCGCCGCCGAGCACCAGCAGCGACTCGGGGACCTTCGTCAGCTCCATCGCCGTGGTCGAGGTCAGGTATCCGGTCTCCTCCAGGCCGTCGATCGGCGGTGCCCACGTGCGAGAACCAGTCGCGACTAGGTAGTGGTGGGCCTCGATGGTCTCGACGCTTCCGTCGGCTCCGGCAACATCGAGAACCGGCGCATCAGGGGTGCCCACGAACGAGGCGTCGCCGCGGAGGACCTGCCAGCCGTAGGAGTCGGCGACGTCGGCGTACTTCTCGCCGCGCAGCGACTCCACTAACGCTTGCTTCCCAGCGATCAGCGCGGGCATGTCGACGGGATCCGCCGTCGTCGCGATCCCGGGGAACCGGGTTGCGGCGTCGACGGCGACGTGCCGCGCGCCGGCCGCGGCGATGAGCGCCTTCGACGGGACGCAGCCCGTGTTCACGCAGGTGCCGCCGAGCGTCCCGCGCTCGATCATCACCACCGATTTCCCGAGCGTGCTGGCGCGGATCGCAGCGGCGAACGCGCCGCCTCCCGATCCGATGATGGCGAGATCGTACTTCGTAGGCATCGCTGCTCCTGTCAACTCTTGGCTTTCTGCTCTGTCTCAGCCATACTGGACCTTCCAGTGCAGGGGAAGGTCAAGCGCGGCCACGGAGGGAGACAGTAATGTGGATCGGAGAACTCGCCGAGAGGGCGGGCACTACCGCGAAGACCCTTCGCTTCTACGAGGAACAGGGCCTTCTGCCCCCGACCGAGCGCACGCCGTCCGGATACCGCGACTACGCGCCCGAGACGGTCGCTCGGATCGACTTCATCCATCGCGGCCAGGCCGCGGGCCTCACCCTCGCCCAGATCCGCCAGATCCTCGACATCCGCGACGGCGGCCATGCGCCCTGCGAGCACGTGCGCGACCTGCTTGACGTGCGCCTCGCTGAGATTGAGCAGCAGATCGCGCAGCTCTCCGTGCTGCGCGACACTATCGTGGACCTTAGCCAGGACGCCGCGCACCCGGATCCTGAAACGTGCAGCACCGATCAAGTGTGTAGGTACTTGTAGACGGCGGGAGTCAATGACTCAAACGCTACAACCCCGATATGCGCTAGCGCATGTCGATGCCGCCGGGGCCCACCTCGATGATTTTGGTGGTGGCCGCGATAGCACACAGCAGCGGCATCGGGGCGGAGGCCTGCAGCGCGAAGTGGTGGACTCGGAAGGACGCGTTGTTCACGCCGATTTCGTCCGCAGCCTGGGTGATCTCCAGATGAGTCTTGGCGATCTTTTCCGCAGATGGCCCGCGCTAGCTGCCGAAGGCGTAATGCCTGAAGCTTAAGAAGCCGAACGCTTTCATTGGATAACACTCCTTTTGATGGTGTTAACGAGAGGGAGTAACTTTGCAACGACATACCGTCGAGTTCAAATTTAACGTCTAACGTTATTGACGCTTCGCGTTATACGGGGATAGGGTGAAGCATGATCCAGTCGTTCGCTGACAAGGACACCGAGCGTTTGTGGAAGCTTCGCCAGCTTGGGTACGCGCAGACTCTTGATGAGTTACGGATTCCCCCGGGAAACCGGCTTGAGGCGTCGAAAGGTGATCGGCGGGGTCAGTTCAGCATTCGAATCAACGACCAGTGGCGGATCTGTTTTCGGTGGTCCGCCGCGGGGCCAGAGGAGGTTGAGATCGTTGACTACCACTGACAAGCTCCCTCCGGTTCACCCCGGTGAGGTCCTCATGGAGGACTTTCTCAAGGAAATGGGGATCACCCAGCACAAGCTCGCCGTCTCCATCGGCGTTCCGCCCCGCCGAATCAACGAAATTGTTCACGGTAAGCGCGCTGTAACCGCTGACACGGCCCTTCGTCTAGCGAAGTTTTTCGAGACGAGCCCCCAGTTCTGGCTCGGGTTGCAGACCCAGTACGACCTGGATGTGGCAGAAGACAAAATCCTCGCCGAGATCGAGAGGATTCAGCCGGTTCACGCTGGCTCGGCGTAGCGGTTACCCGAACCAGGTCCGTCAGCGTGAGGATGTGCACGCGGATGGTTCGAACTAGGGAATTTGGGGCCGCCGTCGCGTGGACTTGAGTTCCGAGCGCCGCTTCTTCTCTTCGAGACGGCGCCGCACCGAGCCGCGCGTCGGCTTCGTTTTCCGCCGCGGGGGAGGCGGTGGGGCGAGCGCCTCGCGCAACAAGATGGCCATGCGCTCTCGCGCCTCGGTGCGGTTACGGACTTGCGAGCGCTGCGTCGACGCGCTCACGGTGAGCACAGTGCCGTGCAGGCGGTGTTCGAGGTTGTGGAGGGCGCGGCGGCGTTGGGCGTCGGAAAGCGATGCGCATTCCGCGATGTCGATGGAGAGCTGCACCTTGCTGTCGGTGGTGTTGACGCCCTGGCCGCCGGGGCCCGACGCCTTCGCAAACCGTTCCGACAGGTCGGCGGCGACGATGACCAGACCCCCAGGGATCCCTGGGCCGGGCGCGATGGTCAGGTCGTTCATACCGCCCAGCTTAGTTAGAGTTGTTTCCGGATCAGACCCGCCGTGCGAGATCAGGGTAGTGTACGACCACTCCGTCACCGTTGACCTCCAACTCGACGTCGACTCCCCGTGTTCCGCTTTCGTATCGGAGAGCTTCAGCATCGACAGAGCTGTAGTACTGGTCTGATGCGATCACCTGGAGGGACGGGATATCAATCCAAGCCATGATCAGCTGCGTTTTCGGAACCTGAGTCTCAAGCAGCGTCAAGCGACGAATAGGCATTGTGTTGGTGAGAGGGCACAGACCGAGATCGCAATCGAGTGCGGCGGACCAAAACTCGCCGAGTTTTGAGACACTTGCAATGCCTTGGCGAGCTCATGATTGCTGTATCCGGTAAGCACACCGGGTTTCTTCGAAGATATTCGTGCCTAGTCGAGCAGGGTGCGGTACTGTTTGCGTGCCTTCATCGAGTGAATGATCGTTTCGGTGCCGTCATCCCAGATGAGTACGACAATCTCGAGTAGTCTCATTGAGCCGTCGAATCCGAGGCGCAGTTCCCTTTGAGGGTGTTCCTCATCGAGTGGGGTCTTAAAAACGCAGCCTGAAGTCGCGGCAGTAACGGAGTCGTCTGGCTTGATGCCGTGTTTCGTGGCGCTTCGGCGTACGTCCATTTCTAAATAGCATTCTTTAGCGCTTCGCGGATTGCCTGAGAGCGTGACCATCCGTTTTTAGCCGCAAACTTGTCGAGGTCCGATATCTCGCCGGGGGAAAGCCGAATGGAGATAACCTTCGCAGCATCTTCGTTTCGTGGTTTCCTTCCACGTCGACGAAGTGTCTCTACGTCGTAGCCTTTCTCGGCTTCGGTTACCCACGCATCGATTTGCTCTTCGCTGACTAGCTTCCCGTTGATAGTTTTCATGCATCTAATCGTAATACGGAAAAGGGCTTGGCGACTAGGGGGAGGTTATGTTCTTTCGACAATCCGTGGAGTTCAAGTTCAATGTGTAACGCGGGTGTTAGGGTGGAGATTGTTGACTACTACTGACAAGCCCTCCCTGTTGGTAAATTCTCGGAGATGCAAGTGGTCGGGCATGTGCCCGATGAGGTGAGAGGCGCCATGGAGCATCACACGGCCATCGTCGTCGGTGGTGGCCAGTCCGGTCTAGCCACGGCATACTACCTGCGGCGCTACGAAGTGGACTTCTTGATCTTGGACAATCAAAAGGAAGCCGGTGGAGCGTGGTTGCACACGTGGCCTTCACTGACGCTTTTTTCGGCCGCGGAGTTCTCCAACCTGCCCGGCTGGCCTATGCCGCGGTACCCGCCGGCACGTCATGTCATCGACTATCTGACAAGCTACGAACGACGGTACGATCTGCCGGTTCGGCGCCCGGTGCACGTTCACAGCGTGTCCCATGACGAAGGGATGTTCTTCCTAGATACGAGCGCCGGTCAATTCACAGCGGACCACGTTGTCGCGGCCACCGGCACGTGGTCCGCGCCTTTTGTGCCCCACTATCCGGGCACCTTCCGTGGACGTCAGTGGCACTCGTCGACCTATCCCGGCCCCGAACCATTCCGCGGCGCGAAGGTCGCGGTGGTCGGTGGGGCGAACTCGGGTGCCCAGATCGCCGCAGACCTCATTGGGACATCGGAAGTCACATGGTTCACACGTGAGCAACCGCGCTGGATGCCTGACGACGTCGACGGCCGCGATCTCTTTCTCAACAGTCGCCGCCGGATTCTCGGCGGCGAATCCGGCCCGAACCTCGGGGACATTGTCGCGCTTCCTCATCTACGTGAGCTCCGCAACTCCGGTCAGCTCACTGCTACCCCCATCTTCGATAGCTTGAGCGAGCTCGACCACGACCACCTGATTTGGTGCACCGGTTTCCGTCCGGCCCTCGGCCCATTCCGCCACCTCATGCGCGACCGCGAACCTGAAGTGGAGAATCTGCATCTAGTCGGTTACGGCAACTGGACCGGCGACGGATCGGCAACGCTGATGGGTGTTGGGCCCTTTGCCAAACACACCGCCCAGGTAGTCGCGGGCCGTGTCGATGAAGCTCGGCATCAAAAGTTTTGAGATGATGCTTGGTCCCTGAGCAGTTCGATCCTTCCACGGTCCGCGTTGGAGAGCCAGCGCGCTGGGCGAAAGTGTGTCTCAGCGCTTCGCTTGCGCAGCCCGCAGGCTGTTCAAGATCACGATGACTTCGGCGACCTCGTGAACCAACACGACGGCGGCCAGGCCCAGCACACCGCTGATCGCCAGTGGCATCAACACGATGATGATGGCCAGAGACAGCACGATGTTTTGGTTGATGATCCTGCTGCCTCGGCGGGCGTGCTGCAGCGCCTGTGGGATCAGCCGGAGGTCGTGGCCAGTGAAGGCGACGTCAGCGGACTCGATCGCGGCGTCAGAGCCGGTTGCTCCCATCGCTATGCCCACCGTCGCGCCCGCCAGCGCAGGCGCGTCGTTGATGCCGTCGCCGATCATCGCCGTCGGCGTCTTGGAGGAGAGTTCGGCGACGATGCTTGCCTTGTCCTCCGGTCGCAGCTCGGCGCGTACGTCGTCGATTCCGGCGATTTCAGCCAGCGCCCGGGCGGTGCGAGTGTTGTCGCCGGTGAGCATGCTCACTTCCACGCCGTTGGCGTGCAGGGTCTGCACGGCTTGGGGCACCTCGGGCCGCAGCTCGTCGCGGACCCCGATCGCCCCGGCGAGGGCGTCATCGACGGTGACTAGGACGCAGGTCTGGCCCTCGGACTCCATGCGTTCAACGTCTGCCGTCAGTGGCCCGGCGTCGATCCATCGGGGGCTGCCCACCAGCACCCGTCGGTCTTCGACGGTGCCGCCGATGCCATGACCGGCTTCCTCGCTGATATCCAAGGCGGTGGACGCTTCGGGCTCCGCTGCCGCGATCGCAGCGGCGAGGGGGTGCGTCGATTGCTGCTCAACCGCCGCCGCGAAGGAAAGCACCTGCGCCCGATCGAATCCGTCTGCCGGGACCACTCCGGTAACCTCGGGCTGGTTGCGTGTAAGGGTTCCGGTCTTGTCCACCGCTAGGTGACGGATGCCGCCGAGTCGCTCGAACGCCGCGCCGGACTTGATGACTACTCCGAACTGGCTGGCTGCGCCGATCGCGGCCACGACCGTCAGCGGCACGGAGATTGCCAGCGCGCACGGCGATGCTGCGACCAGGACCACCAACGCGCGAGTGATCCACGTTTCGGGGTCGCCCAGCAGCGAGCCAATCACGCCGACCAGCACCGCCAGGATCATCACCCCGGGCACTAGGGGTTGGGCAATCCGGTCGGCGATCCGGGCGCGTTCACCCTTCTCCGCCTGCGCCTGCTCGACCAGGTCCACGAGCGTGGTCAGCGAGTTGTCCGTTCCAGCTGCGGTCGTCTCGACCTCCAGCACCCCGGCGGAGTTGATCGCTCCCGCGGGTACCTCGTCGCCGGGCGCAACCTCCTCCGGAATGGATTCTCCGGTGACCGCTGAGGTGTCAAGGCTGGAGCGTCCGGACCGAATGATGCCGTCCGTGGCGATCCGCTCCCCGGGGCGTACGACCATTAGCTCGCCAACCTCAAGATCCTTCGCAGCGACCTCGGCCGTCGTACCGTCGCGCAGCACCGTCGCGGTTTGCGGTACCAATTTCAACAGTGCCCGCAGTCCGCCTTGGGCCCGGTCCATCGCCTTGTCTTCAAGCGCCTCGGCGATCGAGTACAGGAACGCCAGCGCCGCGGCCTCTCCGACGTAACCAAGGATCACCGCGCCGACCGCACTGATCGTCATAAGCAAACCAATGCCGAGCTTGCGCTTCGTGACAAGGTTCCGGATCGCGCCGGGTGCGAACGTGTAAGCACCCAACAGCAGGCCGACCCAGAACAGTACTGTCGCGGGTGTCTCTAGCCCGGACCAGTCCAGCGCCAGTCCTGTAATGAGGGCTACACCGGAGAAGATCGGCAGTAGCAACTCGGGGTCCTTCCACCATGGCCGATCGAGATCTTCGATCTCTGTGGCTGGTTCGTGTTCGCATCCACATGCTGAACTCATGCGTCTGCTCCTTTCCCGTCGCAGCCGGGCACCGAGCACTCAGGGTCGATGCACGGGGCGTTTTCGTCGACAGTCAACGTCGCGTTCACTAGCGCGTTGAGCACTGTCGCGAGGTGCGGATCGGCGATTTCGTAGCGTGTCTTGCGGCCCTCCGGCTCGGCGACGACGATGCCGCAGTCACGCAAGCAGGTCAGGTGGTTCGAGACGTTCGAGCGGGACAGGTCCAGGTCGCGCGAAAGCACGGCCGGGTAGCCCGGGCCGTCGAGTAGGGTCAGTAGGATTCTGGAGCGCGTCGGATCCGCCATGGCTCGGCCGAGCCGGTTCATGACGTCGAGGCGTGAAGCAATAGTCAGCATGTGCTGAACTATACAGCAATTACTGAACTATTCAACACGCACTGAACTGTCATTGAAGCAAAGAGCTTGCGGCCTGCAGGAATTAGTCGATGGGATAGCCGGTAACTGGGCCTTCGTGATTCGGCTGCCAACCCGACGCGGGGGCGACATGCGTGGCGAAGTTGTCCAAGATCTTCACGTTGACGTCCACGCCCATCCCGGTGGGGATGGTGATGAGCAAGGTGTCGGCGGACATGACGGCGGCGTCGGCTTTGAGCGTGCTGTCCGCTGGTGTGCCTCCGATGCTGCTGCTCATAAGGTGGCGGGCGCCCATGAATATAAGGCGTAGGTTGCGCCTGAGGTCAGGCCGAGGAGGATGCCGTGGCTGACTGAGGCGTAGTCCGAGTTTCCGCACCCCTGGCCTCTGGTGTACGCGCTAGCCCCGCTCGGGGTAGCGCACGAGGAGATCGTTGCCGATGACTGCGCCGTCGTTGAGCGTTGCCTCGCTCACCTTCGCCCCGGCTGCACCCAGGCCCATAATGTGGCCAACCTCGTCACCGTGGGCGATGAGGTGGTCGGCGATGATACGCCGGTGGCAGCGCCACCACACCGCCTCGGAGCACATGATCGCGGTGGGAGTTTCGGCGGCGTTCGCCCGTAGCTGCGAGAGCGCGTCCGAGAACTCCTTGCCCAGCGCATGGTCGGCGTAATTGTGGAAACTGCGGTTACGCCAGTTGCCGTTAACCTCAAAAGGCACCGAGTGGGACACGTTGCGCCGCCCGGTGAGGCCCTCGCTTCTGCTGTAAGTGATGCCACATGTAGGAAGGTGTTCGGCAAGGTGGTCGTCGTTGAACCACGGGTACTTCCTGGACCCGGGCAGCTTGCGCACATCCACGATGGATGCCACACCGGCAGCCTTGATCATTTCAGCGAAGTCCTCGAACTCGAGGTTGGAGTGGCCCACGGTGTAAATGCGCATGTCGCCAATGCTACGCGCCAAGCGATTACACTTACATCGGCTTCACGAATGAGAAGGTGACTTTGCGACGACACGTCGTAAACTTCAAGGTCAACGTCCAAAAACCGTAAGGAGAAATGGTCTTGAGCTTCAACGTTTACCTGTCCGGCGAGATCCACACCGACTGGCGCGAAGAGATCCAGCGCGGCGCGGAGGCCGCCGGGCTCGACGTCGTATTCACCGCGCCGGTGACCGACCACCCCGCCAGCGACGCAGCCGGCGACCACCTGGGCGAGGCACCCGCGGGCTTCTGGCGCGATCACCAGTCCTCGAAGGTGAACTCCATCCGCACCCGCACCCTGATTGAGAAGGCCGACATGGTCGTCGTCCGCTTCGGGGACCAGTACAAGCAGTGGAATGCCGCCTTCGACGCGGGTTACTGCGCGGCACTGGACAAGCCTTATGTCACGCTGCATGGCGAGGATATCGTCCACCCGCTCAAGGAAGTCGACGCCGCCGCGCAGGCGTGGTGCACCACCACCGACCAGGTCGTGGAGATCCTGCGTTACGTACTCGAGGCCTAAGAGAAAGCTCGAAAGCGGCGCTGTTCTATCAAGCAGGCAGCCGCAGCGTCACGGCGAGCCCACCTTCGGCCCGCGGCGTCAGTTCCACCGAACCGCCGTGGGCTTTCGCAATTGCATCGACGATCGCCAGCCCCAGGCCTTGACCGGCCCCCGAGGTCCGCTGCGCCCGGGCGAAGGGCTCCACCCACGTGCGGACCTCCGCCGCGTCCAGCTGCGGGCCGTCGGACTCCACGGTGATCTCGGCGTTCCGGCCCACCTGTGCCACCGTCATGGACGGATCCTCACCGTGAGTGATCCCGTTGCGCACCATGTTCTCCACCGCCTGACGCACCAGGGTGGGGGAGGCAGCCACCGTGACCGCTTCCGCTGTCACCGCCACGCCCTGCCCACGACCGATGTCACGGCACAGCGCGGCCAGATCCAGCTCCTGGCGATCGCGGACGTCCACGTTCGCCAGCTGCAGCAGGGCAGCCACGGTATCGGCCGCCCGCGCGTTGACCTCGCGCACCCGGCCCAAGGTGTCCCGCAGTACCTGCTCATCGCCGCTGGCTAGTGCCACATCAGCCATCGTCTGGATCGTCGCGATTGGTGTCTTCAGCTCGTGGGAGGCGTTCGATGCGAAGCGGCGTTGCCGCTCGAGGGCATCCGCCAGCTCGTCGAGCATCGCATTCAGCGCATCCGCCAACTCGCCCACCTCGTCATCAGGGCCCTGGTGGCTGATGCGGGCACTCAAGTCACCCCGGGTGACGGTCGCGGCGTCGTCCGCAAAATCCCGAAGCGGCTTAATCACGAGCCCAGCCACGAACCAACCGATCACCCCAGCGACCGCGGTGAGCAGCGCCAACACAGTCAGGGAGGCCACCAGCACACGGCGCAGAACCTCATCGGCGATCGGCACCGCCCCGTCGATGAGCAGCCCCTCATCCGGCGTCGGGATTTGGGCCATGAAGGGGACCGGAGTGAGCTTCAAATACGCATACACCAGCCCGATCAGCGCCAACCCCACGCCCAAGACGGTGCCTAAGAACAGCACGGTGATCCGTGCCCGCAAGCTCAACTTCATCGCGGCGCCTCCGCCACGTAGTAACCAGCACCTGCCACGGTGTGCACGATGCGCGGCTCGCCCAGCTTTTTGCGCAGGTGGGAGACCGTCACGCGCGGGGAGTTCGTGAATGGGTCGGCATTCTCGTCCCACGCCTCCGCGAGCAGATCCTCGGCGGAGATCACCCCACCGGCTGCCTCCATGAGGACCTCCAACACCGCGAACTCCTTCGGGCTCAAGGGCACCGGCGCCCCACCCCGGGTGACCTCGCGGCGGAAGGTGTCCAGCCGCACGTCGCCGCACCGGTAGACCTCGCCGCGCACCGGCAGGTTTCGCTTAGCTAGCGCATTAACCCGCGCGATGAGCTCCGGGACCTCGAAGGGCTTGGGGAGGTAATCATCCGCGCCGAGGTCGAATCCAGCCAGGCGGTCGTCCAGGGTGCCCGAGGCAGTCAGCATGATCACCCTCGTCGCAGGGTGGGCATCGACGACCCAGCGGCAGATGTCGTCGCCGTGGATGCCAGGCAGGTCGCGGTCCAGGACGACGACGTCGGGCCGGATATCGTCGATCGACGAGCGCGCGGTGGCACCGTCGTAGACCGCAGTGGCCTGCATGTTTGCGCTGTTCAGCGCGGTGCAAATGGCGTCGGCGAGGTAGCTTTCGTCGTCGACGACGAGAACGCGGATTGTCATGGCACCGATCGTAACGGCACGGGTGTTGTGCCCGCGTTAACGTCCCCGCAACATCGGCCTGCGTACCGTTCACGCTATGCAGAACCGAAACGTTGGTATCGACGTCGCGCGGGCAGTTGCGCTCGTCGGCATGATGGTCGCCCACCTGACCTACCTGGATGGTGTGGCTGTCCAGGTGCTCTACGGCTTCCCGGCCGCACTGTTTGCTTTCATCTCCGGGGTGTCGATGGGTTACATGCGGGTACGTCCTGTTCAGATCATCGTGCGCGGGCTGTGCCTGATTGCCCTGCACTTCGCGCTTGCCCCGTTCACCGGGGAGGTGTTCGTGGTGCTCGGGACCATCGGACTCTGCATGGCGTTGCTTGCCTGGGCGCCGCGCTGGAGCTCGCCCGTGCTCCTGTGGCTGGCCTGCGTGCTGGCCTTTGCATCGGCGGTGGCGGCCTCCACTGCGACGGTGTTGATTCCCGCCTTCTGGCCTTACTCGCCGTTGATGTGGGGAGCGCTGATGATCGCCGGGATGCTCTTCCGGCGGCACATGCTCACGCGCCCGCGCCTTGTTCTTGGCCTCGTGGTTGGGCTGGGACTGTTCGCCGTGGACCTCGCGCTTCGCTGGTACACCATGCTGCCCGAGTTTTTCGACGTCGGCGGCCACACCGGTGGCTTGGGCGACATCGTCGGAAGCATCGGGGCGTCGGTGGGCATCTGTTCGCTGTGCTGCCTGCTGCAGCGGGGGATCGGGTGGCTCGCACCACTGGGCCGCATGCCGCTCACGATCTACTGCATCCACGTGCTCACGGCGGATCGGCTGGCACCGGAGTGGTTCGGCTTCTGGGTCAGCCTGGGCGGCGCCATTGCCATCTCTTATGCGTGGCTCGCGGTGTTTGACCGTGGGCCGCTGGAAACTCTGCTTCGCCGCATCACCGCGGTATTTGGAAAGGATAAAAATGAAGAAGTTCGCAGCTAGTGTGGCCACCGGGGTGGTCGCAGCAGGAGCACTCGCCATCGCACCAGCCAGTGCCATGGAGAGCAAGACCTTCGCCGGGGACACCGAGGAGGCAAAGCCGGTCGTCTCCGTCCGTGTCGATGATTCTGACCCTGACGAGGGCGTGTGCACCGGCACCGCCATCGACGCCCACTGGGTGATCACGGCCCGTCACTGCATCGATGCGGCCGCCAAGCCGGGCGGTTCGGTGCGCATCGGCCAGGGCGATGAGCAGCGGGTGTACAAGGTCGACCGTCACGAGGTTGCCCCACGCGGGGACATCGCCCTGCTCCACACTGAGCAGGAGATCAACCTGGAGACCTTCGCTGAGGTCGCGGATGAGGTGCCCACCGGGGACGTGAACATCTACGGCTGGTCCTCCGACGGCTCCGGTGGCTCCACGAAGCTCCCGTCCGCCAAGGCTAAGGTCCGCGGCGACTCGCCGCTCGCGCTCTACGAGGCCCCGAAGGCCCTCGACGTTGCCCTGAAGGACGGCGCGCGCATCCAGCCGGGCGACTCCGGTGGCGCGATCTTCGCCGATGGCAAGGTCGCCGGCATCATGTCCGCCGGTCTGTTCGAGGACCCGGAGAACCCGACGGAGGAGGAGATGACCTCGAACGCCGCTGTCTCTGTCGCACCGGTGGCGGAGCAGGCCGACTGGATCCGCGGGATCATCGGCGGCGGTGATGCGAAGGGCGAGGACAAGAAGGAAGACTCCAGCGAACCTGCAGCCGCGGCCTCCTCGGAGGACTCCGGGAACACGGCCCGCAACGTCGGCATCGGCGCGGGCGTCGTCGTCCTCGTTGCGGCTGGCGCCTGGCTGCTGCTGCGCCGCCGCGGGGCCTAAAGCCTGCCTAGCCGCCTGCCTGGCGTGCTGCCATCTCACCCGGGCGGGCCTGCATGATTGCGCCTACAATTGAGGCGTAGCCGTTTGACCACGGATTACGGTTGGCACAGCCGAGACCGACTAAGCCAAAGAAACTCGAGGACAAGGAGTAGTCATGGCAGAGACACGCGATCAGGGCCCGAAGCCGTTCGTCGTCGATATCGAGAAGGAAACCCTCGATAACGAGACCTTCCGCACCGCCCTGTGGACCGGTGAGCAGTTCCAGGTCACCGTGATGAGCATCCCGGTGGGCGGGGACGTCGGCCTCGAGGTTCACACCAAGGAGGACCAGTTCCTGCGCCTCGAGTCCGGCCGTGGCCGCGTCGAGATGGGCCCATCCAAGGATGAGGTGACCTTCACCGAGGAGGTCTCCGCCGACTGGGCAGTCATCGTTCCGAAGGGGACCTGGCACAACATCATCAACATTGGTGATGAGCCGATGAAGCTCTACAGCATCTACGCCCCGCCGCACCACGCTCACGGCACCGTCCACCAGACCCAGGCGGACGACGTCGACTAAAAACCTTCAGCCCCCAAGGTCAGACAAAGCGCCCCGCCAACAGGCTGGGCGCTTTTGTTGTCTTGTTATCGTGAAGCTTCCCTTCCATCCCCCTGGGAGCCGATTGGGCTCCAGAGCACGGGGCTGGCCGCGCTGGTCCTAGCTCTGTTTCGGTGTGTCCGCTGCAGCGTCAGGGGACTGATCCGACGCGCCCGTGGCTTGCTGTGCCGCGTAGCGCTCGTCGTACTCCTCGAGCTTGTCCAGCATCTCCTGGTGCTGAGCAGCCTCCGGGGAGTCCTCGTATTCGCCCTCACCCTCGTGCTGCTGCTCCAACTCATCCTGCAGCTTCTCACGGAAGCGCTCATTTTCCGGCGCGGTACCGCGGATCAGTGTTGCGATGCGGCGCAGGTCACGGGTGGACGCCTTGGCCGGAGCCGTGGCGTACTTCCAGATGCGGGAGCGGGCCTTGCCCTCTGCCTCGATGCGGCTGGCCGTCTTGAAGCGCCACAGGATCAACGCGCCCACGATGACCATGCCGATCCAGCCCAGGATCGGGAAGACGATGTTGACCAGGTCGCCGAAGCCCACGAAGCTCACGCCGAAGCCGACCAGCACACCCAGCAGATACACCGGGCGGTAGGCCTCCGGCTTCTTGGCGGTCAGGCGGCGTCCCAGGGCATAGAACATGCCCAGGGCTGTGTTGAAAACCATGAACACCACGACCACGCTGGCGAAGTGGCTGAACCACGGTGCGATGTGCGTCGTCAGTGCCAGGATCGGGACGTCGGAGCCGAGGACCAGTGGGGCGGCCAGCAGCAGCATGATGACCTCAATGACCACCATGGTGCTGTAGATCAGCCCACCCAGCAGGCCACCGCGGATCGCGTTCTGCATGTTGGCGCTATCGCCACCGATGACCAGGATCATGCTGATGCCGGTGGCCAGCGTCATGCCCGTGTAGTTCAGGGCGGAGAGCCACCATGGCCGCACTGGGGACTCGTTTTGTGCTCCGATGGCAGCCAGCTCCGTGAAAGAGCCGTCCGGTTTATTCAGCAGCACCCACACGAAGACGATGAGGATCACCACGACGATCAGGGGCGTCGCTCCGCCGATGATCGTCGAGACGCGGTCCACGTCCAACAAACCCACCAGGGCGATGATGATCGTCAGGCTCAGGGCGCCGATCCAGGGCTGAATGCCCCATTGCTGCTCGACGACGGCCCCGGCGCCGGCGATCATGATGAAGCCAATCGCGAATTGGGTGACGGTCGCTCCCGCATCCATCACCTTGGAGATGATCGGGTGCGAGATGCGGTTGAATACGGAGGAGTGCTCCTCGGCGAGGAAGAAACTTCCCGCCGTCATCGCCACGATCGCGGCACCGGCGGTGGTGATGGCTGCGACGAGCACACCCCACACACCCATCGTGCCGAAGCTGACGAAGTACTGGGTAACTTCCTTGCCGGTTGCGAAGCCAGCGCCGACCAGTAGCCCGACGAGCGCCAACCCAATTTTGATGCTTCTCATTCTTAACTTTTCCCTTGAAGGTGCTTCCCGCTACTTCCGGAAGTTCACATCCGGCAGCAGCTCTAGCGCCTTCGCCCGGGCGAAACCATAAACCTGGGAGGGTTCGATTTCGCCCGGCACCGACACCTCGTCGGGGTTGGTGAGAACTTCGACCAGGTAGGGCTTGGGGGAGTGCACCGCAGTGCGCAGGGCTTCGGCCAGTTCCTCTGGCTCGGAGACCTGCACCGCCTCCAGGCCCATGGCACGGCCAAGTTCAGCGAAGTCTGGATTATCCAAATCAGTACCGTACTCCGGAAGGCCGACCTGTTCCATTTCCAGCTTCACCATGCCGAGTTTCGTGTTGTTGAAAACCACGACGGTGATAGGCAAATCGTAGGTCACCGCGGTGCGCAGATCGCCCGCCAACATCATGAGCCCACCATCGCCGGCCATGGCCACGACCTGGCGATCCGGGTACTCTGCCTGCGCGCCCAGCGCCATCGGCAAGGCGTTGGCCATCGACCCCAAATTATAAGAACCGATGAGGCGCCGGGTGCCACGCATCGGCAGCAGCCGGGAGGGCCACACCGTCGACATTCCGGTATCCGAGGTGAAGATCGCATCGTCGGCGCAGACCTCGTCCAGCGCGGTGGCCACACCCTCCGGGCGGATCCGCTTGCTGGGGTTATCGCCCAGCGAACGCAGTTTGCCGAGCAGCGTTTCATCGAAGTGCGGGTTAGCGAGCTTCTTCTGCCCGTCCAGCCAGCGCTCGTAGCGCTTACGCAGCCCTTCTGCCCAGTCCTTCGCATCCTTTTCGACGCCGGCGCTGCGCAGCGCGCCGATCAGCAGGCGGAGGCTTTCGGTGGCGTCACCGACCAGGGCGACGTCGATCTGGGCGCGGCGACCGATGTGGCTGGCGTTGATATCCAGCTGGATCATCTGCTTGCCGGAGGGGATCCACTCCCGGTAGGGGAAGTCCGTGCCGATCATGAAGATCGTGTCGGATTCCTCCATGGCCTTAATCGCCGCCGGGTTACCAATCAGCCCTGATTGGCCGAGCTGCCATGGGTTCTCGTCTTCAAGGAACTCCTTGCCCTTAAGCGTCAACACCATCGGGGAGTCCAGGATTTCGGCCAGCTCCAGCAGCTCCTCGCGGGAGTTCTGCGCCCCGCGGCCGACCAGCAGCGAGACCTTCTCCGCCGACTGCAGGGCGTTGACCGCCTCGCCGATCCGGTCGGCGGATGGGGTAGACCCCGTGGGCTTCGGCGCGAAGCGGGGGGTGGTGGCCTCCTTGGGCAGGGTCAGGCCGCCCACGTCGGCGGGGATGCTCAGAACCGCCACGCCACTCTGGGCGATCGCGGCGTTCACGGCCTGCTCGAAGAGGTAGGGCATCTGCTCGGCGGTGGTAACCGTCGCGGTGAAGACGGAGACGTCGTCGAAGAGGCGGTCGTTGTTGACCTCCTGGAAGAAGTTCGTCCCGATGGAGGCCTGCGGGACCTGGCCCACGATGGCAAGCACCGGGGCGTGGGACTTCTGAGCATCATAAAGCCCGTTGAGCAGGTGGATCGCGCCGGGTCCGACGGTGCCCATGACCACCCCGAGCTCACCGGTGAGCTGGGCCTGCGCGGAGGCGGCGAAGGCGCCGGCCTCTTCGTGGCGCACACCAATCCAGTCGATGCGATCCTCGCGCCGGATTGCGTCCGTAATGGGGTTGAGGGCATCGCCCACCACGCCCCAGACCTTGGAGACCCCGTGCTCGGCCAGAGCCTTAACCATCATTTCGCCGACTGTCATAGCCATGGGTTCAATCGCTCCTCGAATTCAGACCTAAGTTTCTGTTTTTTAAGAAGCAGTTGCGGCTGGTTGCCGG
This sequence comes from Corynebacterium sp. MSK039, assembly GCF_030232315.1. Taxonomy (NCBI): domain Bacteria; kingdom Bacillati; phylum Actinomycetota; class Actinomycetes; order Mycobacteriales; family Corynebacteriaceae; genus Corynebacterium; species Corynebacterium sp. MSK039. The sequence continues at coordinate 229,634 of NZ_JASPJL010000002.1, forward strand.
TCCGGGGCGACCAGCCACAGTGGTGCCCTTTGAGTCCCACTGTAACGGCCGGGTCAGAAGCCTGCAGAGCGTGCGCAGCGCCCCAGCATGGGGGCAGGCGAAGAGTGAGCGGTGCGGCTAACGCTGCGCGGAACCCTCGAGATTGGCCACTGGCGCCTGTAGCGCCCGCAGCGCGTACAGGATCGCCGCGAGGTCCACGACCTCCTGCAACAGGGCGCCCGCGACCGCCGGGATGTACCCGAATGCCGCCACCAGCATCAGCCCCACCGAGAGCGCGATACCGATGATGATCGCGGTCTTGGCGGTCCGCAGTGTGTGCCGAGCGACCTCGATCGCCTCGGCCAGGGGAGCGAGGCTGTCCTTCAAGATGACGGCGTCCGCGGCCTCGCCGACCGCCGTCGTTCCCCGCACGCCAAGGGCGATGCCGACGTCTGCCGCGGCGAGCACCGGGGCGTCATTGATGCCGTCGCCGACCATCATCGTCGGGTGGGGAGCGAGGTTGCCCGCCAGCTCCACCTTGTCCTTCGGCAGCAGCCCGGCGTGGACCTCGTTGATGCCTAGCTTTTCGGCGACGGCCGTCGCCGTCGGCTCTGCATCACCGGTGAGGATCGCGAGCTTGCCGACACCCTGGTTGCGTAGCCAGCGAATCAACGCACCCGCTTCCGGGCGCACCTGGTCGACCATGTGCAGTGATCCAGCGAACTGGCCGTCGACCGCGACATAGGCGACCGTCTCCCCGGATAGCGCCTCCGCCGCATGCGCCGCCGGGTCGGTCTGCTGGATGAAGCTCAGCTTGCCGACCCGGACCTGGTGCCGACCGACCTCGGCAGCCACACCATTCGTGGCGATTTCTTCGAAATCCGTGGCAGTGGGGACGGTGACCCCACGGGCCTCGGCGGCCTGCATGATCCCCTCGGCGAGCGCGTGGGTGGAGCCGCGCTCCGCTGCCGCGGCGAGAGCCAGAACTTGGTCTTCCTGCCAGCCATTGCTGGTATCGATGTGCTCCAGTTGCGGCCGACCCGAGGTGAGGGTGCCGGTCTTGTCGAAAGCGGCGGAGCGCACCGTGGCGAGCTGTTCCAGCACGCCACCGCCTTTGACCACCATGCCCCGCTCAGAGGCGCGCGACAGCCCACCCAGGAAGGCCACGGGGGCTGCGATGATCAGCGGACACGGGGTGGCCAGCACGAGCACCTCGGCGAAGCGGGTGGCGTCCTGAGCGATGAACGCCGCCACCGCAGCGAGGAGAACGGCGAAGACCGTGAATGGGAGCGCGAAACGGTCGGCGATGCGCACGACCGGGGCCTTTTCCTCGCGGGCCGTGGCCACCAGGTCGATGATCCGCTGGTATTGAGAATTCGCGGCCACCCGATCCGCCCGCAGACGAAGGGCCGCCTGGCCAGCCAGGGAGCCAGACATCACCTCGTCGCCGGTGTGCTTATCGACGCTGAGGGGCTCGCCGGTCAGCGCGGACTCGTCCACGCTGGCGTGTTCGGAAAGCAGCGTGCCGTCCACCGGGATCTGCTCGGCTGGGCGGACCAGGATGACGTCCCCGACCGCGATCTCCGACACCGCGATCTCCTCGACCTCGTCGGAATCCGCCGAGAGCAGGCGGAGCGCGTGCTGCGGGGCGCGGTTCAGAAGATTCGTGAGGTTGCGTTCCGCGCGGGCCTGCGCGTAATCCTCCAAGGCCTCGCCCCCGGTGATCATGAGGACGATGATCAGGCCCGCGACATACTCACCCACCAGCAAGGTGGCCGTCATTGAGACCACGGCGAGGATATCCAGGCCGGTGTGCCCGCGCAGCAGGTCGCGGATCATGTCCGCACCCACCCAGAGGATCACCGCCACGATGAATACTGAGGCGAGCCACTGGGCGGCGACTGGCTGCTCCATCAGCCGGAGCGCGCCCGTCGTGGCCAGGACTACCAGCGCGAGGTAGACCAGCCAGTAGCGTTGGAGATTTTTAAGCATACGCACATATTCGCCTATTAATGCGCGTTTCTCTAGCAAGGATAGCCTATCTGAACTGCGGTTATGCTGGGCTTCGGAAAGCTGAGGCTCGGCGGTCAGCCCCGGGTTCTTCAGGCCATTTCTGCGCAGCGGACTAGTCCCGCAGGAACTCCAACCACCGGGGGAGCTCGCGCATCGTCTGCTGCATCCCCAGCGCGTAATTTCGTCGCAGCGCGCGTACCTTGCGCTCGGTGCTGGTGACCATCATGTTCTCCGGGTAGAAGATCATGGCCTTGCCCTGGCGCTCCAGCTCGGTCATTTGCTCCCGCACCGCGTTATAACGCTCGTGTCTCGTCAATGCAGCCTCCGCCACCGCCGGGTACTTGCGGTTGAACAGGCGCACGAGCTGTGGGGACCCCATCGCCGGGCGCGTGTAGTTGCGAGGTTTCGTTGCCAGAATCAGGAATTTATCGAAGCCGGCCTCGATCGCATTCGGCAGCACGAGGCCACCCGTGTCACCCAGCGCGCCGTCCACGTAGGGCACCCCGTCGATGATGGTCGTCGGCATCAGGGCGGGGATCGTCGAGCTAGCCCGAACCTGTTTCATCAGGTCGCCGTCGTTGTGCTGGTCACCGCGACCCCAGGAGACCGTTTCTCCCGTGTCGGCCCGCAACGCGCTGATCGAAAAGGGGGTGTCGTCCGCGAAGAAGGTCTCGAAATCGAAGGGGATCGATGCGTTCGGCAGCGCGGCCTGCTCGTAGATGAAGTCCGAATTGAAGTAGCCGTTGCCCCGCATGAAGGACGACATCCCGCCCGCCGTGGGGTGGGCAGGAAGGGTGATGAAGCTCTCGCGGGCGCGCAGCCGGTCGCCGGAGAGGAAGTTCACGGTGTGCGAGGCACCTGCGCTCACCCCGCCGACCCAGCCGAACTTCACCTCATGGGCGAGTAGCTGGTCGATGCAGGCCGCGGTGTAGCTATTGCGCATGCCGCCGCCTTCCAGGACGAGGGCAACGTTTCTTGCATCCAGCATGTTTTCCCTACTTCTTCTTTATCGACGTCGCGATCGCCTTGCACACAGCGACGATGCCAAGCACGATGAACCCGGCGACGAGCCCAAACCCGAGGCTACACAGGGTTTCCGCGGTCCAGGAGGCGAAACCTCCCCAGGATTCGACGGCACCGCTCGCAGCTGCGGCGACCTCGTGTGGCCAATGCCAGCCGAGCTCGTCGAAGCCGGAGAGCAGGATGTGCCCGCCCACCCAGAGCATCGCGAAGGTGCCGATCACCGCGATGGTGTTCAGTATCTTCGGCATCGCCGTGACCAGGCCCCGGCCGAAGCGGGCGGCCGTGGGTTTGTCGGTGGCGATGAGCCGCAGCCCGATATCGTCGATTTTCACCAGCAGGCCCACGAAGCCGTAGACACCGAGCGTGATCGCTAGGGCGACGATGATGAGGATGAGGGTGCGGTTGAAGAAGGGTTCGGTGGCCACCTCGTTCAGCGAGATGACCATGATCTCCGCCGAGAGGATGAAGTCCGTGAGGATCGCCTGCTTTACCAGCGCGTCCTCCTCGACGACCTCTTCGCTCTCGGCGTCGTGATGGGCGACGATTCCGAGCTTCTCGGCGACCTTCTCCGCCCCCTCGAAGGAGAGATAGAACCCGCCCACCATCAACAGGGGCATCAGCGCCCACGGGGCGAGCCAGCTCAGCAGCAGCGCCAGCGGCAGGATGATCACGAGCTTGTTGAACAGTGAGCCCCGCCCGATGCGGAAGATGATCGGCAGCTCGCGGGCAGGGGTCACGCCCTGGACGAACTTTGGGGTCACCGCGGCGTCGTCGACCACCACTCCCGCGGCCTTCGCGCTCGTGCGTCCGGCGGCCGCAGCGACGTCATCCACCGTGGCCGCGGCCTTCTTCGCGATCAGCGCAACGTCATCCAAGAGGGCGGCGAGTCCACCTGCCATAGTCCGGTTGTAGCCTTTCGGTTCTGAGGCGGGGGCACAGTCGCGCTCGCCCGGGTTGCCAAGAAGGCCCAAGTTTAGTGTGCCGAGCGCTCCTTGGGGAGGAGCGGACCGATCGCGCCTGCTCCCAGGCACACATAGTTACCGTTCGCGGGGGTGGAGCGCTGCTGTGGGGCCGCCAGGACCTCGATCGTGTTCCCGCCCCCGGAGACCCGCACGTGCTGTTGGTTCAGTTCGGCGGGGACCGCGACCCGGTGCGCGCGGGCCAGGGAATCCTCGTAGCTTTCGAGCCCATTGGGGGTCAGGATGCGCAGCGTGACGGGGGTGCTCGCCGTGGTGTTCAGCACCCAGGTCCACTCGCCGAACTTCAGCGGCGCGCTGAGCTTGACCAGCGTCGGTTCGTTTAAGGGGATCCGCTGTCCGCATTTCTTGCCGCCTGGCTGCTCGTTGACCGCGAGTTTCAGGACGTCCGCGGCCACCAGCTTCCCCTCGTCGTTAAGGAACATGGGGCGTGGCGTCCCGGCTGACACGCCGGGCCAATCAGGCAGGGAGCGGGCGACCTCGCCGATGTCGACCCGCGGGCCGTCGTAGCGGTTCGCGATCATGGCTGGAACGGGTTGCGGCAGAAGCGGGGCGGGTGCAGCCCGCAGGCTGGACTTGACGGTGCGCAGCCACTCGGCGGTCTCATCGTCATGCCAGCTATCCAGATAGCTGACGGTCGTGGCGGTGGAGGAGGCGATGAATCCCACGGCGAGGACGGCCTGCACGATAGCGCGGGCCCGCGGAGTCTGGGACTTGCCCTTGGCACCATGACGGCGCGTGGTGCTTGTCCGCGGGGCACCATCAGCTGGTGCCGCGTGGCCAGCGATCCGATGGTCGGGGAGCGCTCGGGCCTCCGCCTGCACGGCAGCCGCGGTGCACAACAGGACGGCCGCGGTGAAGGCATCGGAGTAATAATGCAGCGAGGCGGTGATCACGTCCGCCGTGTTGGCACCAGAGCGGGCCAAGGCTAGGGCGAGAAAAACCAGCGCCAGGTAACCCAACGAGAGCACCAGCCCGCCGGCCCGCAGCCGAGTGCCAACGGGCCCCTGGCCATGCCGGACAAGCCACACCGCCACGAGTACGATGGCCCCGACCGCAGCGAGCCAGCCCACTGCAGCCGAGGGGGAGGCGAAGCTGCCACCAGGCGCCCAACGCTCAAAGCTCCACGGCCCACCGAGAACCCCGGGGAGAACTGCCTCCCGCAGCGCCCGCGGTACCGCACCCCACACCACGGACCCCGACGCCTCCCCGGTGGACGGCTCAGTCCGCGTCACCGCAACATAGAGCACCGCCCACGCGGCGGTGACCAACCACCCAGGCGCAAGGGTGAGGGCCCGCATGCGTCGCGACGCGACGTCCTGACACTGGGGATAGAGGAAGGACGGGAAGAACAGCGCCAAGGCGGTGAGCAGGGGGAGGATGGAGAGCGCCTTTTCCGTGAACAGCAACCCGACGAAGACTGTGACAGCCACCGCAGCACCGCGCACTGCAAGCCGAGCGCGAGAAGACGGCCTCGTCCGGCGCAGCAGCAACAGCGCCACAGCGCAGGTGATTTGCCAGGCCAGCGCGTTGATGGCCGCCGACCACCAGCCCAGCGCAGCCCCCAGGAATGGGGAGAAACAGAGCAGGGCGAGCACCAACGGGCGACCTCGAGCGACCCCACTGGCAGCCCACAGCACAGCAGACACAAAGGTGCCGACCACGATCAGCGTGGCCGGCAGCCACCATTCCAGAGCGGCGATGCGGTCGACCGCCAGTTGGAGGGCGATCGCGCCGGGCATGAGGTGCCCGTCGTGGGGGAGGAAGAGCCCCGTGAACGAGAGCTGCTCCGGGGCGCCGTAGGTGGCGGGGATCAGGAAGTCATCCCAGTACAGGGTGCGGCCAGCCACCCGATATGCGCTGAGCGCGGTGGCGGCGAGGATGATGGCGAAAGTGGCAAACCGCACTGACCTCGCTGCGCCCATGGAACCCCCTGGTCAGCTGCTACTGGGCGGCGCGCACTGGCTGCACGGACATGTACTTATCCTTCCCGGTGCAGCCCTCGAGCCCCTTGAGCTCGATATAGGCTGAGCGGGTCTCCTCCGGCGGGTAGACGCGGATCCCGTCGGCTGCCTTCGGGCTGCACTCCTCAGGGTCCAGCGCCCCGACCTTTGTGATGCGCACCGATGCGGTTGCGCGGTCACCCGGCTGGAGAGTCACCTTTTCGGACTCGCCGGACTCCTCGCGATCGGCGCTGGCGCCCAGCTGCGTGCCGTTGTTATCGGTCACGAGGCTGACCCCGGGGTATCCCTCGAGCGAGCATTCCTCGTCGCCAGTGTTCGTGAATACGATGTCCAGCAAGGTGCTGCCGGCCGCGCCCTGCATGTTGTCCGTGTCAATCTTCAGATCAGGGGTGGTGCACAGGCCGTCGCGCTTGCGCTCATCACCGGCGGCCGCCAGGCCAGCGGAAGCGGACTCGGCATTGGCGGTGGATTCGCGATCCGTCTGCGAGGACAGCGACTGTGGCTCGGCGTCCTCGGGGTTGTTGGCGCCCCCGCTACAGGCGGCGGTCAGTGCCAGCGCTGCTGCACCCAGCCCTGCAGCGGCGCGCCGGGCCCACCGGGAGGCGCGCGTGCCTGCGGGGGAGGAGGTGGCTGCGCCCAGTGAAACGGCAGGGATCGCGGGGTCGGTGCCCCTGCGGCCTGGCTGGGATGCGGATTTGGCGTTGCTGCGCGGCTCGGACTGAATCATGAATTTTAGGGTAACTAAGCTGCGGAAAAACCGAGAACCGGAAGGGATAAAAGTTGTGAAATCGTGACAATGCTGCCCCGGTATCCCGCGGCGCGCTACAGTGTCAGATAGTTATCTAGAACACAATTCCTAAACGCAATTTGTGGAGGTCACCTATGGGGTTCAACCCGGACTTCGAACCATTCAAGCTCCCAGAGGAGTACCAGGAGCTGCGGGAAGCCATCCGCGGTCTCGCGGAGCGCGACATCGCCCCGTACGCGCAGGACGTCGATGAAAATGAGCGCTTCCCGGAGGAGGCCCTCAAGGCGCTGAACGAATCCGGGTTCAATGCGATCCACGTCCCGGAGGAGTGCGGTGGCCAGGGGGCGGACTCCCTCGCGGCCGTCATTGTGATCGAGGAGGTCGCCCGCGTCTGTGGCTCGTCTTCCCTGATCCCGGCCGTGAACAAGCTCGGCACCATGGGCCTCATCCTCAACGGCTCCGACGAGTTGAAGCAGGAAGTGCTCCCGGATATCGCCAACGGTGAGCTCGCCTCCTACGCGCTGACCGAGCGCGAGGCTGGCTCCGACGCTGGTGCGATGAAGACCCGCGCGGTGCGCGAGGGCGACGAGTGGGTCATCAACGGTTCCAAGTGCTTCATCACCAACGGCGGGCGTTCCTCCTGGTACACCGTCATGGCCGTCACCGACCCGGAGGCGGGAGCCCGTGGCATCTCCGCGTTCATGGTGCACAAGGACGACCCGGGATTCCGCGTCGGTGGGCTCGAGCACAAGCTCGGCATCAAGGGCTCCCCGACCGCAGAGCTGTACTTCGAGGACTGCCGCGTGCCGGCTTCCCGCATGATCGGCGAAGAGGGGACCGGCTTCAAGACCGCCCTGCAGACCCTGGACCACACCCGCCCGACCATCGGCGCCCAGGCCCTCGGCATCGCCCAGGGAGCTTTTGATCAGGCCGTGGCCTATGTCAAGGAGCGCAAGCAGTTCGGTAAGGCCATCGCGGACTTCCAGAACACTCAGTTCATGCTCGCCGACATGAAGATGAAGATCGATGCCGCCCGGCTGATGATCTACACCGCAGCATCCAACGCGGAGCGCGGGGTCGCCGAGGGCGGGGAGCGACTGGGGCTGATGGCCGCGGGCTCCAAGGCCTTCGCCTCCGACGTCGCGATGGAGGTCACCGTTGACGCGGTTCAGCTGCTCGGTGGTTACGGCTTCACCCGCGACTTCCCGGTCGAGCGCATGATGCGCGACGCCAAGATCACCCAGATCTACGAGGGCACCAACCAGATCTGCCGCATGGTGATGGGTCGCCAGATTCTGGGCTAACGCCGCAGCGGGCCGTAGCCCATGATCCGCTCCGGAGCGCCACATAGCGCCGCCCGGGGCGGATTTTCTGTTTGTGCGCGGCAAGGATCAGTGCCGCGCATGGACTCAAGCAGGATGACCGCCACGCCTTCGAGTAGCTAACCCTCCTGGGGGCGGGGCCGTGGGGCATATCCGCAGCCCGTTATGCTTAACCACATGCCACGTACCGTTCCCCAGGGGCCGCCGTATCAATCGGTGGTGGGCTCCTTCCGCGAAGCCTTCAGCAGCCGACAGCGATTCCGCACGGAGGTGCTGGCCGGACTAGCCACCTCCTTCGCTCTGATACCCGAGGTCATTAGCTTCGCGATCCTCGCCGGTGTGAGCCCCGCGGTGGGGCTGTTTTCCACGGTGGTGCTGTGCTTCGTCATCGCGTTCACGGGTGGGCGACCGGCGATGATCACCGGCGCTGCCGGCGCCACCGCCCTAGTCATTGCGCCCCTCGTGGCCAGCCACGGGACGGATTACCTCATCGTGACGGTCGTGCTGGCCGGCATCATTCAGGTGATCTTCGGCCTGCTGGGTGTAGCCAAGCTGCAGCGCTTCATCACACCCGAGGTCATGGCCGGATTCGTCAACGCCCTGGGCATCATGATCCTCACCGCCCAGCTGGAGCACATCATCGGTGCCGACTGGCCGGTGTGGGTGCTCTTCGCCATTGGCATCGCCGCTCTGCTTATCTTCCCGAAGATCACCGCTGCGATCCCCGCACCACTGATCGCCATCGCGATCCTGACCCTGATGGTCGTGATTCTCGGCTGGCGGGTGCCGGATGTGGGGGACATGGGTGGTCTCACCGGTGGGCTGCCCGAGGTGCGCATGCCGGATGTCCCGTGGACCTGGGAGACATTCTTTCTCGTGCTGCCTTACGCACTGGGCTTCGCCGCCGTCGGGCTGGTGGAGTCGGTGATGACAGGCCAGCTGGTGGACGGGATGACCATGACCTCCTCCAACAAGACCCGCGAATCCTGGGGTCAGGGCGTGGCTAATATCGCCGCCGGTGCGCTGGCTGGAACGGGCGGCTGCGGCATGATCGGCCAGACGATGGTCAACGTTGAGGAATCCCATGCCCGCACCCGCTTCTCCTCGATTGCCGCTGGCGGGTTTTTGCTGCTATTCATCCTTTCGCTGCACCAGGTCGTCTCCGCCATCCCCATGGCAGCGCTGGCTGCGGTGATGGTCATCGTCTCTCTGAAGACGATCTCCTGGTACACCGTGAGCCCCAAGGGCTTACTGCGGTTGCCGTGGCAGCACTCGCTGGTGATGATGTGCGTCTTCACTGCGACCCTGGCCACCAATAACCTCGCGGTGGGTGTGGTTTTGGGTGCCGCGGTGGGCGTGGCGCTCACAAAAATCGCCCCCACGGAAAGTGGGGGCGAGGCAGCGTAGTCGCTTGTGTCTGGCACGTAGCCCGTGGCCTCGGAGGCCACGGGCTCTTTTGCTAGTCGGTGCGACTCAGCGCCGCCGCTCCTAGCGGACGTTGATCATCGCGACGGTCGGGCTGAAGCCACAGTTGGATGGGCCGAAGTCCTCCTCCACGGTGGTCACGCCGCCCTCAAGCAGAGCCAGGACGGTGCCCGGACCGGTCTTCGCAGCACCGTTGACGGTGCCCGGGCCCTTCGGGTTGATGCCGTTGTTGCCCAGCACGGTGGTGCCGATGCGGCCGTTGTTGATGTTCACCCAGTGGACGCGCATCGGGATGGCCTGCTTCTTCGCAGCCGGGCCCGTGCCCAGTGCGGTGAAGACGAAGTTCACCTCACCCGCTGCCACGCCAGGCAGTGGCAGGGCAGCCGGGCCCGGAACGGCCATGGCGGTACCAACGGCCTTGTTCTTGCCGCCGATGCACTTCATGGACATGGTCGGGAAAGCGAACTGGGTGAATGCCGGGCCGCCCTCCGGCAGGTAGACGCCAGGATCCTTGTCGCCATCGCCACGGAAGAAGCCGACCACCGACTCGAGGGCGGACTTGGCCTTGTCAGGCAGGCCAGGGGTGTTGGCGAACTGCTCGATCTGGTTCAGCACGTGCGGTGCCGGACGGCCGAGGTGATCGAGAGAGCCGACAGGAGCTGCCTGCGCTGGGCTGATGACGGCCGTGGCGCTGAGCGCCATCGCGGCGAGGGTCGTGGCGGCGCGGCGGCCCCACGTGCGCTTGCGAGAGGAAATGGCCTTGACGTTCATTCCGGGTGGTGCCTTCCAGTGCTGGTTGCGGAGTATTTCGGACCGGCAAGCCTGGTGCTGCTCATCACCGTTCTATGGGAGAGGGCAGTCAGCGCTTGCACGATTGTTGTTTGGTTTGGTTCACAATATCAGCACGGCGTGAAAAGTTGGGGAAAACGATAAAACTTTTCTGGCCGCCACCTGACCCCGGAAGCGGGGGAGTGCGCAGGGGTGACGAGCACGGGCTGGGATAACGCATGCAGAAAAACTTCGAGGCATGTGGAAAAATAGTGGAGTCAACCGCGGCGCTAACATTGGCTCCGTAGGAGTGGCCAATCGCTCATAGTCGATATTTTTAAGGAAGCGTTGAACTAGTGACCCATACCGAGTTTCGAAACGTCGCCATCGTCGCGCACGTCGACCACGGAAAGACGACTCTCGTCGATGCCATGCTGCGCCAGTCTGGCGCCTTCGACCCGCACGCGGAGGTCGAGGACCGTGTCATGGATTCTGGTGACCTGGAGCGCGAAAAGGGCATCACGATCCTTGCGAAGAACACCGCGATTCGCCGCAAGGGGCTCGGTAAGGACGGCTCCGACCTCGTCATCAACGTGATCGACACCCCAGGCCACGCCGACTTCGGCGGCGAGGTTGAGCGCGCCCTGTCCATGGTGGACGGCGTGGTGCTGCTCGTCGACGCATCCGAGGGGCCGCTGCCACAGACCCGCTTCGTGCTCGGCAAGGCACTGGCCGCCAAGATGCCGGTCATCATTTGCGTGAACAAGACCGACCGCTCGGACGCCCGCATCGACGAGGTTGTCGAAGAGGCGCAGGACCTGCTCCTCGAGCTGGCTTCCACCCTGGAGGACGAGGAGGCCATGGAGGCCGCCGAGTCCCTTCTGGAGCTGCCGGTGCTTTACACCTCCGGCCGCGAGGGCAAGGCGTCCACCGAGAATCCGGGCAACGGCAACGTCCCGAACTCCCCGGACCTGCAGCCCCTCTTCGACGTCCTGTACGACACCCTCCCGGAGCCCTCCGCCGACGTCGAAGGCCCGCTGCAGGCTCACGTCACGAACCTCGACTCCAGCTCCTTCCTGGGCCGCATCGGCCTGGTCCGCGTCCACTCCGGCGTGCTGCGCAAGGGCCAGCAGGTCGCGTGGATCCACTACGACGAGGAGGGCGAGCAGCACGTCAAGACCGCGAAGATCGCCGAGCTCCTGCGCACCGTCGGCGTGACCCGTGTGCCCGCCCAGGAAGTCATCGCTGGTGACATCGCCGCGATCTCCGGCATCGATGACATCATGATCGGCGATACCCTCGCCGACCCGGAGCACCCGAACCCGCTGCCACGCATCGCCGTGGACGAGCCTGCGATCTCCATGACCATCGGCGTGAATACCTCCCCGATGGCTGGTCGCGGTGGTGGCGATAAGCTCACCGCCCGCATGGTGAAGGCCCGCCTCGACCAGGAGCTGATCGGTAACGTGTCCCTGCGCGTGCTGCCGACCGAGCGCCCCGACGCCTGGGAGGTCCAGGGCCGTGGCGAGATGGCACTGTCCGTTCTCGTGGAGACGATGCGCCGCGAGGGCTTCGAGCTCACCGTCGGCAAGCCACAGGTCGTGACCCGCACCGAAAACGGCCAGCTCATGGAGCCCTACGAGAACCTCACCATCGACACTCCAGAGGAGTACCTGGGCAACATCACCCAGCTGATGGCCGCCCGCAAGGGCCGCATGGAATCCATGGATAACACCGGCTCCGGCTGGATCCGCATGCACTTCATCGTGCCCGCCCGTGGCCTCATCGGTTTCCGCACCGTCTTCATGACCGAGACCCACGGAACCGGTATCGCCAACCACTACTCTGCGGGCTACCAGCCCTGGGCCGGCGAGATCAAGGGCCGCCCGACGGGCTCCCTGGTCGCGGACCGCACCGGCCAGGTCACTGCTTATGCGCTGATCAACCTCGCCGACCGCGGTCAGTTCTTCGTCGAGCCGGGCGCCGAGGTCTACGAGGGCGTCGTCGTCGGTGCGAACAACCGCGACGAGGACATGGACGTCAACGTCACCAAGGAAAAGAAGCTGACGAACATGCGTGCCGCGTCCGCGGACACCACCGTGACCCTGGCGAAGGCCCACGAGATGAGCCTCGAGGAGGCCATGGAATTCTGTGGCTACGACGAGTGCGTCGAGGTCGCGCCGGACGTCATCCGCGTGCGTAAGCTGGTTCTTAACGCAACCGAGCGTGCCCGCGCCCGGTCCCGCGAAAAGGCTCGTAACAAGTAGTGTGCTCTTCGCCCGCGGTGGGGAGCCACCCGCACGGGCGTGATAGAGCGCAGTGGCGCTGACGGAGGTTGGTCTTGGCAATGACTCAGAGGCAACCCCGTCAGCGCTTTTTTGCTGCCCTCATGACCACCCCGGTGGCGCTTAGTCTCGTGCTGGCAGGCTGCCAGGCCCGCCCTGGAGATGCCCCCACCGTGGAGGAGCCGGCCAAGCCCAAGGCCAAGGAGCCTAACGAGGAAAAGAACGCAGACACCCCGGATTCGAAGCTGCGGGAGATCAACATCGGCGTCGATGAATTCGACGGCAATCTGAATCCGCACATCGTCGGCAACCTGGGCCAATCCACGATGGCGGTCGCTGATCTCACGCTGCCGTCCGCGTTCAACCGCGTCGGCAACCGCTGGGTGATGAACAAGGACCTCCTGGTCAAGGTGGATGCCGATAACCCGGTGGCGCCGACCGAGGTGACCTACACCCTGCGGCCGCACGCCCAGTGGTCCGACGGCACCCCGATCTCCGGCAGTGATTTCCAGTACCTCTGGGATGAGCTGCGCACCCAGCGCATCGCGGAGAATGCTGCCCAGTACAGCAAGATCTCTGGGATCAAGGTCTCCGGGGGAGGCTCAAAGGTTCGCGTGAGTTTCAGCGAGCCGCAGGAAGGTTGGCGGCAGTTGTTCCGGCACCTGCTGCCGAGCCATATCTACCGGGCTGAGGGGCAGCAGTTCGCCACGATGATGAACGAGCGATCGGTCGCTTCCGGCGGCGCTTATCGGGTCCACGCGGTGGACGCTGGGCGCGGTGTCATTGAGCTGCAGCGCAACGACCGCTACTGGGGATCAGCCCCTGCCGCCACGGATAAGCTGATCCTCCGGGCGGTTCCGGATGTGCACACGGGGGCGCAGATGCTGCGCTCCCGTCAGCTGCAGATGTACGCCTCTTACCCAGCGGGGCTGGCGGCGCTGACCCTCGGCGAGGTGCCGGATGTCCGCGGCACCCAGCGGGACCGGAAGGTCCAGCTGAACTTCGCTCTCAACCTCGATTCGGAGCGGATGAACCAGATGGCTGTGCGCCGCGCAGCCTTGGCGGCGATCAAGCCGGGCACCGTGGCGCAGATCGTCTCCGGGAATAGGGAGGTCACCCCTCCGGACTGGGGCGAGCGACCCATCGAACAGATGCCGGACGAGGCCCGGGCTTTGTTCGAGGAGAGGCCCTTCACCATCGCGGCTCCCAATAACGACAAGCAGGCGGCCATCGCCGCCCGCACGATCGCTGATGAGCTCAGCCGCAACGGGATCAACGCCCAGGCTCTGACTGTGGATGCGGAAAATCTGCTGGAGACGATGATCCCCGAGGGGGAGGTGGACGCTTCGGTGCTGTGGGGGCGAACACCCGATACCCCCACGGACGTGGCTAACCAGTTCTCCTGCGTCCAGCCGGAGACGCTGCGTCAGGCTGAGGAACGGACTGCCGAGGATAAGACCTCGGGCGAAGACAGCAAGTCTGAGGAGCCGACCGTCAGCTCCGCGACCAGCGAAAAGACCACCGAATCCGACAAGGCGAGCTCGCCGCCAGAGCCCCGCGAGACGGAGACCACCCCGTCGACGGAATCGGCAGAGGGATCCCCGCAGCGAACCTTCGGGGCGAACATCACGGGCCTCTGCGACCCGGCAATCGACGAAGCCATCGCCGAGGTGCGCGACGGTGAAGATTCCGCCGCGGCTATCGAGCAGGTGAACGCGCTGGTGCAGAACCAGTCCGTGCTGTTGCCACTCCTGCGCGATGAGCAGTACTACGCTGCGAGCCCAGAGTTCGTGGGCTCCGACAAGCCCGTCGAACAGTGGCCTTTCGATCCCTATAGTGGAATTTTTTTCGGCGGTGCCCGCTGGACGCGCCAAGACGTGGCGGAACCGACGACGGCAGCCCCAGAACCGGAGGTACCAAGTTCAGATGACTAAGCCCGCCACCCACGCGGCACCGCGCCGGGTGATGTTCATCCACGCCCACCCGGATGATGAATCCCTGTTTACCGGCCTCTTGGTGGCCGCGAGCTCCCGGGTAGGTGCGGAGACATCCGTGCTGACCTGCACGCTCGGTGAAGAAGGGGAGGTGATCGGGGAGAAGTACCAGAAGCTCACCTCCGAGCACTCCGACCTGCTGGGCGGTTTCCGCATCGGGGAACTACAGCAGGCCCTCGAGCACCTGGGGGTTCATCAGGGCCCGCAGTTCCTAGGTGGGCTGAGCCGTTGGCGGGACTCCGGGATGGCGGATACCCCAACGATCCGGCACCCCCGCGCCTTCGCCGGGGACTCGGAGGATAACTGGGAACAGCAGGTTGAGCAGCTGCTCGCGGTGCTCCGCCGTGAGCGCCCGGAGGTGCTCGTCACCTATGGCCCCGACGGCGGCTATGGGCACCCCGACCACATCCGGGCCCACCGGGTGACTCACGAGGCAGTCCGCCGCCTCGCAGACGCGGGCGCGGAGGCCACCCCGCAAGAGATCTGGTGGGCCGTCACCCCGGCAGGGGCATTCCACGCGGCGATGGCGGGCGCGGAGGCGCCGGAAGGCTGGCATGAGGCGAAGGACGGCGAGGTCGCGCTGGTCGCGGAAGAGTTTATCGACGCCTTCGTCCAGGGCACGCCCGAGGACGTCGCGGCCAAGCGAAAGGCGATGGCGGCGCACGCCACGCAGTTGTGGGTCGCCGACGGCACTCGAACAGACGTCAACCCCGAAGCTCGGGACGTGGTCACGCCGACGGGGGAGTACCTCTTCGCGTTGTCGAACCTCATCAGCCAGCCGATCCTGCCCGTCGAGGGCTATCAGCTGGGCTGGGTGAAGAACGCTGACCCAAACGCAAACAGACAGATCAGTCTGCTACACTTTGACTTCGTGGTTCCCAGCAACGGGACCGCCCAAGAACACGGTAACGACGGGAAGGCACGGGGTGAGAATGGCTGACAACGCGACGAGCCAAGGCCGCCGTGCCGTCAATCCCGAAGGGGCGCGCCTGAACGAGCCTCACTGGGGAGACCCGAACCGCAGCCAGGTCCGCCGTGACACCACCCGCCGCGAGCGGATCGCGGGCATCGCCTGGCTGAGCGTTGGGGCTGCCTTCGGACTCTTCGTCTCCGTGCTCTACCTGGGCAGCCGCATCAGCATCGGCGAGGTGAGCATTCCGTTCCCATGGACGATCCTCTTCGCGGGAGTGTTCAACTGGATCATCACCAAAACCGCGCTGCTGTGGACCCCAAATAAAGCGATCGCTGCCATCCCCACGTGGATCTGGTTGGCGGGATTCATCGCGCTGCTGCTGTGGCCTGCTATCAGCTCCAGCGGGGATACCCTGATCCCGCAAAGCATCACCACGCTCGGGCTGCTCGCAGCGGGGCTGCTGGGTGGCGCGATTCCGGTCATGTATATCGACCCCACGGCCGATCGTGATTCGAATTGAACCCGCCCGAGTGACAGAATAAAGAGATAAGTGCTTAGCCGTTAGCGCTAGACCCGATAGTGCATAAGGAAGAATAATGACCTACACGATTGCGCAACCATGCGTCGACGTCCTCGACCGCAGCTGCGTCGAAGAATGCCCAGTGGACTGCATCTACGAAGGCAAGCGCATGCTGTACATCCACCCAGATGAGTGCGTGGACTGCGGCGCGTGTGAGCCGGTCTGCCCGGTCGAGGCCGTCTTCTACGAGGACGACATCCCGGAGGAGTGGGAAGAGTACAACGACGCTAACGCGGCGTTCTTCGACGACCTGGGCTCCCCGGGCGGTGCTGCGGCGCTTGGCCCGCAGGACTTCGACGCACCGATGATTGCGGCCCTGCCACCCCAGGCCTAAGCGGCTGGAAGGCCGGCCTTCACTGTGTCGGCCGCGTGCCCGGCTCCCGGTGCTTCTGGTGGGGCACCGGGAGTTTTTCAATGAGGAGAGTGAATCCGTGACTCGACGGTCACCAGCTTTTCGCACCCCCGCCGCCGAGCGGCTTCCAGCGTTTCCCTGGGACACTCTGGCTGCGGCGACGCAGCGTGCTGCCGCCCACCCCGACGGGATGATTAACCTCTCCGTCGGCACTCCAGTCGACGACGTCCCCCCGAACGTCCAGCTCGCGCTGGCGGAGGCCGCGTGGCAGCCGGGCTACCCGCCCACCGAAGGTTCCGCTGAACTAAGGGAAGCCATCGTGGCCGCGATGGCCCGACGCTTCGGGGTCACCGGGCTCAGCGAGGACGCCGTGGTGCCGGTGATCGGCACCAAGGAGGCGATCGCGAGCCTGCCGATGGACCTCGGCATTCACGCCGATTCGCTGGTGGTCATCCCGGAGCTGGCGTACCCGACCTATGAGGTCTCCGCGAAACTCGCGGGCTGCCGGGTGCTGCGCGCTGATTCGCTGCTGAAGCTGGGGCCCGAAACCCCAGCCCTGATTTACCTCAACTCGCCCGCGAACCCGCACGGCGCGGTGCTTGGGGTTGAGCACCTGCGCAAGGTCGTGGACTTCGCCCGGCAGCGCGACTGCATCGTCGTCTCCGACGAGTGCTACCTCGGCCTGGGGTGGGAGGCCACTGAGGTGGCCGACGCTCCCGTATCCATCCTCGACCCGCGGGTCTGCGATGGTGACCACCGCAACCTGATCGCGGTGCACTCGCTGTCGAAGACCTCCAACATGGCCAGCTACCGTGCGGGCTGGCTCGCGGGGGATCAGCAGCTCATGGCTGAGATTCTCGGGATCCGGAAGCACGCTGGGGGCATGGTGCCGGGGCCGATCCAGCACGCGATGATCGCGGCGCTTAGCTCCGATGATTTCGAGACCCTGCAGCGGCAGCGCTACCGGGAGCGCCGCGAGGTGCTGCTTGCCGGGCTGGCCGCTGGTGGCTTCACGGTCGAGCACTCCGAAGCCGGGCTCTATATCTGGGCCACCGAAGGGCGGGACGCATGGGAGACGGTGGACCGGTTCGCGGAACTCGGCATCCTCGTGGCTCCGGGGCACTTCTATGGCCCGGCGGGAACGCAGCACGTGCGGGTGGGGCTGACCGCCAGCGATGAGCAGATCGCCCAGGCCGCCCAGCGCCTTGCCACGCTGGGTGAGGGTGCGGTCTAGATCCAAAGAAAACGGCCTCGGAAGCACAAAGCGCGCTTCCGAGGCCGTTGGCTTTTGTCAGGGACGAGCTGCGCCCCGGGCGGGGCCTGGGCGCAGCAGCCGGTGACGTCCTAGAGCGTCATCTCCTCGTGATCCTGGGCAGCAGGGTTAACCTTGCCCACGATGTAGCCCACTGCGGAGAGTACAGCGAATGCGACGGCCACGGTGATGACCTGGGCACGAGCCGAGGGATCCCACAGCATGAGGATTGTGAGCCCCAGCAGCAGGGCAACGGTCAGCCACGGCAAGAACGGGTAGCCCCACATCCGGACTGTCATCTTGCCGCGGGCCTCGAGAGCCGGGCGCAGCTTGATTTCGGAGAGCACAATCATCACCCAGATCACCAGCAGCGAGCCGCCGACGGCGTTGAACAGGATGCCGATCAGGTTCTCTGGGCCCCACACCTGCAGGGTCACCGAGAGGAATGCGAAGAACAGGGATGCCCACACTGCCGGAATCGGAACCTGCCTGGAGTTCGTTTTCCGGAAGAACGTCGGTGCGTAGCCAGTGCTACTGAAGCTGAACAGCAGGCGGGAGGTGGCGTAGATCTGGGCGTTACATGCCGAGAGCAGGGCCAGGACGATGACGATCTCCATGAGCATCACAGCACCCGGGATGTTCGCCAGCTCCAGCACGCGGGTGAAGGGGGACTCTGCGGCGGTCTCAGCGTCACCCAGGGTGGAGTACGGAAGCAGGGCGGTGATCAGGAAGACCGAGCCCAGGTAGAAGACGGAGATGCGCCAAATGACGGCGCGCACGGCGGAGGCAATGGAAGTGGTGGGGTCCTTGGCCTCGGCTGCGGCGATGGTCACGATCTCGATTCCGCCGAATGCGAAAGCAACAGCGAGCAGGCCGGCAGCCATGCCGGAGATGCCGTTCGGCGCGAAGTCGCTGAAGTGGGACAGCCCAGGGCTCTCGAAACTCGGGAAGAAGCCGAAGAGCAGGCCCAGGCCGATGGCGAGGAAGATAACGATGACCGCGACCTTGATGAACGCGAACCAGTACTCAAACTCGCCGAAGCCGCGCACGGCGGTGAGGTTGACGATGGTGAAGAAGACGACCGCGATCAGGCCAGGAATCCAGCCATCCACGCCGAACCACTTACCCATGATGGCGCCGGCGCCGGTGATCTCGGCGCCCATGACCATCACGAGCATGAAGTAATACAGCCAGCCGAGCGAGAAACCCGCCCAGTTACCGAATGCCAGGCGGCCATAGGTGGCGAACGTGCCGGAGGCCGGGCGTGCGGCCGCGAGCTCGCCCAGCATCTGCATCACGAAGATGACGATGACACCGGCGACGATGTAGGACAAGAGGACAGCAGGGCCGGCCGCTTCGATGCCGACGCCTGTTCCGAGGAACAGGCCAGCGCCGACGGCGGAGCCGAGGCCCATCATGGTGAGGTGTCGGGTTTCAAGCCCCTTGCCGAGGGCGGAGCCGCTCGCTGGGTTTGCCGCTGTGGTGTCGGCAGCCGACTGAGTATTGGGGGAATTCATGTATGAATTAGACCATATTCACGCGCGCGTCAGACAATGAAGTCCACTTCTTTGCCCACTTCCGGGCCCGCGGGGGCGCGCACTGCACCTGTTAAGGGGGAATGCTGACCGTGCCAGGAGATTGCCGGCGGCCACGTGTTCTGGGCCACCGTTAATATAAGTAGCGATGACTACTGAAGATTCCACCCCCAACTTTCCGGCCACCGATTCGGCCAATCTCTCCGATTTTCGTTTCCGTGGGCCCGTTCTGTACCGGGGGACCCCGGACTCGGAGCCGAAGGACTCCACGACCGACCAACGCCTGCTTCAGCCCCAGGACAGCACCGACTGGTTGCACACGGATCCGTGGCGCGTGATGAGGATCCAGGCCGAGTTCGTTGACGGCTTCGGCGCGCTCGCGAAGATCCCGAAGGCGATCACCGTCTTTGGCTCCGCACGCGTCCGGGAAGACCACGAGTACTACAAGCTCGGCCAGCAGATCGGCACGCTGATCGCCCGCAGTGGCTACGCCACGATCACGGGCGGTGGTCCAGGCCTGATGGAGGCCGCGAACCGGGGTGCGGCAGATGC
Organism: Corynebacterium sp. MSK039; assembly: GCF_030232315.1. Lineage (NCBI taxonomy): Bacteria > Bacillati > Actinomycetota > Actinomycetes > Mycobacteriales > Corynebacteriaceae > Corynebacterium > Corynebacterium sp. MSK039. The sequence continues at coordinate 249,316 of NZ_JASPJL010000002.1, forward strand.
GGGCGGGCTCTCCATCGGCCTGGGCATCGAGCTGCCCCACGAGCAGCGCCTCAACGACTGGGTGCAGCTGGGCATGAACTTCCGCTACTTCTTCGTGCGCAAGACGATGTTCCTGAAGTACTCCCAGGCCTTCATCTGCCTGCCTGGCGGTTTCGGTACCCTCGACGAGCTCTTCGAGGCCCTGGTGATGGTTCAGACTCGGAAGATCCAACGCTTCCCGATCATCCTCGTCGGGACGGAATTCTGGGGTCCGCTGGTGGACTGGATTAAGGAGCGACTCGTCGAGGAGAAGATGATTTCTCCCGAGGACGTCGACCTGATTCACCTCACAGACGACCCCGAGGACGCCATGGAATTTTGCCACCGTGCGCACGATAAGCACACCGAAAGCTTGAAGCGCCGCCGCGAGGACCTCGAACGCGAGCGCGGTCGAATCGAGGAGGAGCTGGAGATGCTCCGCCGGGAGCAGCCCTAGGAGAAACCCCAAGGATGTACTGGATCTTTTCGATCGCCGGCGCGGCACTTGTCGCGGGGCTTCTCGTTTACCTGGTGGGGCGCGTATTCGGCCCGGGGGAGTACACCGGGCCGCGAGCAGACCACCCCGCCGAAAGGCAGGCAGCGGAGTTCCGCGCGAATTGTGAGCTCACCGGGGCGAACCTACGGCAGGTGAAGTTCACCCGCTCCCTCCGCGGGTACGACGCGGCCGAAGTCGACGCCCTGCTCGAGCGGCTCGCCACCCACCTCGGCGACCCAGGCCAGCCGGGCGACTATAAGCAAGCGCCCCCAGCCGCCGGGGATAATAAGGAAGATAAACAAGCAGCAGAAAGGGCATAAACCGTGGCTCCCATTCCCAAGATTCCGCAGGCCGTACCCGAGATCACCTTCGGCGCGCCCGTCGAGGGAACCGAAGTGCTGAATGTGCGCTTCGACGCGGATCGCGAGCCTGCCCGCGGAGTTGAGATCAGCGCGAACGGAGAACCCGTCGAATGGGTCGTGGGGCTGCCTGATGCGCCCACGCGGGCATCTGACTTTTCCGAGCACAGCGACTTTCTCGACGACGGCTGGCGCGCCCGCGGGGCGCAGGTCATCCGCCACATGAACCAGGTCGTCGCAGGCCACCCGGTGCGCTCCAAGCGTCATCTCGTCCAGCTTCACCTGCCCGCCAATATCAAGCCGCGCCAGCTACGCTCCCTCATCATCGGCGCGATCGTGGGCGGCCACGAGTTCGTCACAACGAATGAGAAGCGACCCGGTGCGGTACGCAACCTCCACCTGGCATGGGACAACCCGGCGCACCGCAGCATCGACAATCGCACGAACCTGGGGCTGCGCCGCGCGGTGCGCGACGGCGTGCAGCTGGGTAAGGCAACCTGCCTGTCCCGGGATCTGGCGAACGCCCCCAGCAACGTGAAGTCCCCGGAATGGCTGTCTAAGCGCGCGAAGAAGCTGGTCGGGAACATCCCGGGCGTCAAGGTGAAGGTCCGAGACGCCGAGTGGCTCCGTAACAAGGGCTTCGGCGGCATCATTGCGGTGGGCTCCGGATCTTCCCGGCCGCCGGTCATGGTGGAGATGGTGTGGGATCCCGAAAGCATCGGCCTGCCACAGCGCCGCAGCCCCATCGCCATGGTCGGCAAGGGAGTGACCTTCGATACCGGTGGTATCAGCATCAAGCCCGCCGCTGGGATGGACCTCATGCGCACGGACATGACCGGCGGGGCGAGCGTCATCGCCGCCTTCCGGGCCCTCGCGGAAGGACAGGTGCCGCGCAAGGTCGTCGCGATCGTCCCGATGGCGGAGAACATGGTCTCCGGGGACGCCTACCGGCCGGGAGATGTCGTCGAACACTACGGTGGCATCACCTCCGAGGTGACCAACACCGACGCCGAGGGCCGCATGGTCCTGGCTGACGCGATCAGCTACGTGGCTAAGAAGTACGACCCGAACGCCATCATCTCCATCGCCACGCTCACGGGTGCCGCGAAGCTGGCCCTGGGGCTGCGCACGGGAGCGGTGTTCGCGCCCACCCCGCAGGTAGCGCTGAAGCTCGCGCGCCGGGGCGCCCAGGTCGGTGAGCAGTGGTGGCCGCTGCCGCAGCCGAAGTACCTGGAGCAGGCGGTGGATTCGAAGATCGCGGATGTCCGCCAGGCACCGAAGGGGCCGGGTGCGACCACCGCGGCGATGTTCCTCCGCCGGTTCACCCGCGGGGTCGACCTGATCCACCTGGATATCGCTGGTCCGGGGCGTGCGGAGCAGACCTACGCGGAGGTCTCGCCGGTCGGTACCGGGTTCGGTGCCCGCACGCTTGTACAGTGGTTAGCCAAATAGTTTATAAAAGAAGTTCTTGAGGCTTGAATGAAGGAGCGCGACTGTGCTTTCTGATGTGATTGATCTGCTGGCGGACCCGGTGGACGGAACCGCGCTGTCGGCTGGTGACGCGCAGTGGCGAACCCTCGTGTCCGACTCGGGGCATAGCTACGACATCGCCCGCCAGGGCTACGTGACGCTCGCCGGCGGAGCCGGGCTTCGGTACTCCGGCGATGACGCCGCGATGATTAGCGCCCGCGAAACCTTCCTCACCGGCGGGCACTTCGCGCCCTTCGTCGAGGCCGTCACCCACAAGGTGGAGGACGTGCTGGACGACGCCGGGGTCGCGCCGAGTAGCCACCCAGGGCTGGTAGAGATCGGTGCAGGAACCGGCTACTACCTGAGCCACGCGCTCGACACCATCGAAAACTCCCGCGGCGTGGGCATCGACGTCTCCACCGCGGCGGTCAAGCGCCTGGCTAAGGCCCACTCCCGCATCGGCGCCATTGTCGCGGACGCATGGTCGCGACTTCCTATCCAGGACGAGTCCGTGGACGCTATCATGGTCGTCTTCGCTCCGCGCAACGCTGCCGAGTTCGCCCGGATCCTGAAGCCCGGTGGGGAGGTCGTCGTCCTCACGGCGGACGCCGGTCACCTGCACGAGCTACGCGAGCCACTGGGCATCATCGAGGTTGAGGAGGGCAAGGTCGAGCGCATGATCGAGCAGGCCTCCGGCCACCTCACACCGGTTGGGGAGTCGGAGACCGTGGAGTTCGAGATGACCCTCGACCAGGATTCCATTGCCGCGCAGATCGGCATGAGCCCGTCCGCGCGCCACATTCACTCCAAGGTGCTCGCCGAGCGCATTGAGAACCTGCCGCCGCAGATGAACGTCACCGCGCGCGCGAAGATCACCCGCCTCGCGAAGGCCTAACGCGAGCAGCAGGGGAGAGTCAAAGCCCCCTTGCTGTCGCTGACATTGTTGTTGACGCCTCTCCGCGGCACGCGCGCTCACCAGCGGCCAGCCACGTCAGCGCCCCATAGCAAAGCTAAAGCCCGGGCAGGGAACTCGCGTTCCCGCCCGGGCGTTGGCATTCCTCACGCAGGAAAGCCGTGGCAGATACTCCGAGCTAGTCCAGGTCCAGCAGGTCGTCGATAGCCCCGGCTTCGATGTCCCGATCAGCTTGCGCAGAATCTGCGATGATCTGCTCCTGAGCGGCGGCCGAGTTCAGACCCGCGTGCAGGCGCTGCAGCTGGCGGCCCAGGGTGACCATCGAGACTTCGGTGCGGGCCCCGCCGGTCGCGGTGACCTTAACGTCACTGACCGGTACCGCCGCCGAGATGCTGCTCGTCAGCGTCGCCGCACCTCCGTCGGCGTAGACCTCGCACAGCGGGCCGTCGATGAAGACGGTGAGCACGTCGGCCTCTGGGTCTGCGAGGGACGCGGTGCGCGTGTCCCCGTCACGGGTGACGGACACCGCGTCCTTGGTGCAGGTGATCAGCGCGATCTCCCCGCCGTCCATGTTGCGCACGCTGAGCTCCACCTTTCCTTCGCCTGGAGCAAGCTGTCCGGTCCAGATGAGCCCGAAGTCGGAGAAAGCGTGCACGGCTTGCGGGGCGCCAACGATGTCCTGGTACAGCGACCCGTCCAGCAGGGTGAGGGCGCGCGGCGTGGATAGGCAATTGGCCCAGTCCGCGCCGGTGCTGGCGTCCGGGTGGGCGCCCACCAGGCCAATCAGCGCGGGGGTGTCGCCCGGGATGATGCGGGGGCGGGTCAGGTCGTGGCCGTGGTCCAGGACGCGGAACTCACCCTGGGGGTGGAAAGTGACCTTCCCTGCGGCGGGGGTGTCGATACGTCCGACGAGGTAGCCGGTGACCTCGTCGCCCTCGGCCTTCCAGGTGCCGTCGTCGCGGTAGGTGAGGATGAGGACGTGGTAGTCCTGGCCATCGCCCTGGTCGGTCATCTTGACCAGACGCGGGGCGAACGGGCGGGATGCGGGCAGGGACACGTCGTCGTCGATCTCGACCGCACCGGCCACGCGCCAGCGCTGACGGTCCTCGGAGAGAAGCCAGACGATCTCGGCGTCCTCGTCGTTGACGAGGTTCAGAGCCAGCATGCCCCAGCTATCCTCGCCGAGGGGGACCACACTCGGGGTGACCAGGTCAGCGACCGGGTGGGCGGAATCGTCGACGTCGATGGGGCCCAGGCGGCGCACGCCAGCGGCCACGGCCTTCGGGTCGTCGGAAACTTCGTTGAGGGTGGCGAGGTTGTCGATCTGGGCGCGTTGGATGCGGAAGGTACGCGCGCCACGGCGGCCATTCGCGACCTGGCTGCCCAGCAGTTCTTCGCGCTTGGCGCCCGCGTCGCGTGGCTCGGAGGTGACGAAGATCAGCTCAACGGTCTCCGGGGTGCCGTCTGCGGCGGGGAGGGTGAGGGCGGAACCCGCGAGGACGTCCAGCTCCTCGTCCTCCGGCTTGAGGACGTCGTCGTTGATGTCCCAGTCGTAGGGAATGTGGGACGCGGTGACATGCGCCCACCGCGAGCCGTTGCTGCGCTTCGTGCGGAACTGGTGGAAGACGTGGATCGCGCCATCGGCGAAGACGGCTCCCGCCGGGGCCTCGAGCACACCGCGTTCGGCGGTGATGTGAAGCTCTGGGGCCTGGTGGGGGAGCTCCGCGTCAGTGCCTGCATGCTGCGGGTTGACCGGCGCGGAAGTGTGTTCTGCGGAAGGGTTAGCCATGACCCCGTTTATACCAGCGGATTGCGTGCGAGGCAGGGCGGAGTTCGCCCAGCTAGCGCCTGCCCGGAGGCTGCCGCCGTTGGAAAGAGGGGAGCCGTGGGGGGCGAAGGAGAGGCTAGTGCTTTGTGATGATGGTGGCGCCGGCGCCGACGGGCAGGCGGGCGGCGGTCACGCCGTCCAGGCTCGTGATGTACTCGTCGGCCTCGCGGGCACAGACAGACTGGCGATCGGTGCGCTCCGCGTCGGCGAGGGTGCCGTCCAGCAGCGTGTCCAGCAGGAGGAGGACGCCACCGGAACGAAGAGTGGGGAGGGTGGCTGCCACGGTGGCCTCGATGTCCTCGACCGCGCACTCTGCAATCGCGAGGTCGTAGCTGGTGGAGGCGAGCCGGCCGATGACGTCCAGGGGACGGCTGGGTAGGAAGCGGAAGCCGTTGCTGGCAATGCCGATCTGCTTGAAGGCATTCTTCGCGAGCTGCTGGTGCTGGACCTCAGGCTCGATGCAGGTCAGGTGCGCCTGGGTGGCGCCGGCGGCGTAGAAGCCACGGAAGAGATGGGAACCCAGCAGGCCGCAGGCGGGGGACATGATGATCCCGGTGGGGGTGTGGCCGCCCAGCGCCGCGCGGCCCGCGGTGTTGGCCGCGAGGAACCGGAGGAGTTCTGCGGTCACGGCGTCCGGGACGAGCAGACCGAACTCGCGGGCAGCTTCGGCCGCGGCGGCGAGTGCCTCATCGGCAGGGGTGGTCTGCTCGACGTAGGACTTGATGGCGTTGATGCTGGAATTATTTGCAGAGTTCACGATTGTCGAGACTATGGCACGGGGACTTGATTTGGGTTCAAGACATGCCTGATAGGGCGGGGTTTTTAAGGAAATAGAAACGCTTGTTAATCACTGTGGCCAAAGTGGGGTGGCGGCCAAAGTTCACAGCGTTTCCCCAGTCGGAAACTACCCCGCAGGGAACTCCGCATGACATGCTGAAAAACATGACTCACTCGAACGCCAGCCCCCACCCCCAGGCTGACGGGCAGGTAACGAGCCCTGCCACCACCGCCGCATTTGATGCCGGCGAGGCTGAGATGCCCTCCTGGTCCGAGCTGGTGGCCGAGCACGCTGATCGCGTGTACCGGCTGGCATATCAGCTTTCTGGCAATCAGCAGGATGCCGAGGATCTGACCCAGGAAACCTTTATGCGGGTGTTCCGCAGCCTCAAGCACTACCGTCCTGGCACCTTTGAGGGCTGGCTGCACCGCATCACCACGAACCTCTTCCTGGACATGGTGCGCCACCGATCCAAGATTCGGATGGACGCACTGGAGGAATACCCGGAGTATTGGACCCCGGCCGCCTCCTCGGAGCCCACGCCTGAGGCTGCCTTCGAGCTCAACCACCTCGACCCTGCCTTGGATGCGGCGCTGGCCGACCTGCAGCCGGAGTATCGTGTGGCGCTGGTGCTACGGGATGGTCTGGACATGAGCTACGACGAAATCGCCGTCACTCTTGGCGTGAAGTTGGGGACAGTGCGCTCCCGCATCCACCGCGCTCGTGCGCAGATGAAGGCTAGGCTCGTGGAAAAGCAGGGTGAATTGCACTACGTCGGATCCTAAGGTGGGAGCTATGGAGATCGGTCACTTGGGGCCGGAGGCCATCGCCGCCCTCGTGGATGGGGAACTGAGCCCCCGCGCGGCTGAACGCGCGCGCATTCATCTTGTGAACTGTGCGGACTGCCGCCGTGAGGTGCTGTCCCAGCGCGAGGTTGCCCAGGCGATGCGTACCGCCATGGCGCAGCAGCACGGCCCGGGCCACACGGTTGAGCACGAGGGCCAGGGGCTGCCCGCCGCACTGCTATCGCGGCTGGCGGCGATCCCGGAGGACTCGGTCGATCCCCAGGCGGCTGCGCGAAACGGTCACAACACGCGTGCCGTTGGTGTCGCCGCTGCTGGCGACCGTGGCCGCGCGGGTGCGCGCAGTGGGGGAGATGGCGCCGAGCAGAAGCTGAATTTCGATATCGCTGGTCGGCGATTCCCGCGCACGCTGGCGGCGAAAATCGAGCTGTTCATTCACCAGCTTCGCGACGCCAGGAGGTCTTAAGTCCGCTTGTCCGGTGGGCTAAAGTGGAGGCGTGTTTTCTTCCATCAGTTGGTTCAACATCCTGGTGCTGCTGATCATCGGGCTGATTGTTATCGGCCCGGAGCGGCTGCCGGGAATGATCAAAGATATCCGCGCGGTGGCGTTGGCCTTTCGCAACCTCGTCAACGACGCGCGTCGCCAGCTGGATGAGGACTTCGGCCCTGAATTCAAGGAATTCCAGAAGCCGCTGAGCCAGATCAACGAGTACCGCCGGATGGGGCCGCGCGGGCTGGTAACCAAGGCTCTCTTCGATGGGGACGACGCCTTCTTCAACGACCTGGAGAACACCGGCCGCCAGTTGGCCGACTCGGTGAACTCGGTGACCAATCCGGCCGGGCACACCAGCGCCGAGCGCCCCTCCTCACAAGCCCCGCTGGCCGGCTCCCAGGCAGGGGCGGGGGACCAGGGCGCAGGGAGCGCCTCCACCGCGGCGGCTTCGGCCAGCTCTGTCGGCCAGGGAGCACCGGGCGGCTCCCCGGTGCGCACGCCGAGCCAGCAGCCCCAGCAGACTGCGGCGGGGGAGCCCGCGGCGCCGCCACGGGCAGCCGGGGTGTGGGACGACGTCCTCTAACACCCACTGGGAGCCCTAGCCGGGAGCGCCGTGCACTTTAGTTGCTCCGCCAGGGCACTGTGAGAAAGCGAACCGCCCGCTCGCTGAAGATTCAGCGAGCGGGCGTTAGCCGTTGAGTCCAAAAGCTACTTGCGGGTGACCCCCAGGCCGAGGGACTTGCCGGCCAGGGAGGAACGCCGCAGCGCCAGGTGATCGGCGATCGCGCCGAAGGCCTGAGCTGCCTCAGAGTTCGGCTCTGAGAGGGCGATCGGGTTACCCAGGTCGCCGCCAATGCGCAGGTTCGGATCCAGCGGGATCTGGCCCAGCAGCGGCACCTTCGTACCCGCGATCTGCGACAGGCGATCGGCCACCAGCTGGCCACCACCGGAGCCGAAGATCTCGTTCTTCGAGCCATCCGGCATCTGCATCCAGCTCATGTTCTCGATCACGCCGCCGATGCGCTGGCGGGTCTGCTGCGCGATGGAGCCCGCACGCTCCGCGACCTCCGCGGCAGCCGCCTGCGGAGTCGTCACGATCAGCAGCTCAGCGTTCGGCACCAGTTGCGCGACCGAGATCGCCACGTCGCCGGTTCCCGGTGGCAGGTCGAGCAGCAGGATGTCCAGGTCGCCCCAGAACACGTCGCCGAGGAACTGCTGGATCGCACGGTGCAGCATTGGGCCACGCCACACGACCGGGGAGTTGTCGCCGACAAAGTGGCCGATGGAGATCAGCTTCACGCCGTGCGCCTGCAGTGGCATGATCATCTCGTCGACCTGGTGCGGTCGGTCGGTGCTGCCCATCATGTTCGGGATGGAGTGACCGTAAATATCGGCGTCGATCACACCGACCTTCAGGCCACGGCGCTGCAGGGAGACCGCCAGGTTCACCGTGGTGGAGGACTTGCCCACACCACCCTTGCCGGAGGCCACAGCGTAGACGCGGGTCGTGGAGTCCGGCTGCGCGAACGGGATCACCGGGTCGGCGGCGTCGCCGCGGACGAGCTTGCGCACCTCGCGGCGCTGCTCGTCGCTCATCACGTCGGTGGTGACGGTGACGTTCTCGACGCCGGCCACGCTTTCTGCGGCCTTCCGCGTTTCCTCCGTGAGGTGGGACTTCATCGGGCATCCCGCGATGGTGAGGTAGATCTCGACGGCCACGTCGGCGCCGTCGATCTCGATGGACTTCACCATGCCGAGTTCGGTGATCGAGCGGTTCAGCTCCGGATCCTCGACCTTCGACAATGCGTTGCGAATATCAGATTCTTGAACCATGGGCATCGCCTTAAATCTGCTTCTTTACCTATAAGTGTTTTCGAGGGTCGTGGTCACAGAAACCGACCCTCAAGCCAATAAGCCACTGTACCTTGGGCACGGTCGCTTTATTCAACCTCGGCACCCGTCACGAGGCTCACCGCAGGCCCGCTAGGCCTCCCCACGAGGGGATTCGCTGGCACTTCACGTACCGTCCGCCGACTCGCGCTCGTCTTCGTCGTGGGCACGGTCCTCGAGTTTGTCCTCGATCCGACGCATCAGCTCGGAGAGTTCTTCCAGCTCGCGGCGTAGATAGTCGCGGGTCACTGTTTCGCCCACCGCAATGCGTACGCCCGCCAACTCCCGGGCCAGGAACTCCGTGTCGGCCTTGGTTTCCGCCGCGCGCCGACGATCCTCGTTCAGCGCCAGGCGGTCGCGGTCGTCCTGCCGGTTCTGGGCCAGCAGGATCAGGGGTGCCGCGTAGGCCGCCTGCGTGGAGAAAGCCAGGTTGAGCAGGATGAAGGGATAGGGGTCCCAGTTCCACCACATGCCACCGATGTTGAGGCAGATCCACACCACCACGATCAGGGTCTGCCAGGCGAGGTACTTGCCGGTGCCCAGGAATCGGGCCACCTTCTCCGCGCCTGCGCCGACGGCGTCGCCATTGAAGGAAAACAGCGAGCGACGTGGCCCGGTGACCGGGGTGTCGAGGGCGGGCTGGTTGTAGTTCTTAGGCATCCGCGTCACCTTCCTGCAAGGACGTCTGTGGTTCCTTCTGTGCTTCGTTGCCGACGCGCCAATCCTGGTCGCGCCAATCTTCCGGCAGCAGGGCGTCTAGCAGGTCGTCGACGGCGAGCACCCCGAGCAAGTGGTTCCCTTCGTCGACCACGGGCGCGCAGACCAGGTTGTACGTCGCGAAGAAGCGCGCCGCGGTCTCGTGGCTATCGGCCACGGACAGGGCTGGTAGGTCGAGGTCGAGCAGCTCGCTGACCAGGGTGGCGGGCGGATGGCGCAGCAGCTTCTGCAGGTGCACGCAGCCCAGGTAGTGCCCCGTGGGGGTGGACTGGGGCGGGCGCACCACGAACACCAGGGAACTCAGAGAGCTGGACACATCAGGGTTGCGGGCGTGCGCCAGCGCCTCAGCGACCGTCGCCTGTGGGGTGAGGATGATTGCCTCGGAGGTCATCACGCCACCGACCGTGTCGGCGGAGAAGCTCATCAGGCGGCGCACAGGGGCAGAGTCCTCGGGATCCATGAGGTCGAGGAGAACGTCCGAGGTGCCGGTCGGGAGCTCGGCGAGCGCATCCGCGGCGTCGTCCGGCTCCATCTCCTCCAGAACCTCGGCTGCGCGCTCCACGCCGAGCTGATTGAGGATCGCGATGCGGGAGTCTTCCGGCAGCTCCGCGACGACATCCGCGAGGCGCTCGTTCGGGATCTCCCGGGCGAGCCTGGTTTGCTGTTCTTCTGGCAGGTCGTTCAGCGCGATAGCGATGTCTGCGGCGCGCATTTCCTGGAAGGACGCCAGCAGCTCGGCGTTGTTATCTGCAGGCCCCGTCCCGCTCGCGCTCAGGCCCTGGATGCGCGAAAGCGGGACCACCGCGACCTTCCCCAAGCGGCCCAGGCGGCCGCGCTGGGCGACGGCGACGCGGCTGACTTCCCAGTCCCTGGTGCGGGACTGCTTCAGCTCCACGTCCACGATCTCCAGCGCCTGGCCGTGCAGCTCGGCGTGTTCGGGATCGTCCGTGTGCACCTTGGAGCCCACCAGCTCGTGCTGAATGCTGATCTCGCCGGAGCGGGACTGGAAGGGTTTCAGGTTCACCGAACTGGAGGTCGCCATCACCTCCGAGGGGTTGATGCTGGCCACGCGAAGGATCGGCAGAAAGATCTGGCGCTTATTGGGCAGGGCGATGACCAACCCCAGGACGTGGCTGCGGTGCTGGTAGATCGTGACCACCACGTCCCGCACTCGGCCGATGGAGTCCCCGTAGGGGCCCATCAGCATCATTCCGGCCAGTCGGCCTGCATAAACGCGAGTTTCTGTCATGGAAATCAAGAATACTTGAGTGCCCACGCAGCCACGATGCCCGGCCGGGTGGCAGGCCCGCGATAGGATGAGGAGCATTCCTCGCAGCCAAGCCTTTCGCTGCGGACCCAAAAGCTGTGAAATCCACCCAAGGAGAGCTGCAAGCCGTGTTTTTTCCGCGCAATGCCAATGCTGGGCGCACCCCGAAAAGAAAGCGTGTGGTGGTAGCTGGACTGGCGCTGGCACTTGTGGCACCGCTTTCGTCCTGCGCGGAAAAGGAGCAGATCGTGATCGGGGTGCCGGACGCCGGCACCGGGACCCACGGCGGGCAACGCATGGAGGAAGAGCTGATCGAGCCGCTGGCGCAGGAGTACGTCGAGCAATTCGAGGACATCAGCGAGGACACCCCAGAGGTCTCCACGACGCAGATCTCCGCCGAGCAGAGAATTGACCAGCTGCGCGAGGGCAAGGTCAGCATGACTTTCGGCTGTGTGGGGGAGCTGCTGGACGTTCTCGACCCGGCGAAGGGCCGGGAGCTACGGGAGATGTATGCAGCGGAGGAAGAGCCCGACCGTGTGAAGTGGCGGGACATCACTCACTCCACGATGCTCTCGGCTCTCCCTTCGGAGCTGGCGGCAACCCACCCTGGCGCGGCTGTGATCTGCGAGGACGATACGTTGCCGCAGAACATCGTCGCCCTGTGGGCCAAGCCGCAGCCTGATCGTTATGAATTGCGGGCGGCCAATAACGTCGCCGGCGGGGTGTCCACCGAGAAGCTGCGTGCGACTGCTGCGGGCGAGGACTACGTCCAATAAGCGAGGGCTGGGGAGAGCGGGCGTCCTAGCCGGGCGCACACAACCCAGGGGCTCGCCAAGAAGAGCAGGGGGTGCCTCGTAGCCGGGCGGGCACGCGAAGGGGGCTCGGCGAGAAAACCAGCGGGGGTACAGAGCACTTCTCGACGCAAGAAAAAGCTCCCCCAGCCAGCTGGCTGGGGGAGCAGGGGGCAATCTACCGACTAGTCGGCGAAGGCCTCCTCGAGCAGTGCCTTCTCTTCAAGCTGGTGGACCTTAGCCACACCAGTTGCGGTGGAGGACTGCGGGCGACGGGACACGCGCTTCAGCTGGATACCCGGCAGGTACTCAGGCAGCTCCAGCGCGATGAACGGCCACGGGCCCTGGTTGGCCGGCTCGTCCTGCACCCAGCGGAACTCCGCGTTCGGGTAGTTGGACAGAGCGTCGCGGATGCGGTTGAACGGCAGCGGGTGCAGCATCTCCAGGCGGATGATGGCGACATCGTCGCGGCCATCCTTCTGGCGCTTCTTCTCCAGCTCGTAGTAGATCTTGCCGGAGCACATCAGGACGGTCTTGATGTCCTTGTTCACGCCGTTCTGGTTCGGGTCGTCGATCACCGAGGTGAACTTCTTCGTATCCGTGAAGTCCTCAACAGCGGACACCGCGGCCTTGTTGCGCAGCATCGACTTCGGGGTGAAGACGATCAGCGGGCGGGTCAGGGAGCCCAGCGCGTGGCGACGCAGCAGGTGGAAGTAGTTCGCCGGGGTACTCGGCTGAGCCACGGTCCAGGAACCTTCCGCGGACATCTGCAGGAAGCGCTCGATGCGTGCGGAGGAGTGGTCCGGGCCCTGGCCCTCGTAGCCGTGCGGCAGAAGCATGACCAGGTTGGACTTCTGGCCCCACTTCGCCTCACCGGAGGAGATGTACTCATCGATGACGGTCTGGCCACCGTTGGCGAAGTCACCGAACTGTGCCTCCCACAGGGTCAGCGCGTCGGTGTTACCCACGGAGTAGCCGTACTCGAAGCCCAGGCCCGCGTACTCGGTGAGCGCGGAGTTGTAGGCCTCGAAGCGGCCACCCTTGCCGGTGTCCTCAGCCAGGGACTGCAGTGGGCTGTAGCGGTCGAAGTCCTCGTTGTCGAAGAGGACCGCGTGGCGCTGGGTGAAGGTACCGCGCAGGGAGTCCTCGCCGACGAGGCGGATGAGCTTGCCCTCGGCAGCCAGGGAACCCAGGGCGAGCAGCTCGCCGAAGGCCCAGTCGATGTTGCCGTTCTCGCTCATCTCCTTGCGACGCTTGATGATCGGCTTCACACGGTGGTGGGCGTTGAACCACTCCGGAGTCTCGTAGAACTTGTCGCCGATCTGGCGAACCAGGTCCTTGGAGATGGAGGTGTCCAGGCCGTGCGGCAGCTCCTGAGAGCCGGTGATGCCGGTCTGCTCGGCCGGAGGGGCGCCCTTCTCAGCCTCGCGGACCTGGTTGAACACGGTCTCGAGCTGGTCGTGGAAGTCCTGTGCAGCGCGCTTGGCCTCTTCCTCGGAGATATCGCCGCGGCCGATGAGAGCCTCGGTGTACTGCTCGCGGGAGGTCGGCAGCTCGTTGATGATGTCGTACATCAGCGGCTGGGTCATCGACGGGTCGTCGGCCTCGTTGTGACCGCGACGGCGGTAGGTCACCAGGTCGATGAAGACATCCTTGCCGAAGCGGTTGCGGTAATCGACCGCCAGCTGTGCCACCCAGACGACGGCCTCCGGGTCGTCGCCGTTGACGTGGAAGACCGGGGCGTCGAAGCCCTTGGCAAGGTCGGTGGCGTAGTAGGTCGAACGGCCGGAGTCCGGGGTCGTCGTGAAGCCGATCTGGTTGTTCACGATGACGTGGACGGTACCGCCGACGGAGTAGGCGTTCAGCTTGGAGAGGTTGATCGTCTCCTGGACGATGCCCAGGCCGGTGAAGGCTGCGTCGCCGTGCAGCAGGATCGGCATGACCGAGCCCTTGGCGTCCTCGCCGTGCTTCTCGGTGAGCAGGTCCTGCTTCGCGCGGGAGATGCCCTCCATGACCGGGTTGACTGCCTCCAGGTGGGACGGGTTGGCAGTCAGGGTGACGTCGATCTCGTTGTCGCCGAACATCTGGATGTAGGTGCCCTCGGCACCCAGGTGGTACTTCACGTCACCGGAACCGCCGGCGGAGCCCGGGTCGATGTTGCCCTCGAACTCGGTGAAGATCTGGGAATAAGGCTTGCCCACGATGTTGGCGAGCACGTTCAGGCGGCCGCGGTGGGCCATGCCGATGACAACCTCGTTGAGCTTCGAATCCGCAGCGCGGTCGATAGCGGCATCCATCAGCGGGATCAGGGTCTCCGCGCCCTCCAGGGAGAAGCGCTTCTGGCCGATGTACTTGGTCTGCAGGAAGTTCTCGAAGGCCTCAGCGGAGTTCAGCTTCTGCAGGATGTACTTCTGCTCTGCGGAAGAGTACTTCGGCTGGCCACCCTCGACGTGCTGCTGCAGCCACAGACGCTCGTCCTTGTCCATGACGTGCGCGTACTCGTAGCCGACCTTGCGGGTGTAGGCCTTACGCAGGGTGTCGAGCACCTCGCGCAGGGTCATGGTCTCGCGACCGTTGAAGCCACCGACGTTGAACGTGCGGTCGAAGTCCCACAGGGTCAGGCCGTGGGATTCGATGTTCAGGTCGGAGTGGTCCGGCATTGGCAGGCCCGGCTGGACCCAGTGCAGTGGGTCGATGTCCGCGATGAGGTGGCCGCGGGAGCGGTAGGCCTCGATGAGCTGCGCAACACGGGTGGACTTGTCCACGCCAGTGTTCGGCAGGTCCTGGGACCAGCGGATCGGCGCGTAGGGGACGTGCATGGCCTGGAAGATCTCGTCCCAGAAGCTGTCGTTGATCAGCAGGCGGGACATGGTCCGCAGGAACTCGCCAGACTCCGCACCCTGGATGATGCGGTGGTCGTAGGTCGAGGTGATGGTGACGAGCTTGCCGATGCCCATCTCGCCGAGGCGGTCGACGGAGGTGCCCTGGAACTCGGCCGGGTAATCCATCGCACCAACGCCGATGATCGCGCCCTGGCCGTTGGTCAGACGCGGCACGGAGTGGCGGGTACCGATGCCACCCGGGTTGGTCAGGGAGATGGTCACGCCCTGGAAGTCGTCCATCGTCAGCTTGCCGTCACGGGCACGGGCGACGATGTCCTCGTAGGCGTCGACGAACTCGGAGAAGTTCATCTTCTCCGTCTCCTTGATCGCCGCCACGACCAGGCTACGGCTGCCGTCCTTGTTGTTCATGTCGATCGCCAGGCCCAGGTTGATGTGCTCTGGGGTGACGACGGTCGGCTTGTTGTCGACGACCTTGTAATTCAGGTTCATGTCCGGGTGAGCCTGAACCGCACGGATCAGGGCCCAACCGATGATGTGCGTAAAGCTGATCTTGCCGCCGCCGCGGGCCAGCAGCTGCTGGTTGATGATCGCACGGTTTTCGAACATGAGCTTCGCTGGCATGTCGCGGACCGTGGTTGCGGTCGGGATGCTCAGCGAGGCATCCATGTTCTTAGCGATGGCGCGGGCGGCGCCTCGCAGCACCTGCTCGCCGGCCTCGGGGGCCTCTACGGGCTGCTTCGGCTCCGGCGGGGCGACTCGCTTCGGAATGGCGTCATAAGTTGCGACGACGCGCTCGTCGGCGTCGCCACGCAGGCCACCACGCCGACCGGAAGCGGTGGCGGTGGCGCCTGCGGAGGCGGCAGGGGCGCTCTGGGCGCTCGTAGCGGCACTGTTATCTGCGCCCGCCGAGCTGCCAGCGATCTCGCCGTTCTTCTCGAAGTACTTCCGCCATTCGGGGTCAACCGACTCCGGATCCTTCTTATACTGCTGGTACATCTGATCGACCAGCCATTCGTTCTGACCGAAATTCGCGCTGCTCACAGCAGGTCCTCGCCTCTTTTCATCATGACTTCAGTCTCGCTGTAACAGCCTACACGATGTGCTATGCGATTTCGCTTCCAGGTGGCGCGTCACCGACCGGCGAAAAACGGCGTGTGACCTAGCGAGATTCCCGGGATGCGGCGACGAGGTCCGCGTATCTGCCGCTGGATTCCAAAAGCTCCTGATGACGGCCTTGTTCAACAATTTTTCCAGCGCTGACGACCGCAATATTGTCAGCCAACTCCGCGGTGGAGAGTCGGTGGGCGATGATGATCGCCACCCGCGAACGCGTAGCCAGTGCGATGGCCCGAACCACGTCAGCCTCGACCGCAGGATCGATATTCGCCGTCGCCTCATCCAGGACCATGATGTCCGGGTCGATGAGCTCCGCGCGAGCCAACGCGATGATCTGCTGCTGGGCAGAGGACAATCCCCGGCCCCGCTCACCGACCTCGCCGGCGAAGCCGCCGTCGATGCCGGCGATAATGTCCGTGCCTCCGATGGCAGCGATGGCCGCGGTGATCTCCTCCTGGCTCGCAGTCGGTCGACCATAGGCGATGTTCTCGGCCACCGTGCCGTGAAACAGGTGCGCCTCCTGGGGGACGTAACCTACCCGCGTACGCCAGGCCCGCAAGGGGAGCTGCTGGAGGTCGAGGCGCTGTACTTCGGGGTTATCCGTGTCGAACACAGCGGTGATGGTGCCCGCCGACGGTTGGTACCACCGGGTGACCAGCTTCGCGATCGTCGACTTCCCGGCGCCCGTCGCGCCAACGAGGGCGGTCGTGCCGCGGAAGCCCAAGCATGCGCCTCGAAGGGAGTCCTGCTCGGCACCGTCGTAGTGGAAATGCACGTCAGAGAAGTCCACCGCGGCGACCTTGCCCGGCAACCTGGCATCGGCGCCGTCGTCCCCAGTACTGGGCTCGGTAGGGACGGCCAATAACTCGGAGATTCGCTCGAAACTCACCGCGGCCTGCTGGAACTTATCGAAGATCTGCGAGAGCTGCTGGACGGGGCCGAAGAAGAAGGTCAGATACAGGCTGAAGGCGACCAGCGCGCCGTGGCTCGTCGTGCCTTCTGCGACCCGAGCGGTACCGAAAAATAGGACGGTCGCCTGGGCAAGCTCGGTGATGAAGGAGATGCCGGGGAAGAAGATGCTGACCGCTGCCTGCGCGCGGGTGCGCAGCCCCACGTACTGCTGCGACTGCTCCCCGATGCGCTCGGAAAGCACCGGGCCGAAGCCGTAGGCCGCCGCAGTGTTGAGCCCGTTGACCGCCTCCTGGAAGTGGGCGTTGACCGTGGAGACCTGGGAGCGGGCGGCCCGGTAGAGGCGCGAGGAATAGCGGCGGAAGACCCACGCGCCCACCCCGATGACCGGCAAGAACAGTGCGGTGATGCCCGCCAGCGCAGGGTCGGTCCAGATGAGCATGCCCAGCACACCCAGCAGCATCGTGGTGGAGACGATGGCCTGGGAAAGCCCGGTCTGCAGGAAGCTGGAGAGATTGTCGATATCCGTCGTCATTCGGGTCATGACCCGGCCCGAGGCGTTCTGCTCGAACCAGCTCATGGGCAGCCGGTGGAGGTGCTCGAAGCTGCGCACGCGAAGGGCGTAGAGCAGGCGCTCGCCGGTGTGTGTGGTGAGCACCGTGTTCCACGCGCTGGCGGCCCAGGAAACACAGACCAGGAGCAGGGCGCCGAGCCCCAGAGAGAACAGTGCGCTGCGGTCTGACCTGCTGATTCCCTCGTCGATGGCCTTGCGCACCAGGGATGGCAGCGCAATGTCGGCGACGAGCCCCAGCAGGAGCGTTGCCACGATCACCGCGGTCGCGACCGGGACGAGCCCCACCAGAGTGCGCAGCCGCAGTGCGGGGGTCGAGTTCTCGGACTCCGGGCCGGTGGGCGTGGCGTTGTGAGAAGTCGGCTCCTGCCGTGACGGGGTGACGCGGCGCAGCGCTGCGGCGTCGGCCTCCAACATGTCCGTGAACCTCGCAGCGTCGGCCGCTCGCGCGCGCCCCTCGTCGTCGCCAGTGCCATCGGTGACGCCCAGCAGCTCCCGATTTGCGCTTTCCTGGATCTCCTCCCAGCTGCGCGGCCACAGCGGACGGGCCGGGGGAGCGGGCAGGCTGATGACGCCCGTTTTCTCGGCGTCAGCGTTAGTCGCGCCCGTATCTTCGGGCGCTGCCCGGTGGTCGACGATCACCATCGTCAGGTTTCCCTCGCCCGCGCGCTGATGGAGATTGGCGATGATCTTCTGTTCGGTGACGGTATCGATGGCGCTGGTGGCACTGTCCAGGATCAGGACCCTAGGGTTGCGCAGCACCGCGCGGGCCAGCGCGATGCGCTGCCGCTGCCCGCCCGACAGTGTCAGGCCGCGCTCACCCACGATGGTGGAATAACCCCCGAGCTCGTCGATGAAGTCGGCGGCACAGGCGATGCGGGCTGCCTCCGCCACCTCGGCGTCGCTCGCCTGAGTTCCCATACGGATGTTCTCCGCGATGGACATGGAGTAAAGGAAGGGCTCGTCGAAGACGATCGTCGGCCACTGCGTGAGGGGCAGGTCTCCCAGCCGGACCGCGGTGCCGCCCGCGTAGGCCTCAAAGTCGGCCTTAACGTCCGCCGATTGCCCAGCCAGAGCCAGCGCCAGCGCCGACTTCCCGGACCCCGCAGGACCCGTGATGTACGCGGTCGACCCGGGAGTGACATCCACGGCGAGGTCCTCGCCCGCCCGGGTGCGGAAGGTGCCCCGGACCCCGACGGGGCCATCCGGGAGCTTTCCCGGGTTCTCAGGCGCCTGCCGTTGGGGGAGGGCGAGGATATCCTGCACGCGGGAGACGGCGGCGTTCGCCAGGTGCAACATCACCAACATCCCGGCGCCCATGCGTGTCATCCGTGACAGCAGGGTGACGTAAGCCGACGCCGAGAGGAACTCTCCGATGGTGATCGAGCCCCGCATCGCGAGCAGGCCGCCGGCAACCACGGTGGCGATCAGCGCAATCTGTGGGACGGCAGCCAACGCCGGTTGGAAGCGAGCAGTGAGCTGCCCGACGTGCAAGCGCAACCCGAAGAGCCTGCGGGCCCGAGCCATAAAGCCGGTCTGCTCGCGCTCCTCCTGGACGAAAGCCTTGACGATGCGCACGCCCGTCACGGTCTCCTCCACCTGGCTGGCGACGTCCGCGGCCTGCTGTTGGGCCTCCCACGTCGCGTCGTAGAGCCGGCGGCGGGAGAAGAAGGCGATGGCGGCGAGCACCGGAAGTTGAATGCTGAGCAGCACCGCCAGCGGCCAGGAGAGCCAGAACATGATCCCTAAGATCAGCACGACCTCCACGAAGATGCTGCCCATGATGGGCAGCATCGCCAGCATCCCCTGGATCTGGTTCAAATCCGAGATGGTTCGGGAGACCACCTGCCCGGTGCGCACCTGGGCCATCGCCGCCGGTGATGCGCCCTGCAGGGCTGCGAGGCAACGCATCCGGATGTCGTGCTGGACGTCGACGGAGAGCTTCCCGGCGAAGAAGCGCCGCGCACCGTGGGTGCAAAACCGGGCGAAAGCCGCCGCGATGAGCAGGCCGATCGCGCCCCGGCTACCATCGATCGCCCGGCCGGCGAACAGCGGGATCAGCACGGCCGCGGCGGGCATGAGAACGCTGAGCAGGGTAATGATGCCCAGCTGCATGCGGTGAGCGCTCAAGGGGGCGCGGAGGAAAGCAAACACGATAGCTATCAGCCTATCGCTTGCACCAGGTAGGAAAAGCCCGCCACCACGGCAGCGGGCGACGTCGAAAGCGGGAGCCGGGAGAAACGGCCCCGGCGCGAGGCAAATAAACCGGGTTAAGATCAACGCAGGAGACGAACCGCGCCGCGGAGAGAGGATTCCTCAATGGGATTTTTGGAAAACATCGCCCAGGCCCTCGACGTTGAGGGCATCGAGTCCCGAGCCACCGATGGAACGCTGTTCGTTCCAGTCTCTGTGGAAGTGGAGATCCAGTTCGAGCTGATCGAAGGGGTAGCCGGGGTCAGCACGCCGGCCGCGAACGTCTTCGTCGCGCTCGCCGACGTCACCGATGAGGATGAGGACTTCGACGCCGCCCTGGTCGGTGTGGTCTTCACCCCGGAGGCCGCGGTCGAGGCGGTGAACCGGCACATGGCCACCGACGAGGTGATCACGGTGCTCAATGAACTGCTTGATGGGCAGGACCCGCGCGTCGAGGACCTCGAGTTCGAACAGGATGATTACGACCCCCTTGTCCTGCGCGCGAACCTCAGCGCTAACTCCAAGGTCACCGTGAAGATCTCGGAGGGCCAGGGTGCGCCGACCGCTGCAGTGAGCTTTGTGGTGCTGCCCGATAGCGTCTTCGATCTCGCGGAGAACATCGCCGCGGAGATCCTCGTCGATGAGGAGG
This sequence comes from Corynebacterium sp. MSK039, assembly GCF_030232315.1. Lineage (NCBI taxonomy): Bacteria > Bacillati > Actinomycetota > Actinomycetes > Mycobacteriales > Corynebacteriaceae > Corynebacterium > Corynebacterium sp. MSK039. The sequence goes on from NZ_JASPJL010000002.1 coordinate 269,420, forward strand.
ACGAGCAGGACCCGGCGAAGCTGGACATGCTGGACGCCACCCTGGACGAGCTGCGCACGCAGTACCAGGAGGTGCTGGACCTCGGCGTATTCGAAGATTTCAACCAGCTCTTCGACGTGCTCGCTTATGTCTCGCAGCAGGCCGAGGACTGGGAGGACCTCCTGGTCACCCTCGACGACGGCTCCGAGGACCCGTTCTTCGAGTGGGTCGAGGTCGAGGACAGTGACGTTGAGGACGATGACGCCGACGACGTCGCTGCCGACGGGGAGGACGGCGACGTGACGGCAGACGGTGAGGAACGCTAGCTTTCCACGAACCGCGACTGGCGGGGCGCGGGTGGTCAGGCGCGGCCGGGGTGTGGGCTAGCATGGCTAGCGTGATGATGGGCACAGCCCCCGGCACGGCGCCGGGCACATGCTGTGCCACCCAGCGTTGAGCGAGGACCGCAGGAGGGGCACGTGACCGAGGTAGCCATCATTGGGGCCGGCATGGCCGGCCTTGCAGCGGCCCGCACGCTCTCTCAGGCTGGGGTGCGCTGCACCCTCTTCGACGCCGCTGACCGAGTGGGCGGGCTGGTGCGCTCGGAGCAGCACGGCGAGATCACCGTGGACCGGGGACTGCAGTTCTTCAATACCTGGTACCCGGCGGTCAAGGAGATCCTGAACCCCGGGGAGTACTCCGCCCTCAAGATCAAGAACTTCCAGCCGGGGATCAACACCGTCACGCGTGAGGGCTCCGCGCTGATCATCGATCCCGTTCGCGCGCCATCGATGGTGCCGAAGCTGCTGCGCTCGGAATTCAGCTCCGCGCTACGGCTGGGTGAGCTCGTGCGCATGCGCAACTGGCTGCGCAGCGAGCTGATGCACCGCTCCTCACTGGAGCTGCGTGGCCCCAGCCGCTTCGGGCACGCCAGCGACGAGCCGGTCGCGGAGTCGCTTACCAAGGCCGGCATCACCGGCCCGGTCCGCCAGAACGCGGTCGACCCAATCCTGCGCGCCTTCCTCTATGACCACGGCGGGGAAACCTCCGCGGAGTTCGCGAAGTGGGTGTTCGTCACCCTGTTGCGCGGCACGCTGGCCCTGCCGGAGCGCGGAATGGGGGACCTGGCGGCGACGATGGGGCGCCTCGGCGGCGTCCGCGTCGAACTGAACTCCCAGGTCAGCGCGGTGGACGTCCAACCGAATGGGGTGGAGCTCACGGTGAACGGCAAGACCGAGCGCTTCTCCCATGCGATCGTGGCCACCTCTGCGCAGGCGGCCCACGAGCTGATCGGCACCGCGGTGCCCGAGCATCGCGGGCAGAGTACCTGGTGGTTCACCGTGAGCGACGAGGTGCACAGCGACAGGCTCGTGACCGTGGACGGCAGCGGTGAGCTGTGCATCGACCTGGCCGGCGAGGTCACATCCGTGGCCCCGGCCTACGCGCCGGGAAGCCAGCTGATTGCTGCAGCGACCTCCCACCCGCACAGCAACGGCGATTTCGACGCTGCCCGCGATCTACCCACCGAAATGCAGGTCCGCCGTGACGTGGCCAGCATTTACGACTGCAGCCCCGAGGCCCTGGAGTTGGTCACCCGCCACGACATCCCAGACGCCCTGCCACTGGTCGGGCCCAATCACGCGATCCAGGCCCAACCGGCAGCCGAGCTGCTCGATGGGCGCGTGGCGGTCGCCGGCGCTCACACCGCGACCTCAACCATCGATGGTGCTATCCGCTCCGGGCAGCGTTCTGCCCGGGCTATCGCGGAGCTGCTGGCAGAAAAATAGCCCCGTGCCGGGCGGGGCGACTCTGGGGCCACCGCCTGGCAACAGGGCAATAATCCACAACAATCCCCGCACTCTGCGGGGATTCATTGCTTCAGGGGGGGATTAGGCCGCGGCGGCCTCGGCTTTGTTCCTCCGGTCGATGAAGTAGTAGCGGATGGACATTGCCACCGTGAACACCACGCCTGCGATGAGGGCGGAGTGGAAATCCGACATCCAGAACATCGTGCCGAAGGTCAGCAGGATCATGGCGATCGCGAAGTATTGACCCAGCGGCCATAGCGGCACCGTGAAGTGCGCGTGGGCGACGTCCTCGGAGTTCAGGTGCTTGCGGTAGGCCAGGTGGCTGATGAGGATCATCAGCCACACGAAGATTGTGGCGAAGGTGGCCAGCGCGGCGATGTCCTGGAACAGGCGCTCAGCGGTCGGGTTGATCAGCTGCAACACGATGCCGATGACCAGCACGATGAGCAGGGCACTGATCGTGGAGACCGGCACGCCATTGCGCGGGTCGATCTTGGCGAACATCTTCGGGGCGAGCTTCTGGCGAGCCATGCCGTGAATCACGCGGCCGGCGCCGTAGAGATCCGAGTTGATCGCGGACAGTGCCGCGGAGAGAACCACGACGTTCAGCAGGGCAGCGGCCCAGCCGATGCCCAGGGAGCTGAAGATCTGCACGAACGGGGACTGCTCGCCGGTGATCTCGCGCCACGGAATCACCGCGACGATGACGAAGATCGCGAGCACGTAGAACAGCAGGATGCGCATCGGCACCGTGTTGATGGCCTTCGGGATCGTCTTCTCCGGGTCCTCGGCCTCGGAGGCCGTCACACCGATGATCTCCGTGCCACCGAAGGCGAAGAGCACCAGAATGAGGGCGGACAGCACGCCGGTGAAGCCGTTCGGGAACAGGCCGCCGTCGTTCCACAGGTTCGAGATGCCGACGGTGCCGCCGGTGTCCACGTTGAACACGAGGATGGCCGCACCGCCGAGGATCATGGCGACCACCGCGGTCACCTTGATCGTCGTGAACCAGAACTCCAGCTCACCGAACCAGCGGGCGGAGGCGAGGTTCGCCGCCCCCACGATGATCAGCGCCACCGCGACCCAGACCCAGGAGGCCGTCTCCGGGAACCAGAACTTCATATACAGCGCCACGGCCGTGAGGTCGGCCAGGCACACGATGATCATCTCGAAGGCATACATCCAGCCGGTGATGTACCCGGCCCATCCGCCCAGGTAGCGGCGGCAATATTCCGCGAAAGAGCCAGCGACGGGGTGGGCCACGGACATCTCGCCCAGGGCGCGCAGCATGAAGTACACGATCGCGCCGCCGAGCAGGTAGACGAAGATGACACCGGGGCCCGCCGCGCCGATCGCGCCGGCGGAACCGTAGAACAGCCCGGTGCCGATGGCCGAACCCAGCGCGATGAAGTGGATGTGTCGGTGGCGCAGCGCGCGCCGCAGCTCGCCCTGGTGGCTGTCAGTCGTGGATTCGCCCGCCGTGGCGGCCTCGGGCGCTGGTTGTTGCGACATGGGATTGTCCTCCGGATTCCGTCAAGCCGCGAAAGTCAGATCGATATCAGCCGTAGTATGCCACGTCACACTCCGGGCGAAAGATTCGGGTCGGCGCTGGATTGGTACTGGGGCTGCACCGGGGTCGGTGCTGGGGCAGCACTGGGGTCAGTACTGCCAGCAGCCACAATCAGTGCAGGCTACGATCTGCCTTCCACCGGGTGGCGCGGTATGGCTTTTGCTGGCCGCAGAGCGTACTGTCAAGTGCGATGAGTGATACTGATAGCGTCTCCGGCGACGTCAACAAGCCGGTGGATAACGATTACTCGGTAGCTCAGAACAATCTGCAGGAAGAGGCTCAGCAGGCGCCGGTCAACGATGCGCCGCTGAATATCTCTGATGTGTTGGGGGAGAACACCGAAGATTCCGCGATGGAATCCGCCGGTGGCTCCGCTGTAGCCGAGGGCGCAGAAGATTCTGGGAAGACCGACAATCTCAACAACGAGAAGAACAAGAACGAGAACCCAGAGGACACTGTGGCCGATCAGCAGGCGGAAACCGTAGAAAACAACAACGACAACGACACCACCCCGACCGCGTCCATCCAGGACGTCGCCGTCGCGAAGGACGACGAGCAGGCAGACAACGCGAAGGAAGACAAGGACGACGACGGTGCCGGTTTCGGTGACCTGGGTCTGTCGCCGGAGGTGCTCGACGCCGTCCGTGCCGTCGGATTCACCTCGCCGTCCCCAATCCAGGAGCAGACCATCCCGCTGCTGATGGCAGGGGAGGACGTGGTCGGCCTCGCGCAGACCGGTACCGGTAAGACCGCCGCCTTTGCGCTGCCGATCCTGTCCCGGCTGAACCTGAAGTCCCGCAAGCCGCAGGCCCTGGTGCTGGCACCGACCCGTGAGCTGGCGCTGCAGGTCGCGGAGTCCTTCGAGGACTTCGCGGGGAAGATGGGTGGGGTCAACATCTTGCCGATCTACGGCGGCCAGCCTTATGGCGCGCAGCTCTCGGGCCTGCGCCGCGGCGCGCACGTCGTCGTCGGCACCCCGGGTCGCGTGATCGATCACCTGCAGAAGGGCAGCCTGGACATCTCCGAGCTGCGCTTCATGGTGCTCGACGAAGCCGACGAGATGCTGAACATGGGCTTCCAGGAGGACGTGGAGCGCATCCTGGAGGACACCCCGGAGGAGAAGCAGGTCGCGCTGTTCTCGGCGACGATGCCGTCCGCGATCCGCCACCTGTCTAAGCGCTATCTCAACGAGCCGCAGGAAGTGACGGTCAAGTCCACCCAGCGCACCGCGGAGAATATCGAGCAGGACTACCTGATCGTGCACCACCGCGAGAAGCTGGACGCGCTGACCCGCATCCTCGAGGTCACCGACTTCGACGCGATGATCATGTTCGTCCGCACCAAGAACGACACCGAGGAGCTTGCGGAGCGCCTGCGCGCCCGGGGCTACGAGGCTGCCGCCATCAACGGCGATATCGCCCAGGCGCAGCGCGAACGCACCGTGGACCAGCTCAAGGACGGTCGCCTGGACATCCTGGTCGCCACCGACGTCGCCGCTCGTGGCCTGGACGTCGAGCGCATCACGCACGTGTTCAACTACGACATTCCGCGTGACACCGAGTCCTATGTGCACCGCATCGGCCGCACGGGGCGCGCGGGGCGTTCCGGCCGCGCCGTGCTGTTCGTGACCCCGCGTGAGCGCCGGATGCTGAAGTCCATCGAGCGCGCGACGAAGTCCCGCCTCAACGAGATCGAGCTGCCGAGCGTTGACCAGGTCAACGAGGCCCGCAAGGCGAAGTTCAACCGCGAGCTGACCAAGAACCTCGAGGATCCGCAGGTCTCCGTGTTCCGCGAGCTGGTGACCACCTACGCGGAGGACAACGGGGTCACCCTGGAGGACATCGCTGCGGCATTGGCAGCCGGGGCCCAGGGCGGGGAGAAGTTCCTCATGGAGGAGGCTCCGCGCCGCGAGCACAAGCGCCGCAGCGACGACCGTTACGGCGATGCCGACCGCCGTGGTGGCGGGGCGTACCGCTCCTTCGAGGAGCGCTTCAACAAGCCAGCCCCCCGGTTCACGGACCGCAACGGCAACGAGATGGAGGTCTACCGCCTCTCCGTCGGCCACCGCCAGCGCGTGCGCCCGGGCGCAATCGTGGGTGCCCTGGCCAACGAGGGCGGGTTGAACTCCCGCGACTTCGGCCGCATCAGCATCTTCTCCGAGCACTCTCTGGTGGAGCTGCCGGCGGATCTGCCGAAGCAGGTCTTTGAGGCCCTCGACCAGACCCGCGTGTCCGGTCAGCTGATCAACATCGAGCCGGACCCGGGCGCTCCGAAGGGGCGCCCGGGCTTTCACCGTGGCCACCGCCGCGACCGCGATGACCGCCGCGGTGGCTATCGCGACGACCGGGGCCGGGGCGACCGCCGGGGCGGTGGCCGTTTCGACCGCGACCGCGACCGCGGTGGGCGTGGGCGTGGCCGTGGGCACCACAACCGCTTCGAGGACTCCCGTGGGGATCGCCGTGGCGGCGGCCGCCACCGGGACGACCGTGGTTTCGAGGGCCGTGGTGGCCGCGGCAATAACCGTCGCGGGGGACGCTACTAGCTGAAACCTGTAAACCCGGCTGACGTGGAAGAAGCCACGTCAGCCGGGTTTTTGCATGGGATCAGCCGGGCCCAGTGGCCGAAGCGAGGAATAAAAAATAGCCGTGGGAGCGAGTTTTCGCCCCCACGGCTATGTGGCTTTCGCGCAGCATGTGAGTGGCTGCGGGAATCAGTGCCTAGACGAACATCAGGATCGCGGTGACCAGCCACAGCAAGTTGAAGATGCCGCCGAACATGGCAGCCTTGCCGGGCAGGCCCTTGGCAGCATCGCCCTGGATGGCGGCGAGCTCATCCTCGCTCGCCGGGGTGTCGGATTCGTCCAGGCCGTCAACGGAGATCAGGCCGCGGCGCTGCTGCGGGATCACCGCCAGCAGCAGGACCAGCCAGGCTGCCAGAGAGGTGAGGATGGCGGCGTGGAAGGCGTAGTTTTGCATCGCGCCGTCCACCGTCATGAAGGCGACCAGCCCCAGCACGGGAACCAGCAGGGAGATGTAGCCGTAGCGGCGGGTCATGCCAGCCAGGGTTGCCACGGAGCCCACCGCCTTGGCGGAGCCGGACTGCGCGGCGCGCAGGGTCGGAGCGAATGCCGAGGTAGCGACCGCGACCGGTCCGATGAGGAGGATCGCGGCGATGACGTGGAGAGCAGTAATAAATTGATCCATGCAAACTACTCTGTCAAAAAAATCGTGACTAGTCACAAACTCCCCGGTCAGCGAGGTAGCTGGCAGGCCTCCCGGGCCACGGCAGCATCGCCGGTGGTGATCGCCAGCCCGTAGCGTGCCGCAACCACGAGGTACCGGGCCACGTAGGGGCAGCGGGCCGCAGGGTTGGGCGGCAACCAGGCCTCCAGCGTCGCATCAGACTTCTCCCGGTTCAGCTCCGAGGCGGTGACCGCCAGGTTGTAGTGCCAGTCATTGGCGAAGCGATGACGCTTCTCTGCTGTCCAGGCGTGTGCCCCCAAATCCCAGGCCGCGGCGAGTGGAACAATGTGGTCGATATCCGTGCCCTGCGGGCGTACCGGTTCGGCGGAGTACTCATCGGATGCCTCGCCGGTGGCCCGCGGGCAGGGGCTGGCGGGTTCGGTGGGGAAGTTCAGGTTCAGCACCAGCTCACGGGTCGAGCAATAACTGCCATCAGGTGCGATGCTGTGCGCCCAGCCCTGCAGAAACCGGGTGCGGTCGTAGCCCACCACTCGGATCCGCTGGGGCACGACCTCCACCCGCGCCAGGGCCTGGCGGGCCAGCTCCTGCGCGCGCTGATCCACAGAGCGGCCCCCAGGCAACCAACCAGTTGGCACCGGAACCGACGTCGTGAAAAACAACAGACCAGCCACGGCGGAGAGAAAGACTAGAGAGAAAAAGAAACGTCGCCCCATGTTGTCTTAGACAACGCGAGGCGACGTTTGGTTCCCGAGGTTGCGGAAAAATTTTCCGCAGGGAGGGGAGGGGCTACTTAGCGGCCTCCTCCACGAACTCCTTCTCGGTGAGGCGATCGGCCTTGTTGCTCAGCTCGATGGACTTGTCGAACTCATCCAGAACCTTCGCGGAAGGCTCCTTGGTCATCAGGGTCACGCCGACCATGAAGACCACGTTGGCCAGCACGCCCGGGATCATCTCGTAGAGGCCGAACGGCTTATCGGCGATGCCGAAGTTAGCCAGGCCGCCCCACAGGAAGCTGACGATCGCACCGGCAGCCAGGCCGGCGATCGCGCCCGGGGCGTTCAGGCGACGCCAGTACAGGGAGGCGATGATGACCGGGCCGAATGCGGAACCGAAGCCGGCCCACGCGAACTCGACCAGGCTCAGCACGCCGGAATCCGGCTTGGCCGCGATGAACACCGCCAGCAGGGCGACGACGAGAACTGCGAAGCGGGAAAGAACCTGCAGCAGGCGATCGGAAGCGTTCTTGTTGAACAGGCCCTTGTAGATGTCCTCGATCAGTGCGGAGGAGACCACCAGCAGCTGGGAAGAAATCGTGGACATGATGGCCGCCAGCACTGCGGTGAGTACCAGACCAGCGATCAGCGGGTGGAACAGGATCTGGCCCATGTCCAGGAAGATCGTCTCGAAGTTGATCTGGTCGACGATCTTGATGTCCGGGTTCTCGGTGAAGAATGCCGGGCCGATGATCGCCACGAAGACGGTACCGATCATGGACAGACCCATCCAGGTCACGCCGTAGAACATGCCCTTGCGAGCAGACCGCGGGGTACGCAGCGCCATGAAGCGCACGATGATGTGCGGCTGGCCGAAGTAGCCCAGGCCCCAGGCCAGACCAGAGATGATGGTCACGAAGCCCACGCCGTTGACCAGGGAGAACCAGTTCGGGTTCGGCTCCAGGCCGGAGGCAGCGTAGGCGTTCTCCGTCTGGAAGCTGAAGATGGCGCTCGGGTCCTCCATGTGCAGAACCGCGAAGATCGGCACCAGGATCAGGGAGATGAACATGATGCAGCCCTGCACCGCGTCCGTGTAGGACACAGCGAGGAAGCCACCGACGAAGGTGTAGATCACGGTCACACCGGCGATCACGGCGATGCCGACGGCGTAAGAGGAGTCAAAGGTGGACTCGAAGTAGCGACCACCGGCGACCATGCCGGACGCCACGTAGAAGGTGAAGAACAGCAGGATCACGAGGCCAGCGACCACGCGAAGCACGTGGGACTTGTCCTCGAAGCGGTTCTCCAGGAAGCTCGGCACGGTGATGGAGTTGTCCGCGATCTCGGTGTAGGCGCGCAGGCGTGGTGCGGTGAACCACCAGTTGAGTGCGCAACCGAGCAGCAGGCCGATGGCCACCCAGAGCTCAGAGAAGCCGGATACGAAGATCGCGGCGGGAAGGCCCATCAGCAGCCAGCCGGACATATCGGAGGCGCCAGCGGACAGGGCTGCGACGAACGGGTTAAGGTTTCTGCCGCCCAGCATGTAGTCCTCGTACTCGTCGGTCTGCTTATAACCGAGGAGTCCAATGAACATCATGGCGATCAGATAGATCACCATTGCTGTGACGAACCATGCTTGGTCTGTCATACAGAATGTCTCTTTCTTTGTAGGGTCGAGACTTCCTGAAAGACCACCCGGGGCCGATGAAGAGCCGGCCGAATGGTTAGTCGAAGTCAATATTTAAAACTTGAGCATGGCCATGATGCCAGAATTCTCAACGCTTTTCTGCCAAAATCCTGAAAAAAGACCGAAAGAATGCCGTGTTGCTGGGCTTTAATGAGAGGAAAATGGGCAGTCTACGTGCGCCGATTCGGTGTGTCCGCGGGGCATGGTAGACCCTTATAACTATGGGATATGCTTTTCTGCTGCACGCGCTCGTGCCCGCCGGGGGCGGCGTGCAGCTGTGGGCCGAAAAGGTGGCCGGCCGCCAGATCGTCATGCGCGCCGAGGACATCCCCGACGGGCAGTGGCCCGCAGAGCTGCGCGCCGTGCTGGCTGCTAAACCGCTGCGCTCCCGAGGCCAGGTGCTCGTCTCCACCCCGAGCGGTAAGCCCACCATCCTCGCTATCCCCACTGCGGCGTGGGTGCCAGAACAATCCATCGCGCTGATGGAGCAGCTGCGCCGGATCGCCACCGATCCCGAGGTTCGCGAGGGCCTGGGCCCCGAGGTGATCTTCCTTATCGATCTATTCGAATACGTGGAAGCCACCGTGAAGGCAGGGCGGGTCATGGTTCGGATGGAGCGGCAGGATCAGCAGTGGCACCCTCGCTTCACCCTGGCTACCGCCGGGGAGCATTCCGCGGTGCTCAATGAGTTCCGGGCGCAACTCCCCGGAGTCCTGGCGCGCAACGGCAACGGGGACATGGTGGGGGATGCTGCCGACGACTGGGCGCATTGGATGGCCGTGAGCCTGATCTCCGATCGCGCGCAGCCGCCGGACTACGAGGAGCTGCACAGCCCGCTGGTCACCGACCTCCTCGCCGGGCGGGCCACCGCGAAGGCGGGACCCGCCACCGTCAGCGCGCTCAACGAGTGGCGCAGCAGCGCTAGGGATGCAGCCACCCAGCTGGTCTTCCGGCTCACGGATCCGGCTGATGCCAGGGAGCTTGGGGAGCCGGTGGCGTCGTCGTCCCTGGCGGAAGACCGCTCCACCGCCAACCGGGAACGCGAGCAGGACCAGGCAGCCGATGATGCGGCGAAGCAATTCACCTGGCGGCTGGAGGTGGGACTGTCGGTGGACGGGGCACCCGCCGAACCGGTCAACACCACGACCACCGGCAATGAGCAGGCGCGCAAGATCCAGCAGCGGCTACACCAGGCGGCGAAGGTATGGCCGCGCTTGGGAAGGCACCTAGGCCCCGTCGACCGGTGGGCAACCGTGGGCCGCTGGGTCCCACCGGAAGCTGCCTATACCGGGGACCCCGCCCTCGACCGCCAGCTGGCGTTCAGCGTGGACCTCGACGACGTGGCGGATTTGCTGGACACCAAGGCTAGTCGACTGCAGGAGGCGGGTTTTCCCGTCATGATCCCACGGGCTTGGGCACCGAAGACCACGCAGGTGGGGGCCACATTTCAGGCGGTGGGCTCCGGGCCGGGTTCCGGGAAGCTCGGGATGGACCAGCTCCTGGACTTCGAATGGAACCTCTCGGTGGACGGCACCCCGGTTGGGGAGTCGGACAAGCTGGAACTCATCAGCTCTGCCCGCCAGATCGTGCAGGTCAACGGGCAGTTTGTCTTCCTGGACAAGAGCTCGCTGAGCAAGGCCCGAGGGTGGCTCAGCGCGCTCACGGACGCGGCGGAGAAGGACGCGGCGGAGCTCAGCGAGGTCACGCTGGCGGAGCTGCTGGAGGCGGAGGCCACCGCCGAGGCTCACGGGGGCGATGACCCGGACCACAACATCCGGGTGGATATGGACGGCTGGGTGCGTCAGCTCTTCGACCGTGAGAACGTGGTCGCGCCCGCCCGGCAGGTGGAGCTGCCAGCGACGGTGCTGACCGAATTGCGCGAACACCAGCGCCGCGGTGTGAACTGGTTGGCGTGGATGGCGGAGCACGGCCTGGGGGCGATCCTTGCCGATGACATGGGGCTGGGGAAGACCCTGCAGGTGCTGGCCCTGCTGGCCTGGGAAAAAGAGAATGCATCGGAGGAGGGCACAGGCCCGGAAGCTATGGAACCGACCCTGGTGGTCGCGCCCACCTCCGTGCTGGCTGCCTGGCAATCGGAGGCCACCCGTCACATCCACGGCTTCTCCGTGCTGGTGGATCACGGGGCCGGGAAGGTGACCGACGCCGAGTTCCCGGAGCATGCCCGACAGGCGGACCTCGTCGTCACCAGCTACGGGACGGTCGCCCGCAACCCGGAGCGCTATCAGAAGATTCGGTGGCGCCGCGTGGTCGCCGACGAGGCGCAGAACATCAAGAATCCCGCGACGAAGCAGTCCCAGGCCGTGCGCGGGATCCCCGCCAATCACCACATTGCGCTCACGGGCACGCCGGTCGAAAACCGGCTCTCCGACCTCTATGCCCTCATGGACTTCGCGAATCCGGGGATTCTGGGCTCGGCCGCCGCGTTCCAGAACCGCCTTGCTATCCCCATCGAGCGTTATCAGGACGTCGGCGCAACCGAACGTCTCAAGCGGATCGTGGAGCCTTTCATCCTCCGGCGTCTCAAAACAGACCCTGCAGTGGGGGTGGCGCTGCCCGAAAAGCGGGAACACGTGGAAACCGTGCCACTGTCCGCCGAACAGGCAAGCCTCTACCAGGCCTATATCGCGCAGGTCGAGGAGGCCCTGGAGCAGGGATCTGCCAGCCGCCGTGGCCTGATCCTGGCCTCCCTGGTCAAGATCAAGCAGATCTGCAACCACCCCGCGCACTTCGCGGGAGATGGCTCGGGGATCCTGCGTGGCGGGAAGCACCGCTCGCCGAAGATCGAAAGGATTTTCGAGCTCATCGGCCAGGCCGTGGCGGAGGGCAAGAAGGTGCTTCTATTCACGCAGTTCCCTTCCTTTGGTCGGATGCTGGCACCCGCGATCGAGGCCGAGTACGGGATGCCCGTGCTTCAGCTCGACGGTTCAGTGAGCAGGTCGCGGCGCACAGAGCTGGTGGCGCAGTTCCAGCGCGATACCGGTCCGGGGGTCATGCTGCTTTCGGTGCGCGCCGGAGGTACTGGAATCACCCTGACCAGGGCTTCCGTGGTGATTCACATCGACCGCTGGTGGAATCCGGCGGTGGAGGACCAGGCGACGGACCGCGCCTATCGCATCGGTCAGGAACGTGACGTCGATGTGTATAAATTTGTCTCGGCGGGCACCCTCGACGAACGCATCCATGAGATCATCACCGGCAAGCGGGACCTCGCGGGAGCCGTTGTGGGTGAAGGCGAAGGCTGGATCGCGAGCCTGAGCGACGAGGACCTGGCCGAGCTCTGGCAGCTACGAGAGTCCTCGGACGTGTCTGCTGCGGATGCTACATCTGTGGCTACCAAGGTTCCCGGAGCGGATAACCAGTCGGATGGAGGCAGCAGATGAGTAGGAAGAACACTCCTCGGACCACCTGGGAAGGCAACGTCATCCTCGCGGATTTCGGGGCCCGCCGCCGTGCGGAGGCAGTCACCCCGCGCCCGTCGATTCCCATTCCTGCCGATCCGCTGGGCCCAGAAAGCTGGGCCGGGGCGCAGCTGCTGGAAGCCGTCGCTGGCGCCACCGACCGCGGTCGGCTGGAGCGAGGCCGGGATTATCACTGGGGCGGCCACGTCCAGAGCATGGAGCTGAGCACCAACACGGTGGTGGCGTTAGTCGCCGGCACCCAACCACAGCCCTTTGAGGTGGTGATCAAGGTGGCGGCGCTGAGTGCGAAGAGAAGGGACTTCATCGCCGCGGAGGTCGCCGCCGACCCAGCGCTCCTGCGCACCATCATCCGCGGGGACGCGCCCCCGACGGATCTCGCCGCGATGCTGCTGCGGCCCGACCAGATCCGCTTCGAGGGCTGCACGTGCCCGGATGGGGCGCCGGTGTGTAAACACGCGGTCGCCGTGGCCTATCAGCTGGCGGATACCTTTAACCACGATCCCGCAGCCATCCTGCAGTGGCGTGGGGTCGAAGCAGCCGAGGCGCTGCGCAGCGTCCAGCTCAGCCACGCCGGGGAGCAGGAGAGCAGTTCAACCCAGCCGAACTCGGGAGGCTCCGCCCAACAGGCCCCGGAGGTGCTCGACCAGGCGGAGTTCTGGGGCTCGGAGGAACGCCGGGTGAGCTGGTCGGCGCCGCCCGTGGAAAGCGGGCTGGAGCTCGGGGATCGCGATGCCTTGATGCGGGCTCTGCGCAGCCTGAGCTGGACCAGCGTTGATCAACTGCAAACGATGCACGAACTGGAATTGTGCCTGGAGATGATCACCGATGACTCCGGGCGTTTCGACCCCACCCCGTGGGCCCGCCCGGTGACGGGCACGAGGATGAAGTGACAAGGTGAAGAACATGAGCGATGCACAGCTGACAACGGCGTCTTCCCGGCCACGCGATACCGGCGTGGGTGCGCATTCGGTGCGCTTCCTGCACACCTCCGATTGGCAGATCGGGATGGGGCGGCGCTTCCTCGGCGAGGATAACCAGCGGCTCTTCGACGAGGCGCGGCTGGCAGCCGTGGAGAAGCTCTTCGCAGTGGCTGCCGACCGGAAGTGTGAGGCCATCGTCGTCGCCGGGGATGTTTTCGACGACAACCTCCTGGCGGAAAAGACCTGGACGCGGATCCTCGATGTGCTGCGCAACGCCCCGGTTCCGGTCTACCTGCTGCCGGGCAATCACGATCCGCTCAACCCGGCGAGCATTTACCACCAGCCGAGCCTGCAGCAGCTGTCCCCAGACAATGGCGGGAAGGTGACTGTCCTGCGGGACTCGACCCCAAGGCCACTGCGCGAGGGCGTGGAGATCATCGGCGCGCCGCTGCTGAGCAAGGTGGCCAGCGAGGATCTGGTGTACCGGGCGCTTGCAGACTTGTCGCCGGCAGGGAATACAATCCGCATCGCGGTTGGTCACGGGCACACGGAGTCGCGGGACAGTGTCGCGGATCCGTCGGTGATCGACGTCGCCCGGCTCAGCGAGCTCGTCCGGCAGCGCGTCGTCGACTACGTGGCCCTGGGGGACACGCACTCCGCGATGCCCCTCGATGACCGTGGCGTGGTGTGGTACTCCGGCGCTCCGGAGGTCACCGACTTCAAGGAGCCCGACGGCGGTGGCGAGTCCAACTCGGGTAAGGCGCTGGTCGTGGAGGTCGGCATCGACCCGGAGAACCCGGCTGCGCCCGCGACCGTTGCAGTGGAGCAGGTTGAGATCGGCCAGTGGCGTTTCCTGGCGATGACGGAGGACATCAACTCCCCAGAGGACGCCGAGGACTTCCTGGCGAAGCTGGCCAGCCTGCCGCAGCCGCGATCGACCGTGGTCAAGTACGCGCTGCGGGGGAGCATCGACCTGATGACAGACATCCGGTTGGAGACCGCGCTGGCTGAGCAGCGCCCTCGCTTCGCTGCGCTCTACGAGCGCACCCGGCTGATGGATCTGCACGTGTCCCCGGAACTGTCGGAGCTGCGTGGGGCCCTCCAGCTGCGGGGCTACCCAGAAATCGCGATGGAGAAGCTGCTCGCACTCGCCGAGGACCAGCGTCAGGCCCAAGGAACTCGAGATCAAGCCACGGATGCCCTGAAGCTCCTTTACCGCTTGGCCGCCAGCGTGCAGGTCAAGGAAAGCTAGGTGACGAGGACAATGACTAACTCACAGCAGCACAACGCCGGGGCCGGCCTGGCCATCCACCGCCTGACCTTGGACGACTTCGCGGGAGTGCCGCACGTCGACCTCGACCTGGCGGATTCCGGGGTCACCGTGGTGCACGGGCGCAACGAATCCGGAAAATCGACCCTGCTCACGGCCATGAAGCTCCTGCTCAACACGAGCGTGAACACCAAGACCCGCAAGCAGGAGGTCATGGCGCTCAAGCCGGTGGGCAGCAATGGCAAGCCCACGGTCGCCGCGGAGATGAGCATTGGGGCTTACCGGCTGCGGATCGAGAAGAGCTTCGGCACCGGCCGGCACGCGGCCACACTCGATGTCTCGGCGCCCGCTGTGGAGAACCTGGTGGACCGGGAGGCTGAGGAACGTTTCGCGGAGATCCTCAACGAGACGGTGGACCGCACGCTGCTGGATGCGCTGACAGTGGAGCAGGGCGCGAGCCTGGAGGCTTTCTCCGCTGGCCGAATCCAATCCCTCAGCACCGTTCTGGCGGCACAGAGTGACCAGAGCGCGGAGGCCGATACCGGCCACGAGGTGGACGCCACGGCCGCGGAACTGCTCGCGGCGATCGAGAAGGAATACGATCGCTATTTCACCGCCAAGGGGGCTGTGAAGAAGAATGGTGAGCTGCAGAAGGCCCGTGACGAGCGCGAGGCCGCAGAACAGGCCCTAGCAGAAGCCACCGACATCTATGACGGAGCACAGCGGCAGATCCGGGCGATCACGGAACTGGAAGAGGAAGAGCGCCAGGCTGCGGCGGAGCTGCCCGAGGCGAAGCGGGCCGTCGAGGAACTCGAGGAACAATTGCAGACCGCCCGGGCGGCACAGGAAAAACTCCGGGGCTTCGAACGCGAAGTCAAGAACGCGCACCAGGCACTCGATCTAGCGAAGTACCGCCATGACGCGCGGAAGAAGCAGGTTGAAGCGGTGACTGGCAAGCGAGCCGAGCTCGAGAAGGAACAAGAGCGGCGCGATGAGCTCGCCACGAAGGCGGCCAAGGTCGAGGAAGAACAGCGGAAGCTGAAAGCGGAATACTCCAGCGCTGCCGAGCAGCAGCGATTCGCACGAGGCTACGTTGCGTGGGCGCAGGCGGGCGCCGAATATCGCGAGGCGGAGAAGAGCCACAAGAACGTCGCCGAGCGCGCAGCGGAGGCAGAAAAGACGCTGGAGAGGCTGCGGGAGCTTGAGAATAAGCTCGCGGAGAATCCGGCGACCCAGCAGGCCCTGGACGCGCTGAGTAGCGCCAACACCCAGCTTGCCGTGGCCACCGCGCAGCAGGAGGCAATCGCCACCGAAGTGAAGATCACCGGTCCCGCTGGCACGGTGCGCGACGGCGAGGAGGATGTCGAACTCACGGCGGAGGGGTACCGCACCCTGGTGAGCTCCCCGCGTCAGTTCGCACTCGGGGACTACCGCGTTGCGGTCACTCCGGCCCGCGACACCAGCGAGACGGAGACCGCGGTGAGCCGTGCTCGGGAGCAGGTCGCCCAGGCATCGAAGGCCCTCGGCATCGAGGACGGGGACACGAAGGCCGCTCACCGGCTGGCCCAGCAACGGCGCGCCCTGGAAAACGATCGCGACGAGGCACAGCTGGAGCTGCGCGGGATCACCGGGGGCGTCAGCTCCCAGGACCTGCAGTTCAGTGTGGAGCAGTCCAGCCGGGAGCTGGTCGCCGCAGGTGAGAAGCTATCCGACCGGGCTCGCGCCGCGGCCAATATCTGGCGGGAGCTGGGCGGGAATGCAGAGCGGGCCGAGGAATTCGGCCTTGAACCCGAGCTGGAAGAACAGCTCGCGCGGTTAACGCGGGACTCGTCGCGAGAAGCGACGGAGGACACAGAGCCGCAGGTCGCTGAGGCCCGGACTGCGGGGGAGCAGGCCCCAGGGCACAACGGCGAGCTTGCGGGGCTCGTGGTCGATCTGGAAACAGCACAACTGTTCCTCGAGCGCAGCGAGGCGCGGTACACCGCAGCTCAGCAGGCCAAGGATGCGACGGAGCACTCGCAGATCCTCCAGGAGCACAAGCTGGCAGAACTCAATGCTACGCAGCAGGCGCAGCAGCTCGCGGCCGCAGAAGACGAGTTGGCGCAGCAGCGCGAAGAGGCCAGCGACGAGCAGCTGGCGGAGGCCGTCGCCGTGCAGAACAGCGCGTTGGTGGAGGCTGCCGCGATTCGGGATAAGGAGAAGGAGAAATACGAGTCCGCCGCCACCGCCGAGCAGCTTGAGGGCCTCCTTAACGGTGAGAAGGCGGGCCTCGGGGTGCTGCAGAAAAACGCCACGCAACGCGGCCAGGAGCTCGTCCGCCTGCGCACCGAGTTGGCTGGCCGCGAAGGCGCTGCGGAGGCCAAGCGTGAAGCGGCAGCCGAGGCGGAACGGGCCGCCCGCGCCCTAGCTGCCGTCACTGCCCGAGCGGAGGCCGCCCAGCTTCTGTGGGAGACGATGAATGAGGCTCGTGCCGAGCTACGGGGTCGCTACTCCCGCCCGCTGTCCGAGGCCTTCCACGTCCTTGCTCGCACCATCTACGGTCCGGGCGTCCAGTTCGAGTTCGACGAGGACCTGCAGGTCAGCCGCCGCATTGACGACGGCGTGGCCCTCGACGTGTCCTCCCTGTCTGGTGGCGCGAGGGAGCAGATCAATCTGCTTTCCCGTCTCGCGGTGGCATCGCTGGTGGCCCGGGGCGGGGGAGTGCCGATCATTATCGACGACAGCCTCGGTTACAGCGACCCGCAGCGCAGCAGGGACATGAACGTGGTGCTCTCCCAACTGGGCGAGCAGCACCAGATCATCGTGCTGACCTGCGATGCGCAGCGCTTCTCCCGCGTGGTGGGCGCCAAGCAGGTGGACATGGTTCAGCTGCGCCGCGGCGGGGAATAGCCCCTGCGGCATGAAAAGCCCAGGTGGGGCGCACTGTGTGCGCCGCCACCCGGGCAATAAAACGTGCCCCCGAGACGATTCGAACGTCCGACCGCTGGTACCGGAAACCAGTGCTCTATCCCCTGAGCTACGGAGGCATCAGATCGGTAGTCTAGCACCCTGGGTGCAAGGGGAGGCAAAAACACCCCACCGGCCAGCGCGCCCCGCGCAGACGGATGGGGGCGACGAACCCGCATTACGTGCTGATAAAGTCTTTAGTCGTGACTCCAGCAGAACTTTCCGAATTCATTGCACGCATCGCCCGCGAGGTCCTCACCGAGCGTGGCCTGGACGCCTCCGTCGTCCCCGATAACCCGACGGTCGAGCGCCCGCGCAACCCAGAGCATGGCGACTACGCCACCAACGTCGCCATGCAGACCGCCAAGAAGGCGGGAACCAACCCCCGCGAGCTGGGCACGTGGCTCGCTGAGAAGCTGGCCGCCAGCCCGGAGATCGACGAGGCCAGCGTCGCCGGCCCTGGATTCATCAACATTCGCCTGGCCGCTGCCGCGCAGGGCAAGATCGTGGAGAACATTCTCGCCGCTGGCCAGGACTTCGGCCGCGGAGATGCCTACAAGGGCACGAAGATCAACCTGGAATTCGTCTCTGCTAACCCCACCGGTCCGATTCACCTGGGTGGTACCCGATGGGCCGCCGTCGGCGACTCGCTCGGCCGCCTGCTGGCCGCCCAGGGTGGCGAGGTGACTCGCGAGTACTACTTCAATGACCACGGCGGCCAGATCGACCGCTTCGCGAAGTCCCTGCTCGCTGCCGCGCGCAACGAGCCCACCCCGGAGGACGGCTACGGTGGCCAGTACATCCAGGACATCGCCGCCCAGGTCGCCGAAGCGAACCCGACCTGGGGCGAGCTCTCCAACGCGGATGCCCAGGAGCTCTTCCGCGCCCAGGGCGTGGAGCTGATGTTCGACCACATCAAGACCACGCTGAAGCAGTTCGGCACCGAGTTCGACGTCTTCTTCCACGAGAACTCCCTCTTCGAATCCGGCGCGGTGGATAAGGCCATCGAGGAGCTGAAGTCCAACGGCAACCTCTACGAAGCCGACGGTGCCTGGTGGCTGCGCTCCAGCGACTTCGGCGACGACAAGGACCGCGTCGTCATCAAGTCCGACGGCAACGCCGCCTACATCGCCGGCGACATCGCCTACATCGCGGACAAGATCAATCGCGGCCACGACCTGTGCATCTACATGCTGGGCGCGGACCACCACGGCTACATCGCACGCCTGCAGGCCGCCGCAGCGGCACTGGGGTACGACCCGAAGCAGGTGGAGGTCATGATCGGCCAGATGGTCAACCTCGTCCGCGACGGCGAGGCCGTGCGCATGTCCAAGCGCGCCGGCACCATCATCACCCTCGACGACCTGGTCGAGGCCATCGGCGTGGACGCGGCACGCTACGCGCTGATCCGCTCCTCGGTGGACTCCTCCCTGGACATCGACATGGACCTGTGGGCCTCCCAGAGCAACGAGAACCCGGTGTTCTACGTCCAGTACGCCCACGCCCGCCTGTGCTCCCTGCAGCGCAAGGCAGACGAACAGGGCGTGGACTTTGGCGGCGCCGATCTCTCGCTGCTGACCCACGACCGCGAGGGCACGCTGATCCGTTCCCTGGGCGAGTTCCCGAAGGTGGTCCGCACGGCCGCTGAGCTGCGCGAACCGCACCGCATCGCCCACTACGCGGAGAAGCTGGCCGGGGATTTCCACCGCTTCTACGACGCCTGCCAGGTGCTGCCGAAGGCCGACGAGCCGACCGGTGCGGACGCAGCCCCGATCTTCCACGCCCGCCTGGCCCTGGCCGCCGCCACCCGCCAGGTACTGGAGAACGCACTGAGCCTGGTCGGCGTGTCCGCACCAGAAAGGATGTAAGGCTACACCCGCATGGATCCGGTCACAGCACAACAACCCACACCACTACGCCGGCGCACCGCCACCACCGAGGAATTCAACCTCATCCCGGCTCACGTCTTCCCACGCACCACGCGCCGGGCAGAGAACGGGGAGGTGGCGATCGGCGGCGTGAGCCTGCCCGAGCTCGCCGCCACACACGGCACCCCGAGCTTCGTCATGGACGAGGCCGACTTCCGCTCCCGCTGCCGGGAGATGGCTGAGGCCTTCGGCGGGGGAGAGCGGGTGCACTACGCCTCCAAGGCCTTCATCTCCACGGCCGTGTGCCGCTGGGTGGCCGAGGAAGGGCTGAGCCTGGACGTCGCGAGCCTCGGCGAGCTGCGTATCGCCCTGCATGCCGACTTCCCGGCCGAGCGCATCACGGTGCACGGCAATAACAAGAATGAAGAGTTCCTGCGCGCCGCCGTCGAGGCGGGCGTGGAGCTCATCGTCATCGACTCGCTCCAGGAGATCGCCGAGCTCTCCCGCGTGGCCCGCGAGCTGGGCACCACCCAGGACGTCCTGGTGCGCGTGACCCCGGGCGTGCACGTCGATACCCACGAGTTCATCGCGACCTCCCACGAGGACCAGAAGTTCGGCTTCTCCCTGGCCTCCGGGAAGGCCAAGCAGGCAGCGGAGGAGTGCCTCGCCGCCGATGGCCTGGTCCTGCGCGGCCTGCACTGCCACGTCGGTTCCCAGGTGTTCGATGCCGACGGCTTCGTGCTCGCCGCCGAGCGCCTGCTGGGCCTGTGGAAGCAGCTGCTATCCCACGAAGCCACGGGGGCGGATTTCAACGTCCTCGACCTGGGCGGCGGCTATGGCATCGCGTATACCCCGGACCAGGAGGCGCTTGACGTGGCCCCCGTGGCACGCAACCTGCTCGCGAAGGTCGCCGAGGTGGCCGAGGAGGTCGGTGTTCCGACCCCGATCGTCAACGTCGAGCCGGGGCGCGCGATCGCAGGCCCGGCCATGGTGACCATTTACCGGGTCGGCACCGTCAAGGACGTCGAGACCAGCGACCACACTGTGCGCCGGTACATCTCCGTCGACGGCGGGATGAGCGACAACATCCGTCCGGCCCTCTACCAGGCGGAGTACGACGTCCGGGTGGTCAATCGCGAGGTCGCTGGCACGCTGGTCCCGACCCGCATCGTCGGCTCCCACTGCGAGTCCGGCGACATTCTGATCAACGATGTCCCGGTTCCCGACGACGTCGCGCCGGGCGACCTGTTGGCCATCGCGGCGACGGGGGCGTACTGCTACTCGATGTCCTCCCGCTACAACATGTTCCTGCGCCCGCCGGTGATTACCGTGGCGGATGGCCAGGACCGGGTAATGATTCGCCGGGAGCGGCTGGAGGATATTTTGGCCCTCGAGGGCTAGGGAAGGTCTGCCCCGGCAACGCTGGGGCACACCCGCAAAACATAAAACTAGACAGCTTGGTCTAGGTGGGTTAACCTCTGACCTAAGCGATACACAACTTGGCATTCTGCTGCTCGCTAGAATGGCTAACCGACGCCACCAAAGGCGAGCACAAAACCAACAACAACATTGGGAGAAAACTCATGACTGACGCATCGGCGCCCACCATCCGCCCGGGTAAAGGACTCGACGCCACCATTGGTGTTGCACTGCTGGGCATGGGCACAGTCGGTGCTGAGGTTTACCGACTGCTCAACGAACGTGCCGACGAGTTCGCCGCCCGCATCGGCGGGCCGCTGGAGGTCCGCGGCGTCGCGGTCTCCGACCTGTCCCGCCCGCGCGAGGGAGTCGACCCCGAGCTGCTGACGGACGACGCGCTCTCCCTGGTGCAGCGCGACGACATCGACCTCGTGATCGAGGTCATCGGCGGCATCGACTACCCACGCCAGGTCGTCAACGCGGCCCTGAAGGCCGGCAAGTCCGTGGTCACCGCGAACAAGGCCCTCATCGCCGCCCACTCCGGCGAGCTCTCCGAGGCCGCCGAGTCCACCGGCGCTGACCTCTTCTTCGAGGCAGCCGTCGCCGCGGCCATCCCGGTCGTCGGCCCGCTGCTGCGCTCCCTGGCTGGCGACAAGATCGAATCCGTCATGGGCATCGTCAACGGCACCACCAACTTCATCCTCGACGCAATGTACGAGCGCGGCGCCAGCTACGACGAGATGCTCGCCGAGGCCACCGAGCTGGGCTACGCCGAGGCTGACCCGACCGCAGACGTCGATGGTCACGACGCCGCCTCCAAGGCCGCGATCCTGGCATCCCTGGCCTTCCACTCCCGCGTCTCCAGCGAGGATGTCCACACTGAGGGAATCCGCAACATCACCACCCAGGACATCGAGGCCGCCCGCGCCGCAGGCTGCACCATCAAACTGCTCGCCCTGTGCGACCGCGTCACCCAGGCCGACGGCACCCCAGGTGTCTCCGCCCGCGTCTACCCGGCTCTCGTCCCGCTGTCCCACCCGCTGGCCAGCGTCTCCGAGTCCTATAACGCCATCTTCGTCGAGGCCGAGTCTGCCGGTCGCCTGATGTTCTACGGCAACGGCGCCGGCGGTGGCCCGACCGCCTCCGCCGTCCTCGGTGACGTCGTCGCCGTGGCCCGCAACATCATTCATGGTGGCCGCGGTCCGCGCGAGTCCACCTACGCCGCCCTTCCGATCGCTGATTTTGGAGACGTCGTGACCCGGTACCACGTTGACATGCTGGTGGAGGATCGTGTGGGCGTGCTCGCCGAGATCTCCAACGCCTTCTCTAAGCACAACGTCTCCCTGAAGACGGTGCGCCAGGAGAACAAGGACGACCTGGGCGCCCGCCTCGTCGTCGTGACCCACAGCGCCACCGAGAAGGACCTGGAGGAGACGGTCGCCACGCTCAACGAGCTCGACGCCGTCCGCGAGGTCCACTCCGTCATCCGTATGGAAGGTAAGTAACAGCAATGGCGACTGAGATCCCCGTCGGCCGCAAGGTTCGGGTCAAGGTTCCGGGTTCTTCCGCGAACCTGGGCCCCGGATTCGACTCGCTGGGTCTGGCCTTGAGCATCTACGACCACGTCGAGGTCGAGGTCATCGACTCCGGCCTCGAGGTGGAGGTCACCGGCGAGGGGCAGGGCGAGGTGCCGCTGGACGAGCGACACCTGGTCGTCCGCGCCATCCGCGCCGGGCTGAAGAAGGCGGACGTCATTGCCCGTGGCCTGCGGGTGCGCTGCAATAACTCCATCCCGCAGTCCCGCGGCCTGGGTTCCTCTGCCGCCGCCGCGGTCTCGGGCGTGGTGGCGGCCAATGCGCTGGCCGGGGACGTCCTAGACACGGACACGATCATCCAGCTTGCCTCGACCTTCGAGGGCCACCCGGATAACGTCGCGGCCTCCGTCCTCGGCAGCGCCGTCGTGTCCTGGACGAACATCCCGGTCGACGGCACCGAGCCGACGTACCACGCCGCCCCGGTCACGGTGCACCCGGATATCCGCGCCACCGCGCTGATTCCGAATTCCCACGCCTCCACCGAGGCTGTGCGTCGCGTGTTGCCGAGCGATATTCCGCACCTGGACGCCCGCTTCAACGTGTCCCGCACCGGCGTGCTGCTTGTTGCTCTGTCCAAGGACCCGAGCCTGCTGTGGGAGGGTACCCGGGACCGGATGCACCAGCCATTCCGCGCCGAGGTGCTGCCGATCTCCTCCGAGTGGGTCAACCGCCTGCGCAACCAGGGCTACCCGGCGTTCCTCTCCGGGGCGGGTCCGACCGTGCTGGTGTTGTCCACCGAGCCGGTGGAGGAGGCACTCCTGCAGGAGGCCCGCGATCGTGGCATCCGCGTCGAAGAACTGACGGTGGCCGGGCCGGTGACCGTCGAGGACGCCTAAGCGGCTGACCGCGAACTAGCGGAAGCGGGTCAGCCCGCCGCGCAGGCTGGCTAGCCCCGTGACGCCGCGTCGCTCCAGCGCATCCACCGCGTGGGCGGAACGAGCCCCGCGCGCGCAGACCACGACCGCCCCGTTTTCCACCTCCGGCGGGGTGTAGCCGCCCAAGATCGCGGCCAGCGGCACATTGATCGCCTCGGGTAGGTGGAATTCCGCAAACTCCCTGGGCTCTCGCACATCGATGACCGTGCTCCCGGGCGGAATCTCGGTGACCTCCACCGGACCATGCGGGGGAGTGCCCGTGCGCACCTGCTCGGTGACCTCCGGGTTGGCTGCCACCGGGATCTCCTCCCAGCTAGCGGTCAGGCTGTCGTAGTAGGCGAGCCGGCCGACCAGCGGGCGGCCCACGCCCGTGATGAACTTGATGGCCTCCAGGGCCATCGCCGAGCCCACGATGCCCACCAGCGGCCCCAAGACACCCGCCTGCGAGCAGGAGGGCACCGCGCCCGGCGCGGGCGGGGTGGGGAAGAGGTCCTCGTAGATCGGCCCGTGGCCTGCCCAGAACACCGATAGCTGCGCCTGATAGCCCAGGATCGAGGCCCAGACGTGCGGGATCCCCAGCCGGGCGGCCGCGTGACTGGCCACGTGCCGGGTGTCGAAGTTATCCGTCCCGTCGAGGACGAGGTCCGCGCCCTCCAGGACCCTCAGCGCGTTCTCCCAGGTCAGCCGCTCGACAACTGGCTCGATGTGAACATCGGGGTTGAGCTCTGTCAGCCGCGCGCGGGCGGAGTGGGCCTTGGACTCGCCGTTAGCGGCAGCCGCAGAGCTGTGGATCACCTGGCGGTGCAGGTTGGATAGCTCCACGGTGTCGTCGTCGATGAGCGTGATGTGACCGATGCCCGCCGCGGCGAGGTACAGCAGCGCGGGGGAGCCCAGCCCACCGGCTCCGATCACCGCGACCCGCGAGGCAGCCAGCTTCTCCTGGGCCTCCGGGCCCATGAGGGTGACCTGGCGGCTATAGCGTTCGCTGGTGCTCGGCGAGCCCGCAGCGTCGACGGAGTGCGAGGACAATCTTCATGCTCCTTGGGGTTAACGTGCGGCCGAATGTCGCGAGGATTCGTACCCCGCAGGCGACCTCCCACTGTAGCCCTAAAATGGGATCCGGTAGCCCAGGGCAGCCCGGCAGAAAACGGTGTTTCTTGTGGTCTCTGCGGGCGGCGCCGAACAGCAGATGAGGAGCACAGATGAGCGGTACAACCCCACACGACAACACGGCTCCGCGCGAGAGCACGGCCCCGCGCGACAATCCGGCTCCGCGCCAGAGCGCGAAGATCGTCGTCGTCTCCGACCGCATCGCCGGCGGGGAGCGGGAGAACACCATTGGGCAGGACGCCGCGGCGATGCTGCAGGAAGCCGGGTTCACCGTCACCGACCTCATCGTCGTGCCCGAGGGGGCCGAGCCCATCCGGCGCGAGCTCGAGCAGGGAATCGCTGATGGGGTGGCGCTGTTGCTGACCTGCGGCGGAACGGGGCTGGGGCCGCGGAACCTCACCCCGGAGGAAACCCTCAAGGTCATCTCTACCCGGCTGGAGACTGTGGAAACCCAGGTGCTCGTGGAGGGGCTGAAGAACACGCCCAAGGCTTCGATGTCGCGTGGCGTGATCGGTCTGAGCTCTCGGGAGCCGGGCGGCACACTCGTGGTCAATGCCTCCTCGTCCTCGGGCGGCATGCGGGACTGCCTGAAGGTCATCCTGGCTGTCTGGCCCAGCATTTCGGGCTGGATCCGATAGCGCCCGGGGACGGGCTAGCATGGAGCGCATGCGTATCCACTATTTCGCCGCCGCCCGCGCCGCCACCGGAGTCAGCGAGGAACCCGCTGAGGCCTTCGACACCCTCGGCGAGCTGCTCGACGATGCGGCAGCGCGGCACACCGGACGCACGGACTCTGGCCTGAGCCTCGCCGACATCCTGGAACGCTGCACCTTCCTCGTGGACGGCCAGCGGGCCGAGCGCGCGACCGGGCTCGCCGGGGCGCAGCGCGTGGACGTCCTGCCACCTTTCGCCGGGGGATAGGGTCTTTTTCGGCGGCTCGCTTTCGGCCGCGCCCGGCCGCGTGGATGAGCCCAGCTCGGTCTCAGACCAGTAGGACGTCACCCAAGTCCGGTGTCGCCCAACTCAGCTTGGTCACCCAGTTCGACGTCACCTAGCTCCGCGAGTTGCGCCGGGGTATCGAAGTCCCGCTCCGCGCCTGTTCCCGGCACCCGCACCACCTGCCGAGCGGCCCGCAGCAGGGCACCGGCAGGTACGTCGCGTTCCCCGGTTTGCGCTATCGCGGTGAGCAGGCTGGCCCGGCGCCAGAGCGCACACAGCGGCTCGTCGAAGCCCGCGGCGTTGACCACCACAGCGCAGTCCGCCTCGCCGATGCCCTCGGCGAGCCGGGGCAGGAGCATGGCGGAGCCGGGGGCATCGACGGCTAACACCGCCACCCATTCGGTATCCAGCTCCCGCAGCCCCGCCGCGATACCCGCCACCGGTCCGCCGAAGGGAGGGCTTTCGCTGACCGTCGGCACCCCCAGGTTCTGAGGTGCCACAGCCACCCGCGGACAATTGGGTGGCAGAGACCCCCACAGCCGGTCGATGAGCCTGCGCCCGTCCACTTTGACCTGGGCCTTATCGGCGCCCATGCGGGTGGACTTCCCGCCCGCCAGCACCACGATGCCGAGGTTGGCGAAGACGCATTCCGGGGATGGTGCCGGCGCGCCGGGGGACGGTGCCGGTGCGCTGGGGCTCACGGTCGTGGGCTCGCTGTTGCTTCTAGGGCGCGACATGTTCGAACCTGCTCATACTCATTGCCCGGTTGTTCCGCGGCCGAGCAGGTGGACGAGCAGCGGATCCCCCTCGGCCGGGGCTGCAGCCCTCGCCGCGCCGCGTTCTGCCGCACCACCCGCGGTGGCCTCGCTTGAGGGCTCAATGATCGTGAAGCCATCGATGCCGGTCAGCGCGGTGACGTCGCTGGAATTATGCGAGCCCGTAGAAAACGGCACCGCGACCGGGGCGTCGTCGCCGTCGGATAGTCGGACAGGAACCACCAGCGAGCGGCCCTTGCGCGGGGCAGCGAAACCGGGGCCGGCCACCGCCTGGAGCGGCCGAAACGCCCGGGCCTCCCGGTTGCCCGTGCCCAGGATCGCCAGCAGCGGGGCCACGTAGAGCAGGAAGGACACGTAGGCTGCCACAGGATTCCCCGGCAGGCAGACCAGCGTGGCCTCACCCCAGGAAGCCACCCCTTGTGGGGTGCCGGGGCGCTGCGCGACCGGGCCGAACCACGATCCCTCGCGCGGGCCCACCACCTCCCGCACCACGTCGAAGGCTCCGGCGCTGATGCCGCCGGTGGTCACGATGACATCGCACGCACTCGCCTCGTCCAGCAGCTCCGCCAAACCTCTGCCGCGGTCCCCGCTGTGGAACCGCCGCACCTCGGCAGCACCGTGTTCCACGGCCAGGGCGGCGATCATCGGCAGGTTGGAATCCGGCAGCTGGGAGGCACCCGGGACATCCGGCCAGGGCACCAGCTCGTCCCCGGTGGAGATCACCGCCACGGTGGGCCGGGCGTACACGTCCACCGCCTGCACCCCCGCCGAGGTCAGCGCGGCGAGCGTGCCCGCATCCACCCGCGTGCCCGCTTTAGCCACGACCGCCCCGGCGGGGTGCTTGCCCCCAGCAGGGCGGATATGGCTGCGGTGCAGATCCACCGTGCGCACCGTGATCTGCTCGGGCAGCTCTAATGGCCCGGCGGGGACGTCCGTCTGTTCCACCGGGACGACGAGGATGTCGGCTCCCGGTGGCACCGGGGCGCCCGTCATGACCCGGACCACGTGACCGGGCGGGCACTCGATGCGCGGGGCGCCGGCGGGAATATCGCCGGCCACCGGCAACACCCAGGGGCCTGTGCCAGCCACGTCCGCCGCGTGCAGCGCGAAGCCATCCATCGCGGAGTTATCGAAGATCGGATTCGCCAGGATGGCGTGAACCTCGCCCGCCAGCACGTGCCCATAGGCCTGGTCGAGCGGTACACCGGAAAGCACGTTTGGTTGAGCCAGCGCGAGCACCCGCTCGCGGTGCTGCGCGATGGACACGAGATCCGCCACACTAGCCGCCGATCTTGCTCATGGTGCGCTCCGGCTGGAGGAAGCCGGGGTCGTCGATGCCATGGCCCGGCTTCTTGCGTGCCATCGCGCCCGCCCACGCATCGGCGAGCTCCTCGTCGCGTGCACCCTGCCGCATCATGTCCCGCAGGGAGACCTCGTCGGCTGCCTTGGAGAACAGGCAGGAGCGAATCGCCCCGTCGGTGGTCAGTCGGGTGCGGTCGCACGCCCCGCAGAAGGGGTGGGTCACACTCGCGATGATGCCCACCTGCCCGGAATACTCGCCGTCGGTGACATCCCACAGCTCGGCGGGTGCGGAGCCGCGGGGCTCGGTGGCGGGAGTGAGTGTGAATTCGGTTGCCAGCCGCTTGAGCAGTGCATCGGCCGTCACCATGCCCTCCCGGGTCCACTGGCCGCGCGGCCCCAGGGGCATCTGCTCGATGAAGCGCAGCTGCAGGCCCCTGCGCAGGCAGAAGCGCACCAAATCCGCGGCTGAGTCCTCGTTTTCGCCGGGCAGGACGACCGAGTTGATTTTCACGGGATTTAGCCCGGCCGCCAGTGCAGCGTCGATGCCGCGGAGGACATCCTCGTGCCGATCCCGCCGGCTGAGCGCCGCGAAGGTCTGCGGATCCGTGGTGTCCAGCGAGATATTGATGCGGTTCAGGCCGGCCGCCGCAAGCCCGGCTGCCCGCTTGTCCAGGCCGAGCGCATTCGTCGTGATGGCGATGCCCGGCACCTGGCCCTCGTCGGTGCGCAGCTGGGCGGTGGCCGCCACCAGTTCCTCCAGGGACTTGCGCAGCAGCGGCTCGCCGCCCGTGAAACGCACCGCCCGGATGCCCAGCGTCTCCACGCCGATGCGCACCAGCCGGATGACCTCCGCATCGCTTAAGGAGTGCTCCGTGGGCAGCCACTCCAGGCCATCAGCCGGCATGCAGTAGGTGCAGCGCAGGTTGCAGCGATCGGTGAGGCTGACCCGCAGATCCCGGGCCACGCGACCGAAGGAGTCGACCAGCTGGCGGGGGCGGGGAGCAGAGGAATTTTGAGTCATCGTGGGGCTCATTCTAGTGGGGCTGTCAACGCCCGTAGCAGCCACTAGTCCTCGCCGAACTCAGCTTCTTCGTTGGGATCCGGCAGGGTCATGATCTCCAGCTCGCCACGGCGCATCAGCCGGCGCAGCTCCTTCTTGTCGAACTTCTCCACGCTCGTGCGCTCGATGTTCTCCACGAAGCAGAAGTTCTCCGGGGCCATCCACGCGGGAACCTGCGGCAGCATGGAGTTGCGGATATCCGTCGCGGTTTCCTCAGTCGGCTCGTAGCCCGCGGCCAGGACGACGACGGCCAGGGGTCGCTGGCCCCACTTATCGTCCGGGATGCCGATGACCGCCGCCTCGTTTACCCCGGGGTGGGCCAGCAGGTAGTTCTCCAGGGAGGCGGAGTAGATCCACTCGCCACCCGAGCGGATCACGTCGTTCTTCCGGTCGTGGATGACGAGGAAACCGTCCTGGGTCACGGTGGCGATATCGCCGGTGCGCAGCCAGCCGTCGACCGTGAAGCGGCTGGAGCCATCGTCCACCGCCTCGCCCCGGAAGACGCTGGCCGCACCGTCACCGGTCTGGCTGGGGGACTCGTAGTAGCTGGCGGCGACAGTATTCCCGCGAACCTGCAGCTCACCGGCATTGCGGTCGTGGGATTCCAGGGCGCGACCCGCGTCGTTGACGATGCGGTATTCCAGTCCCACGGGGAAGCGCCCCTGGGAGTAGCGGTAGGCGGCACGCGCCTGGCCGGCAACACCGGCGGGCGGGTGCGCGACCGTGCCGATCGGCGAGGTTTCCGTCATTCCCCAGCAGTGGATCATGTCCACGCCGTAGCGGGCCTCCCAGGCGTCGATGAGAGCCGGGGGAACCTGGGAGCCGCCGGAGTAGATCGTCTGCAGGCTCATGCGCCTCGGCGGAGTCTTCTCGTAGTGGACGATCAAGCTCATCCACACCGCCGAGGCTCCGTGCGCCTGGCGGGGCATGGCGTCCTCGATGACGTGCGCGAGGTGCTCGGGATCCGTGGTGTGCCCGGTCATCACCATCGGCGCGCCGGACATGAACGCGGCCAGCGGAACGCCCCAGCTCAAGACGTGATAGATCGGCACTCCCAGGAGGAAGGGGGTGTCGTTCTGGATGCCGAAGCTATCGGCCGTGCGCAGCCCCAGGGAGTGCAGCCACAGGGAGCGGTGCGAGTACACCACGCCCTTCGGCGCCCCCGCCGTGCCGGTGGAGTAGCACAGCGCCGCCGGCGCGGTTTCCGGCAGATCCGGCCAGTCATAGATCGCAGGCCGTTCATCCAGCAGCGGCTCGTAGTCGGCCACGTGGATCCGGCGCTCGGGGTCAGCCTCGGCGAAGGTGAGGGTGATCCGGTCCTGGATTCGGGTGATATCCGCGGGGCTGGCCCCGACGAGGATCATGCCCTCCACGGTGGGGCAGTGGGGGAGCATCTCGACTAGGCGGTCGGCGTCCACCGCGTCACAGACGATGACGCGGTCCTCGGCGTGATTGATCGTGTGGATGACCTGGTCGTCGGCGAGCTGCCGGTTCAGCGGCTGGAAGACTGCACCCATCGACGGGGCCGCTAGCAGCACCTCGAGGTGCTCGGTGCGGTTGACCATCAGGGTTGCCACCCGGTCGCCGATGCGGATGCCGAAATCCTCGGCAAGCGCGTGCGCGAGTGCAGCCACGCGCGCCCCGATCTCCTTGAAGGTCGTGACCTCAGGCTCGGTTCCCAGGTACGTGGTCACCGTGCTGTTGCGGTGCGCGTTGGTGCCGTAGGTCAAGATTTGCGATACGGAAAAGGGGCGTTCCTGCATCGTAGATTCCATGCCGTCCACCTTAGCCCGCGGTTGCGGTTGCTTATTCTTTATGACGCCACCATCTCAACAAACCGGAGCCTCGGCCGATGATGATGCACCCTGGCCATCAGGGAACGAGACTCAAGGCCGGGGTTTAAAAGTGTGTGAGCTATCGCCGGGTGTTACACTTGCAGCTGCTTCGAGGGCGCCGTGCGAACAGCCGGGGCCCAGGAGGATTCCAGGGTGTGGGGCGTTCAATCGCCAGCGCCGCTTCATGGGCCGGGTTGTTATTGGCCCCGCGGCAGCCGCACCGCCACCGCGATTCCCCGGCCGGCCCCAGGCAGTGGGCGTCTGCCAGATGTGCGGGATCGTGGGAGGGCAATTTCTTTTAATACTCAAGAATAATTCCGGGTTGTTGCCTGCTTGGCGCATCTGTTGAGTGGCCGCCACCTGGGCCGGCGTGTGTCGTCGGCCAAAATCAATGAAAATTCTGCGCAGCGCGTGAGATGCACTGGCCAATAGTCCTGGCTGGTGTCGACCAAGGATGCTGCGCGACGGAAAGGACTTTCGTGAGCTTGTCCGACATCATCGAGCGGGGTCAGGCCAATGGGCTGGCCTCCCTCAAGCTGGCCGAGCTGCGGCAAGTTGCAGCGGCCCAGGGGCTCAAAGGAACGTCGAAACTGCGCAAAGGAGACCTCGTGGCAGCCATCGAGAACGCTGGCAAGGGTGGCGGCGCTGTAGCCAGCGACCGGCCCGAACAGAAGGCCGAGAAGAAGGCTGAGCAGCGCAGCGAGCGCAGCGAGCACAGAGAAGGCAAGCAGGCCGAGCGTCGCGAGGATCAGCAGGACGGGCGCCCATCCTCCAAGGAACCAGAGAACAACTCCGGCCAGCAGGAGGAACAGAACTCGGGCAGCAACGAGCGGGAGGATCGTCGCAACAACCGTCACAACGATGGCGGCGATAACCACCAGGGGCGCCGGCGTCGTCACCGCCGGAACCGCCGCAACCGCCGTGGGGGAGACCGGGGCCACGACCGCAACAACGGGCACCGGAACAACGGTGGCCACGGCGATGGCGGAAACCACGAGGATGGTGGCGAGAACCGCAAGGACCAACAGGACCACAAGCCGGAGCCACAGGAGGCCCCGGTCGCGGGCATCCTCGACTTCGCGGACGCCAACACCGCCTTCATCCGCACCACTGGCTACCACGCGGGGCCGACGGACGTGTACGTCCCGATCAACACGGTGCGCAAGTACGGCATGCGCCACGGCGACGCCATCGTCGGCACCATCCGTCCGAACGCAAAGCAGGGCGGTGGCCGCGGCCGCAACCGCCAGAAGTTCACCCCGCTGCACTCCGTAGAGACAGTCAACGGCCTGTCCCCAGAGCAGGCAGCGCAGCGCCCGGACTTCTCCAAGCTGACCCCGCTGTACCCGAATCAGCGCCTGCGCCTGGAGACCACCCCGAAGGTGCTGACCACCCGCGTGATCGACCTGATCATGCCGATCGGTAAGGGGCAGCGCGCGCTCATCGTCTCCCCGCCGAAGGCCGGTAAGACCACGATCCTGCAGGACATCGCCAACGCGATCTCCACCAATAACCCGGAGTGCTACCTCATGGTCGTCCTCGTCGACGAGCGGCCGGAGGAGGTCACGGACATGCAGCGCAGCGTTAACGGCGAGGTCATCGCTTCGACGTTCGACCGCCCGCCGAAGGAGCACACCGCCGTCGCGGAGCTCGCGGTGGAGCGCGCGAAGCGCCTGGTCGAGCAGGGTAAGGACGTCGTTCTCCTGCTCGACTCCATCACCCGACTGGGCCGTGCGTACAACAACTCCTCGCCGGCCTCCGGGCGCATCCTGTCCGGTGGTGTGGACTCCAACGCCCTGTACCCGCCGAAGCGCTTCCTGGGGGCTGCGCGCAACATCGAGCACGGCGGCAGCCTGACCATCATCGCCACCGCGATGGTGGAGACCGGCTCCGCTGGCGACACGGTGATCTTCGAGGAGTTCAAGGGCACAGGTAACGCCGAGCTGAAGCTGGACCGCAAGATCGCCGAGCGCCGCGTGTTCCCGGCCGTGGACGTCAACCCATCCGGCACCCGCAAGGACGAACTTCTGCTCGGCCCGGACGAGGCACGTGTCATGCACAAGCTGCGTCGCATCCTCTCCGCCCTGGATCCGCAGGCCGCGATCGACCTGCTCATCAAGCAGCTGCGGAAGAACAAGACGAACCGGGACTTCATGATCCAGATCGCCAGCTCCGCCCCGCTCGCGGATGAAGAGGATGACTAGTCCGCACGCCAACCGGCTAGCATTGACCAGTGGACCAGGACTATTAGGAAGAGACTAAAAGCATGTCCAAGGCAGGCAAAGACTCGAGCAAGGATTCGGCGCTCGACCACACCCCGTCGGTGATGGATGACATCCTCTCGGAGTACCAGGGGCTGGAGGCCCAGCTGGCGGACCCGGAGCTGCACAATGACCCGAAGGCGGCGCGCCGGGTTGGCAAGCGCTTCCAGGAGCTCCAGCCGGTGATCCAGACCTACGAGCGGCTGAACACTGCGCGGGAGGATCACGAGGCCGCGGCCGAGATGGCCAGCGAGGATGCGGAGTTCGCTGAGGAGGCCACCCGCCTGGAGGCGGAGATCGAGGAGCTGCAGGAAAAGCTCACCGATCTACTCGCCCCGCGGGACCCCAAGAACGGCGACGACATCATCATGGAGATCAAGTCCGGCGCCGGTGGCGAGGAGGCGGCCCTCTTCGCTGGAGAGCTGGCGCGCATGTACCAGCGCTACGCGGAGCGTCACGGCTTCGCCACGGAGATCCTGGGCCTCAACGAGACCGACCTGGGAGGGGTCAAGGACATGACCATGTCCATCCGCTCCAAGCAGCCCTCCCGCGACGGCGCATGGGCCGACTTCAAATTCGAGGGAGGCGTCCACCGCGTGCAGCGCGTGCCCGTCACCGAGTCCCAGGGCCGCATCCAGACCTCCGCCGCCGGTGTGCTGGTCTACCCGGAGCCGGACGAGGTCGAGGACGTCCAGATCGACGAGAAGGACATCCGCGTTGACGTCTACCGTTCCTCCGGTAAGGGCGGCCAGGGCGTGAACACCACCGACTCCGCGGTCCGCATCACCCACCTGCCGACCGGCGTGGTCGTGACCTGCCAGAAGGAACGCTCCCAGATCCAGAACCGCGCCCGCGCGATGCAGGTGCTGGCTGCTCGCCTGCAGCAGATGAAGGAAGAAGAGGCCGAGGCGGAGGCAGCGGAGGGCCGCGCGGCACAGATCCGCACCATGGATCGCTCCGAGCGCATCCGCACTTATAACTTCCCGGAGTCGCGCGTCTCCGATCACCGCATCGGTTACAAGGCCAATAACCTGGATTCCGTGCTGGACGGGGACCTGGAGTCCCTCTTCGCGGCTCTGAAGGAAGCCGAGCGCATCGAGCGCCTCGAGGCCGAGGCCTAAATGGCCACCGTCAGCGAGGCGGTGCGCACCGCTGCGCGGCAGTTTTCCGACGCCGGACTGGCGTCTCCGCTCAACGACGCTCGCTGGCTCATGGCTTACGCCCTGGCCGGGGAGGGTAACGCGGATTCGCCGCGCACCCCGGCCGGACTGACCGAAGTCTTCTCAGCCGGTGGCGACCCGGAGCCAGCGATTTTTGCCGAGTGGGTGGCCCGCAGGACGCGTCGCGAGCCCCTGCAGCACATCGTGGGGGCCGCGCCCTTCTTCGGCTACGACCTCTACAGCGATTCCCGCGGCTTCATCCCGCGGCCTGAAACCGAGCTGCTCACCGAGTACGCATTGGGGAAGATCCGTGGCTGGCTTGAGCGCGCCGCCGCCGAGCCAAACCTGCGTCCCGCAGACGGAGTCGTGCGCGTCGTGGACCTGTGCGCCGGTCCCGGCACAATCGGCCTGGCGCTGGCCGCGCAGCTCGCCGAGTTCCTCCGCGGGCAGGCTACGTCCAGCCCCGCCGATTACCGCTGGCTCCGCACAATTGAGGTGACCGGCATCGAGCTGGACCCGGCGGCCGTGGAGTTGGGGCAGGAGAATCTCACATACTTCCGCCGGGCGGGTCTGCTCGGCGAGCAGCTGGACGTCCGCCTCGTGGAAGGCGACGTCCGCGACCTCGAACTTCTCGAGGCCCTGGGTCTTGCCGGTCGCGCCCAGCTCGTCGTCGCGAACCCGCCCTACGTCCCCAGCGGCAGCCGAACGGACGTCGAGACCGGGGCCGACCCTGCGATTGCCGTCTTCTCCGGCGACGACGGCCTCGAACTCATGCCCCATGTTGCCGCCGCGATCGTGCGCGCCGCCGCCCCCGGGGCGCCAGTCGCCGTCGAACACGACGACGCCACCGGGGATCAGACCCGGGAGATCCTCATTGCCGCGGGACTGAGCGACGTCGAGAAGAAACAAGATTTTGCTGGCCGCGACCGCTTCGTCGTCGGGCGAGCGACTGTGCCACAGGCAAGCCAATAACAGCCACCGCGCGGGCGGCACCGGGCGGGGCACTACACTCAAGAAGAAGAAAACAGCGCACAATTCCCACGTAAGGGAGAAGGAAGCACATGGCCCAGCGAGTAGACGCGACAAACCCCGGAGACCGGGAAGGCGCCATAGTCACAGCGGAGAACGCAGTAAAGGGCGGTCGGTTGATCGTCATGCCGACAGACACGCTCTATGGCATCGGCTGCGATGCCTTCGATAACGCCGCCGTCGAGGCGCTGCTGCAGGCCAAGCACCGCGGCCCGGACATGCCGGTGCCCGTGCTGATCGGTTCTTGGGACACCGTCGAAGGGCTGGTCGCAGAGTTCAGCGCGCACCTGCGCCGGCTGGTCGAGGCATTTTGGCCCGGTGGGCTTTCCCTGGTCGTGCCACAGGCTCCGAGCCTGCCGTGGAACCTGGGGGACACCCGCGGCACCGTGATGCTGCGGATGCCGAACCACCCGATCGCCATCGACCTGCTGCAGCGCACGGGGCCGATGGCGGTCTCCAGCGCGAACGTCTCCGGCCAGCCGCCGGCGACCACCGTGGCCATGGCTGAGGAGCAGCTCGGGGACTCCGTGGCGGTGTACTTGGACGGTGGGGAGGCGACCATCGGGGAGCCCTCCACGATCGTTGACCTGGCTGGCCACCGCCCACGCATCCTGCGCGAGGGCGCGATCAGCGCCGAGCAGATCGGCGAGGTGCTTCAGATGCCAGCCAGCGAGCTGCGCTCGAAGTCCTAAAGGTGGGCTAACAGGATGCTTGTGGCTCAGGGACTCACGCCGGTGGCCGGTGCCGGCGTGCCGCTGCGTGAGCTGGCGCTCGTGCTGCTGGTCGGCTGTACCGTGACCTTCCTGACCACTGGCGGTGTGCGCTACCTCATGGTCCGCTACGGCACCATGGCCATGCCACGGGAGCGCGACGTGCACACGGTTCCCACACCTCGCTTGGGTGGGATAGGGATGTTTACCGGCGTGGTCTTCGCGATCGTCGCCGCAGCACAGCTTCCTGCCTTGAATCGTGGTTTCCCGCCGGTCACACCGGATATGACGGCGGTGCTGGCCTCGACCTTCGTGATCGTCATCGTCGGTATCCTCGACGACCTGCGCGACATCGCCTGGTGGGTCAAACTCGGCGGACAGGTCGTGGGGGCGACGCTGATGAGCCTGCTGGGACTGAGTTGGTATCTGATCTACTGGCCAGGCGGGGCGGGAACCACCCTCATTCTTGACCAAGTCCAGTCCACGATCTTGACCGTTCTTCTCACCGTCACGATCATCAACGCGATGAACTTCGTCGACGGTTTGGATGGGCTGGCCGCCGGGCTGGGGCTGATTGCGGCAGGCACCGTGCTGATTTACTCGCTGACGATCCTGCACGACCAGGGTGGGGCGGTGTCCGCGTACCCGCCGGCGATCATCTCTGCCGTGCTCGCTGGGGTGTGCATGGGCTTTCTGCCGCATAATTTCTCACCCGCGCGGATTTTCATGGGAGACTCCGGGTCCATGCTCATCGGCACGCTGCTCTCGGCCGCCTGCGTGTCGGCCTCCGGACGCATTAACCTTTCGCTCTACGGTGTGGCGGACATGTTCGCGCTGCTGTCTCCCGTGATCGTGGTGCTGGCTGCGCTGTTCATCCCGCTGTTGGATCTCGTGCTCGCTGTGGTGCGACGCGTGGCGGCTGGCAAGAGCCCGTTCGCGCCGGATAAGAAGCACCTGCATCACCGCCTGCTGCGGCTGGGGCACACCCAAAAGCAGGTTGTCCTGGTGCTTTATACCTGGGTCGGGGTGGCGGCGTTCAGCGCGGTGGGTTCCACGGTCTTGCCAACGAACTTGACCGCGATCCTGGTCGGGGTGCTGCTGCTCGTGGCCGTGGTGAGCACGGCGATCCCGTTGTGGAAATCTGGGGAAGCGGAAGATAGAGTAATCCGACGTGAGTGAAGATTTTGCAGGTCACAATGACCGCCAGCCAGACCAGCCCGGGGTGTCCGACGCTCAAGCTGCGCAGTCCCCGCTGCCTCCCGTTGAGGACGACCCGGACGTCGGTGATTCCCGCCGTCCGCTGATCCGTGCCGCCCGGGGAGGTCTCATCGCGTTGGCTGCGGTGACGGTGTTCTCGCTGGCCCTGTGGGGCGCGACCCGTGACCTTCCGGGGATCTATGGCGCACTCATCGGCGCGGCTATCGGTGGTGGCTTCCTGCTGATGACGATCGGCGTGGTGCTGGTGACTGCCAACTCCTCCCCGCAGGTCACCCTGGGGGCGGTGCTGGGGTCCTGGCTCCTCAAGGCGGCGCTGCTGCTGGTTGTGTTGATCGTGATTAAAGACAAAACCTTCTATGACAACACTGCACTCGGGGTGACGATCATTCTGGTGCTCGTGGCGATGCTCGGCTCGGAGATCATGGCAATTACACGCACGAAGCTGATGTATATCCCCGAGAAATAGGCCGCGAATCCAGCCGTCGGCACGCGGCGGAAGGGGGCTGTTCGGAACGGTAATCCGGCGCAGCGGGAATAAGCGAAACCCCACAGGTGAATGTGATCACAACCTGTGGGGTTTCGCTTATGGTTTCTTGGGGGTTTCCTGGTAGAGTCGTAGCGGGCCAACTGGGCTGCTGGGCGTTTTGCCACAAAGGCAGCGTAATTCGGCACCGACCCACCCTCATGGACGTGCGACGGAGTCCTGGGGGAGAGGTAATACCAAGAAATAGACCTCCATCGCACCGCCTAACTTTTCTAAAAGTTCACGCGGCCCAATCACGGGAGAGAACGCTGAGTGTAACAACCTTGGCAATGAAGGGTGAGTTTCATCCCCCTTCATTGGAGCACGAATTCTTCCCGGGGCAGGTGGATCCAAATCAGCTGTGGCTGACCGGTTTCGCGGGCGATATCTTCGCCCTCGACCGTCTCATGCTCGTGCGTATCCTGATGATCGCCATCGTGGTGATCTTCTTCCTGATCGCTATGCGCAAGCCGAAGCTGGTTCCCCGCGGTATCCAGAACGTTGGCGAAATCGCTCTGGACTTCGTGCGGATCCACATCGCGGAGGAAATTCTAGGCAAGAAGGAAGGTCGCCGGTTCCTGCCGGTGATTGCGGCAATCTTCTTCACTGTCGTGGCTGCGAACCTGCCGACCCTCATCCCGTTCCTGAACATCTCCCCAAGCGCCCGTGTCGGCCTCCCGCTGGTACTGGCGCTTGTGGCATATGTGGTGTTTATCTACGCGGGTGTGAAGCGTTACGGGTTCGGTAAGTACATGAAGTCCTCGCTGGTCATTCCTGGCCTGCCGACCTTCATCCACTTCATTGTTGTACCGATCGAATTCTTCTCGACCTTCATCCTCCGTCCGGTAACCCTGACCATTCGTCTTATGGCCAACATGCTGGCCGGTCACATCATCCTCGTCATGCTTTTCAGCGCCACGAACTTCTTCTTCTGGCAGCTGAACGGCTGGTCGTTGGTGGCTGGCGGCACGATGGTCTTCGCGATCGCATTCTCGCTCTTCGAGCTCATGATCGTCTTCCTGCAGGCGTACATCTTCGCCCTGCTGACGGCTGTGTACATCGAGCTGAGCTTGCACGCGGACGCACACTAACCCCGGTTAGTAACTCTGAAATCTGAACAACTGAACCGATCGCCACAAACCACCCGCAACAAGCGGGAAGATCGGTCACCAGAAAGGTAATGGAAACCAAATGAACGACATCCTCTTCCTGGCTCAGGACACTGTCACCAAGTTCGAGGGCTTCGGCACCATCGGCTACGGCCTCGCAGCAATCGGTTCTGCAATCGGTGTGGGTAACGTCGCAGGCAAGACCGCTGAGGCTATGGCACGTCAGCCGGAGATGGCTGGCCAGCTGCGCACCACCATGTTCCTGGGTATCGCGTTCGCTGAGGCCCTGGCCCTGATTGGTTTCGTCGCCGGCTTCCTGTTCTAAGACAGTCCGCTCAAGAAGCGGTCGGGGATTGCTCGGGTTCTCAAGGCTCCTCCCCGCGAGGAGCCAGCGAACCGGCACCGATCGTGAGAAAAAGTTTTAAAAACTTAGGACTTTCAAGAACAACGCACTAAAGCGAAAGCTGGAGACTATGACGAACACCTTTTTCTTGGCAGCTGAGACGCTGCCGTTGGAAGAGCCGATTAACCCGCTCATTCCACCGCTTTATGACATCGTCTGGTCCATTATCCCGTTTGCCGTCATCCTGTTTGTCTTCGCGAAGGTCGTCCTTCCGAAGTTCCAGGAAGTGCTGACTCAGCGTGAGGACAAAATCGAGGGTGGCATTCAGCGTGCCGAGGCCGCCAAGGCCGAGGCTCAGGAAGCCCTCGAGAAGTACAACAAGCAGCTCGCAGAGGCACGCACCGAAGCGGCTCAGATCCGTGATGATGCTCGCTCCCAGGGGCAGAAGATCATCGCTGACATGAAGACGCAGGCAACCGAGGAGTCCAACCGCATCGTTGAGGCTGGTAACAAGCAGCTGGAGGCCAACCGCGCTTCCGTCGTTGCTGACCTTCGCAAGGAGATGGGGGAGAACTCCATCAACCTGGCTGAGCGCCTGCTGGGCGAGCAGCTGAACGATGACGTCAAGCGTTCGGGCACCATCGACAACTTCCTCGCCGGGCTGGACAACGTCGGCACCGCTGGGAAGTGATCGGTATGCACGCAGCGAGCCGCGAGGCATTTGA
Source organism: Corynebacterium sp. MSK039 (assembly GCF_030232315.1). Classification (NCBI taxonomy): domain Bacteria; kingdom Bacillati; phylum Actinomycetota; class Actinomycetes; order Mycobacteriales; family Corynebacteriaceae; genus Corynebacterium; species Corynebacterium sp. MSK039. The sequence continues at coordinate 308,813 of NZ_JASPJL010000002.1, forward strand.
GCGACTCATCAAGACCTTGGACCAGGGTCTGAAGGAGTCTGATAACGCAGTAGGCAACGGAGCAACGACCGGCACCGAGCTTTTCGATGTCGTCGACGTCCTGGATCAGGAGCGCAGCCTGCGCGTCGCAATGGTCGACGCCGCTGCAACCCCGGAACAGCGTGTCGAACTCGTCAAGACCCTGCTGTCCGGCAAGGTCACGGCCTCTACTGAAGAGATCGTGTCCGCTGCGGTATCCCAAAACTGGTCAAACTCGCAGGACTTCCGGACCGGCCTGGAGCGTCTCGGCCGCCGAGCACTGCTTCGTTCGGCTGAGGCCCAGGGCCAGCTCGAGCGCGTCGAGGAAGAGCTGTTCTCCCTCGCCCGCATCCTCGAGCGCGAGTCCGAGCTCGAGCTTCTGCTCTCCGATCGAGCAGCAGCTGTGGACGACCGCCGTGATCTTCTCGCGAAGGTCATCTACGGCAAGGTCTCCTCGGTGACTGAAGCTCTGTCCCTGCAGGCAGTCGGTCGCGCCCGCAAGGCGCCGGTCGAGCTGTTGGATGACCTGTGCCAGGAGGCAGCTTCCCTCAACGGCTACGAGGTCGCGCGCGTTACCAGCGCCGGCCCGCTGTCCGAGGAGCAGAAGGCAAGCCTCTCCGAGAAGTTGCACAAGATTTATGGTCGCAAGATTGCGGTTCACACTGAGGTTGACTCCAGCCTCCTCGGCGGTGCCGTAGTCCGGGTCGGCGACGAAGTGATCGACGGAAGCACAGCTGGCAAGCTGGAGCGCATGCGTCGTTCCCTCGCATAACGACCGACCAAGCGAGAACACGAATTGCTGGAACACGAAACCGAGAGCAGGAAAAACATGGCGGAGCTGACGATCTCCTCCGATGAGATCCGTAGCGCGATTGCGAACTACACCTCGAGCTACTCCCCGGAGGCCTCCCGCGAGGAGGTCGGCGTGGTCACGACGGCAGCCGACGGCATTGCCAACGTGAGCGGCATGCCATCGGTGATGGCTAACGAGCTGCTCGAGTTCCCAGGCGGCGTCATTGGCGTCGCACAGAACCTGGACACCGACTCTGTCGGCGTCGTGGTCCTGGGCAACTACGAGACCCTTAAAGAGGGCGACGAGGTAAAGCGGACCGGAGAAGTCCTTTCCATTCCGGTCGGGGAGAACTTCCTCGGCCGCGTTATCAACCCACTGGGTGAGCCGATCGACGGCCTTGGCGACATCACCGACACGGAGGAGCGCGCACTTGAGCTGCAGGCTCCATCCGTCCTGATGCGTCAGCCAGTGAACGAGCCGATGCAGACCGGCATCAAGGCTATCGACGCAATGACGCCGATTGGCCGCGGTCAGCGCCAGCTGATCATTGGTGACCGTAAGACGGGTAAGACCTCCGTCTGCATCGACACCATCCTCAACCAGCGTGACAACTGGGAGTCCGGCGACCCATCGAAGCAGGTGCGCTGCATCTACGTTGCGATTGGTCAGAAGGGTTCGACCATCGCGTCGATCCGCCAGACCCTGGAAGAGCACGGCGCGCTGGAGTACACCACCATCGTTGCCGCACCGGCATCCGACTCCGCAGGCTTCAAGTGGCTCGCACCGTTCGCAGGTGCAGCCCTCGGCCAGCACTGGATGTACCAGGGCAAGCACGTCCTCGTCATCTACGATGACCTGACCAAGCAGGCTGAGGCCTACCGCGCGATCTCCCTGCTGCTGCGCCGCCCGCCGGGCCGCGAGGCATACCCAGGTGACGTGTTCTACCTGCACTCCCGTCTTCTCGAGCGTGCTGCAAAGCTGAACGACGAGCTGGGTGGCGGTTCCCTGACCGCACTGCCGATCATCGAGACGAAGGCAAACGACGTGTCTGCCTTCATTCCGACCAACGTTATTTCCATTACCGACGGTCAGGTCTTCCTTGAGTCTGACCTGTTCAACCAGGGTGTCCGCCCGGCAATTAACGTTGGTGTGTCCGTCTCTCGTGTCGGTGGTGACGCACAGACCAAGGGCATGAAGAAGGTGTCCGGTAACCTGCGTCTGGACCTGGCCGCATACCGCGACCTGGAGGCATTCTCTGCCTTCGCATCCGACCTGGATGACGCTTCCAAGGCTCAGCTGGAGCGCGGTGAGCGCCTCGTCGAGCTGCTGAAGCAGACCGAGCACGCGCCGCAGTCCGTCGAGCACCAGATGATCTCCATCTGGCTGGCCGGCGAGGGCGAGTTCGACGACGTCCCAGTTGAGGATGTCCGTCGCTTCGAGGCTGAGCTGATCGAGCACCTGCGCTCCAACGCATCTGGCGTCTTCGACCAGATCGCTGGCGGCACCCCGTTCACCGAGGAGTCCCAGGCGCAGCTGAAGCAGTCCACCAGCGAGTTCAAGCGTGGTTTCCAGACCACCGACGGCACCCCGATCATCCGGGAACCGGAGGCTCGCGCCATGGAGCAGGACGAAGTTAAGCAGTCCGAGATCACCGTTACCCGCAAGACCGTTTAAGGCCGCGGAAAGGGATCGACAAAGCACCATGACTAACTACGGACAAGAAGGGAGGCGGTAGCGCATGGCTAATCTTCGCGAACTCAGGTCACGTATCAAGTCCGTGAACTCGACCAAGAAGATCACCAAGGCCCAGGAGCTTATCGCCACCTCGAGGATCACGAAGGCGCAGGCTCGCGTCGACGCTTCGCAGCCTTACGCTCACGAGATCACCAAGGTGATCGAGCGTCTGGCGTCCGCCAGCTCCCTGGATCACAAGATGATCCGGGAGCCGAAGGATGCGAAGCGCGCAGCCATCCTCGTGGTTTCGAGTGACCGTGGCATGTGCGGTGGCTACAACAACAACGTCTTCAAGACCACTGCGGAGCTCCGCAAGCTGCTTGAGGACGAGGGCAAGGAAGTTGTTCTCTACATCCTTGGAAACAAGGGCGTGACCTATTACAACTTCCGCAACGAAGACATCAGTGGAGCGTGGACCGGGCACTCTCAGGACCCGGTTTACGCCGAAACCGCGAACCTGCGTAACCACCTGATCGGCGGCTTCCTCGCCGGTTCGGAGGGCACTGTCGACGTCGTCGACGGCGTTAACGCCGAGGGCGACCAGGTGCCGGGCTTCGACGAGGTCCACATGGTTTACACCGAGTTCCACTCGATGCTTTCCCAGGTGCCAAAGGCACACCGCCTACTGCCAATCAAGACTGTCGTCGAAGAGGAGAAGATGGAGCTGGGTTCCGACATGGTGTCGGACTCCGCAGACCAGGTCTCCGCTGAGGTGGATTTCGAACCGGACGCAGACACGCTTCTCGCGAACCTGCTTCCGCAGTACGTATCCCGCGGCATCTTCGCCGCGCTGCTCGAAGCAGCAGCCTCCGAGTCGGCCGCGCGTCGTACCGCTATGAGTGCGGCGACGGACAACGCGAGCGAGCTGGTGGAGAACCTGTCTCGTATCGCAAACCAGGCTCGCCAGGCGCAGATTACCCAGGAAATCACAGAGATCGTCGGTGGCGCGTCTGCGCTCGGCGATAGCGGAGAGAGTGACTAATAATGACTACAGCAATTCAGGAGCAGCAGAACTCTGCTGCACCGACTGCTGCCGGCCGCGTCGTTCGAGTGATCGGCCCGGTTGTCGACGTGGAGTTCCCGCGTGGGCAGCAGCCAGCACTATTCAACGCACTGCACGTCGAGGTTGACCTCGAGGCAGTTGCGAAGACCATTACCCTGGAGGTCGCACAGCACCTGGGTGACAACCTGGTGCGCACCGTCTCCATGGCCCCGACCGACGGCCTGGTCCGCGGTGCAGAGGTCAAGGACACCGGTAAGCCGATCTCCGTGCCAGTCGGCGACGTCGTCAAGGGCCACGTCTTCAACGCCCTGGGCGACTGCCTGGACGAGCCAGGTCTCGGCCGCGACGGCGAGCAGTGGGGCATCCACCGCGAGCCACCGGCATTCGACGAGCTCGAGGGTAAGACCGAGATCCTGGAGACCGGCGTTAAGGTCATCGACCTGCTGACCCCTTACGTCAAGGGTGGCAAGATTGGCCTCTTCGGTGGTGCAGGTGTGGGTAAGACCGTCCTGATTCAGGAGATGATTACCCGTATCGCCCGCGAGTTCTCCGGTACCTCCGTGTTCGCCGGCGTCGGCGAGCGTACCCGTGAGGGTACGGACCTCTTCCTCGAGATGGAGGAGATGGGCGTGCTCCAGGACACCGCCCTGGTGTTCGGCCAGATGGATGAGCCGCCGGGAGTCCGTATGCGCGTGGCTCTGTCCGGTCTGACCATGGCGGAGTACTTCCGCGATGTTCAGGGCCAGGACGTGCTGCTGTTCATCGACAACATCTTCCGTTTCACCCAGGCAGGTTCTGAGGTCTCCACGCTGCTCGGCCGCATGCCGTCCGCAGTGGGTTACCAGCCGACCCTGGCTGACGAGATGGGTGTTCTGCAGGAGCGCATTACCTCCACTAAGGGTAAGTCCATTACCTCCCTGCAGGCTGTCTACGTGCCGGCCGATGACTACACCGACCCGGCACCGGCGACGACCTTCGCCCACCTCGATGCAACCACTGAGCTGGACCGTGCGATCGCTTCCAAGGGTATTTACCCGGCAGTGAACCCGCTGACCTCCACCTCTCGTATCCTCGAGCCGGGCATCGTCGGCGAGAAGCACTACGAGGTTGCACAGCGCGTGATCAACATCCTGCAGAAGAACAAGGAGCTCCAGGACATCATCGCCATCCTTGGTATGGACGAGCTGTCTGAGGAGGACAAGATCACCGTCCAGCGTGCTCGTCGTATCGAGCGCTTCCTGGGCCAGAACTTCTTCGTCGCAGAGAAGTTCACGGGCATCCCGGGCTCCTTCGTTCCACTGGAGGAGACCATCGACGCCTTCGAGCGCATCTGTGATGGTGAGTTCGACGCTTACCCAGAGCAGGCCTTCAACGGCCTGGGTGGTCTGGATGACGTCGAGGCCGCCTACAAGAAGCTCACGGACAAGTAAGAGGAGCACACATGGCTGAGATTGCCGCTGAATTGGTGGCTGTGGAGAAGGCGTTGTGGTCTGGCACCGCAACGGCCGTCATCGCGGAGACCACCGAGGGCGAGATCGGCGTGCTTCCAGGTCACGAGCCACTGCTCGGCCAGCTGGTCGAGAATGGCGTCGTGATCATCCGGACCACTGAGGGTGAGAAGCTGGTGGCCGCGGTACAGGGCGGGTTCCTGTCCGTGTCCACCCAGAAGATCACCGTTCTCGCTGATAGCGCTGTGTGGGCCGATGAGGTCGACCAGGCTGATGCTGAGGCTCGGGTGCGTGAGGCGTCCTCCGAGGAGGAGAAGTCTCGCGCAGAGTCCGAGTTGCGCGCTGTGAAGCGTTCCAAGGAGAAGTAGACCGAGGTTTTCGGACTACCGGCCAAAGGCCACGTCGCGTGGGGTGACCCGCGCGGGGTGGCCTTTGTGCTTTTCGCCCTAAGGATGCGGTTTTCTCCCGCTGAGTGCGGAAGGCAGCCCACCGGTGGGAGGGAATTGTTAATATCCAGGCATGGGGCTAAATTTTGTTTAAGGTATTGCAGCCTTGAAACACTCCTGGTTTTCCTGCCCGCCGGGTTGGCGGGATGATGCGACGGCGAAGAGGCGGAAACGTTGACCACGATTCTTGTGCTTTTGGGAATTGTTCTTCTTCTGCTGCTCGTTGGCGTCATCCTGTGGCGCTTCTTCTACCTGCGGAGCGAAGGCTACCCCGTGCTGCTGCGTGCGCTTCCCGCCGAGGAGGCAAGGCACTGGCGACACGGGGTTTTGGTTTATTCGAGGACCTCGGCTCGGCTGTACAAGTTGCGCAGCCTGCGGCCCGGGTCGGACCTGGTATTGACCCGGTTGGGAACCACCGTGGTGTCCCGCCGGGACATTGTGGATAAGGAGCGCCCCTTCATCGAGGGCTACTGCCACGTGATGAAGATTTCCCACCGTGGCGAGGAGTACGAGATCGCCATCGACGAGCAGGGGGATAACGCCTTCGTCTCCTGGCTGGAGTCCGCGCCTTCAGAGCGCTGGGTGCGCACGACGCGATTCTCTTGAGTCTTCTTATCGTTTTCTACCCCGACCGGGGCTACCCGGGCGGGGTTTTTGCGTTGGCCAAAGAAAACCAAGCTGACCAGCTGCCCACCGCGCCGTCTGGAGAGAAGGGGTAAGACGAATAGCGAGGAGGTCCAGGTGGGTATCGACGTCACCACCGATAAGACCATCCGCCAGACACTGCCCCTGGGCATCGACCGGCTCTGCGATCGCCGCCTGTACCTCCACCACGGAGTGCTGACCACGACGCCCTATGAATAGCCCGTTGCCGCCTGCCGTGGGGTAGCGTTGGAAAAATGCGTCTCATCATCGCCACGTGTGCCGTCGACTACGTCGGTCGACTGGAAGCTCATCTGCCGCGCGCCGATCGCCTGATCATGGTGAAGGCGGACGGTGCGGTCTCCATCCATGCTGATGACCGGGCCTATAAGCCCCTGAACTGGATGACCCCACCCTGCACGACGACGGAATACCGCCGCGCGGAGGTACTCGCCGAGGCCACAGACGGCAAGGACCCCTTCCTCACACTTCCTGAGCTGGAGGACGAAGACGTCGAGGCCCTGTGGGTCGTCGAGAATCCGAAGGGCGAGCAGCTGCGCATCCAGCTCTTCGCGGTGCACTCCGACCAGAACTTTGACCTCGGCGAAGACCCGGGGCTGCAGAAGGACGGCGTGGAGGCCCACCTCCAGGAGCTGCTGGCCGAGCAGATCGAGATCCTGGGGGAGGGCTACTCCCTGGTGCGCCGCGAATACCCGACCCCCATCGGGCCGGTGGACATCCTCACCAAGGATGCGACGGGGGCGACCGTCGCTGTGGAGATCAAGCGCCGCGGGAACATCGACGGAGTCGAGCAGCTGACCCGTTACGTCGAGCTGCTCAACCGTGACGAGCTGCTTGCCCCGGTGACTGGTGTCTTCGCCGCCCAGGAGATCAAGCCTCAGGCCCGCACCCTGGCCGAAGACCGGGGAATTCGCTGCGTGACCTTGGACTATGCGGCGATGCGTGGCACCGATGATTCGGAGTTTCGGCTGTTCTAGGCCCCGGTGCTCATGGGGTCGAAGCGTCCCAGTCGGCCGGGGGATTGGGCGCGGTCACCCCGCGGTCGGAAGCCGTTACTATGGAGGGCATGACTGTACCGCACGATCCTTCCTCCCAGCCGGCCTCTCGTCCGCAGAGCGGCGCCCCGCAGGCGCAGCCATCCTCCCCTCGGCAGCCGCAGGCGCCGCAGCGTTTTGTTTCGGGGGCGATTGACCTGGGGACGGTGAAGCAGCAGGCCGTGCAGCGCGAGAAGCACGCACAGCAAGCAGCGGAAGCTGGAGTGAGCGTGGACTACGTCGCCCGATCGGCGGACGTCACCCCGGAATCCTTCGAGCAGGACCTGGTGGTCCGCTCCACCCAGGTTCCGGTGATCCTCCTGGTGGGTAGTGCCCGCTCGGAGGCCAGCGCAGAGCTGAAGAACTTCTTCGCCCGCCTGGTGGAGATCCCGGATGTGCCGCAGGAGCAGCTGAAGTGGGTATTCCGCTACATCGACGCCGATGCGGTGCCGGAGATGGCCCAGGCGCTCGGGGTACGCGGCGTGCCCACGGTGCTCGCCCTGGTGGCTGGCCGCCCAGCGACGTCCTTCCAGGGAGCCCAGCCGCAGGAGCAGGTGGAGCAGTGGCTGGAGTCGGTGATCCAGGCCGTCGACGGTAAGCTGCCGGGCCTGCCTGCGGATTCGGGGGCCGCCGCTGAAGAACAGGACTCCCGCCTCGATGAGGCTGCGTCCCTCATTGAACAGGGGCAGATCCAGGAAGCGATCGCCGCCTACGACGCCATCCTCGCCGACCCGAACACCGACCCCGAGCTCGCGGCGACGGCACGGGCCGCACGTGCCAATGCCATCCTCGCGGAACGCGCCGGGGATCCGGCGGCGGGGGAGCAGGCGCTGGAGAAGGTCGCGGCAGAACCGGGCGACGTCGACGCCGCGATGGCCGCCGCCGAGCTGCTCGCCCTGCGCGGTGAGAAGGCCCAGGGCTTCGACGTTCTCGTCACCGCGATGCGCCACACCGCGGGCGAGGAGAAGGACCGCGCGAAGCAGCAGCTGCTGCAGCTCTTCGAGCTTTATGATGCCGCCGATCCGGAGGTCATCGCGGCCCGCACGAACATGGCCAGCGCCCTGTTCTAGAACCGCGGTTATCCGCCGGAGTAACCCGATCCGATCCCACGAGCCCCTGAGGTAACGAGAACCACCATGCAACGCAATGTCATTTCCACCCCGGAAACCCAGCCGGCGGCGCCGGAGGACCTGATCCTGGACATGCGCGGTGTATCGCTGCGCCGGGGCGGCAACGAGATCCTGCACGAGCTGGACTGGCAGGTCGAGCTTGACGAGCGCTGGGTCATCATGGGGCCCAACGGCGCCGGGAAGACCTCCCTGATGCGCTTGGCCAGCGCGCAGCTTTTCCCGACGACCGGCACTGTGGACATCATCGGCGAACGATTGGGCTCCTCCGACGTCCGCGACATCCGCACCGCCGTCGGAATGTCCAGCTCTGCCCTGGCTCACCGCATCCCGGACGACGAGGTGGTCTCGGACATCGTCATCTCCGCGGGCTACGACGTCATGGGACGGTGGCGGGAGGCCTACGACGAGATGGACTACGAGCAGGCCGTCAACACCCTCGAGGTCGTGGGGGCGTATCACCTGGCCGACCGCACGTGGGGCACGCTGTCTGAGGGAGAGCGCAAGCGCACCCTCATCGCGCGCGCCTTGATGACCGACCCGGAGCTGTTGCTGCTCGATGAGCCGGGTGCCGGGCTGGACCTCGGTGGCCGCGAAGATCTGATCGAGCTGCTCAGCCAGATCGCGATGGATCCGGATTCCCCGGCGACCGTGTTGGTCACCCACCACGTGGAGGAGATCCCGCCGGGATTCACCCACGGGATGCTGCTGGACGAAGGCCACATCGTGGCCCAGGGCCTGTTGACCGACATCATGACCAGCGAGAACCTCACCAAGGCCTACCACCAGCCCATCGAGGTTAAGCAGGAGGACGGCCGCTGGTTCGCCCGCCGTCTTCGTCGCGGTGGAGCCCACCGGGCGCGGGATTAGCTAGAGTCTTTTAAGTACCGATTTAGGTTGAAAGCGAGGTCCGGCTCGAGATGGGATTTGCAGAGCAGTTGGGTCCGGTAGAGCCACGGCATGCCTCCACGGTCATTCTGCTGCGTGACACGCTATCCGGCCCGGAGGTCTACGTGCAGGAGCGCGCGTCAACCATGGCGTTCTGCGCGGAGATGACTGTCTTCCCGGGTGGTGGGGTGGATGCTCGCGATATGCCCGGTGACGTCGACGGCGACGGGGTGGACTCGCCCGATGTGCGCTGGTCCGGCCCGGACGTTCGTTGGTGGGCCCACCGTCTGCGCAAGGATCCCGCGATTGCCCGCGCCCTCGTGTGTGCCGCGGTGCGCGAGACCTTCGAGGAGGCAGGCACGCTCCTGGCCTCCAATGAGGACGGAGATATTGTCGCGGACACCACGCGCTTCCAGCACGAGCGCCAGGAGCTGGAGAATCACCTACTCCCGTTTTCTACGTTCATGGACCGGCACAAGCTGATCCTGCGGGCCGATCTGCTGCGCCCCTGGGCGAATTGGGTGACCCCAGAGGGGCAGCCGATCCGCTACGACACGGCATTTTTCGTCGCCCGTCTGCCGGAGGGGCAGGACACGACCGGGGACACGCGGGAGGCCACGTCCACGGGCTGGTTCCGCCCGTCAACGCTGCTCGACGGGTGGCGTTCCCGGAAGATTAGCCTGATGCCCCCGACGTGGGCGCAGCTGAAGCTGCTGAGCACCTTCCGCACGGTCGACGAGGTCATGGACTTCTCGTCGGGACTTTCGGTGGACCCCGTGCTGGACGAGCCGATCGACGAGCCCTATATGGCCGAGTACTACCTCATGGAATCCAAGATGTACGGTCGCCCGAAGCGCGTCTTCGCCCCGGGGATGAAGTTTGCGGTGGACCCGGCGGAGCTGCCGGAGCACCCGTTCGAGCACCGTCCGGGCTCCTATCTGCAGTAGGTCGCGGTTGTCTTTTAGCTTTGAGGAGCTTCAGTGGCTCCAGTCCTCTCCCGACGCCGGCACCGCCATCGCGCAGGCCGGCGAGCTTGAGCTCAGCCAGCGCAGCGTGGTGTCCGATATGGCAGCGTTGCGCAAAGCCTGGGGTGAACATGCCCGCGCAGTGGCCGAGCTGGTCGAAGCCCGCCGGATTGTGGCGGTGAAGCTACCTGGGGAACTCGCGGCCGGGTGGTGGACCGATAAGGACGCCGCCCAGCAGTCCACCCCGCTGACCGTGGCTCGCTTCCGTGCTCGGCACCTCGCAGCACTGGGGGTGGAGGCGGCTCGTGACGTCACTTGTTCGGTGGGGACCGAGCTTGTGGCGCTTAAGGATGCCGGGCTCACGTGCAGCGGCTCCGACATTGACCCGGTTCGGGTGGCGATGGCCCGCACAAACTGCCCGGGCGTCGAGGTGCGGGTGGCCGATGCCCTCGAGCCCTGGGGAGGGACACCGGAGGAGAAGCCGGTGATCCTTGCGGACCCGGCTCGACGCAACTCCTCGGGGCGGATTCACCGGCTCGAAGACATGCAGCCCCCGGTTAGCAGCCTGGTCGCGACCTATCCCGGCCACGAGTTGATGGTGAAACTCGCCCCGGGAGTGGACTTCGCCGAGCTCGAGGACTGGGCCGGCCAGGTGGACGTCATCAGCGTGGACGGGCAAGCCAAGGAGGCCTGTGCCTTAACCGCCGGGCTGGTGTCCCCGGAAGCCCGGGATAGCGAGGGGTTGGCGCGCCGGGCTGTGGTGATCAGCACCAGCAGTCAGGGGGACAGCGTGGACGCCCTGGCCAGCTGGGAGCCGGAGCTGTCAGAAGACGACGTCGCAGCACGCGCGGGGCAGCCTGGCCGGTACATCATGGAACCGGATGCAGCGATCATTCGCGCTGGGCTGGTGCGCCACTTCGCGGCCCGGGAGGGGCTGTGGCTGGTGGACCCGAACCTGGCTTATGTCACGGGGGACCACATCCCGGCGGGCATGCGGGCCTTCGAGGTGTTGGATACCGTGCCTGTCAAGCAGTTGCGCAAGACTTTGCAGCAACGAGGAGTCGGCAAGCTGGAGATCCTCGTGCGCGGGGCGGATATCAATCCCGACCAGCTGCGCGCGAAGCTGAAGCTGAAGGGCAAGGGCGAGGCGACGGTCGTCATCGCGCGGCTGGGGGAGCGGAATTCGACGCAGCGCGGGGGCGGGGTGAGCAGCGGGGTGGTGGCCTATATCTGCCGCGCGGTAGCCCCCGACAAGCCTTAATTCTGCGAATTCGCTGCCGGTTGGCGCAAAGCGCGGGCGCGGGGTGTGCCGGTTGGGTAGAACGGACGGTGACACGCCCAGCCCGCATGGCGGGGTGGTTCTAGAAAAATATTAATGTGTTGTGGCGAAGCTCACGTTTTTCAAGCTAAGCTGAACTGGAAACCAACACGCAATCACGAAAGGCCAACGCATGTCGAACATCGTTGTTCTGGTTAAGCAGGTGCCGGATACGTACTCCGAGCGCAAGCTCCGTGAGGACGACTTCCGTCTGGACCGTGACAGCGCCGACGCTGTTCTCGATGAGATCAACGAGAACGCTGTCGAGGCTGCACTCCAGCTGAAGGAAGCAGACTCCTCCCGCAACGTCATCGTGCTCTCCGTGGGTCCGACCCGCGCGACCGAGGCGCTGCGCAAGGCACTGTCCCTGGGCTGCGACGAGGCAATCCTGGTCACCGATGAGGGCCTCGAGGGCTCCGACGTCCTGGGTACCGCCTGGACGCTGAGCAACGCGCTCAACCAGATCGAGGACATTGAGCTCATCATCGCTGGTAACGCCTCCACCGACGGTGTTGCTGGTGCCATTCCAGGCCTGCTGGCCGAGTACCGCCAGATCCCGGCTCTGACCCACATGGAGGAGCTGGCTGTCGAGGGCGGCACCGTCACCGGTAAGCGCGTCACCGAGGAGGGCATCTTCGGCCTCGAGGCGCCGACCCCGGCTATCGTCTCCGTCACGGAGAAGGCCAACACCCCGCGCTTCGCCGTCTTCAAGGGCATCATGGCCGCAAAGAAGAAGGAGATTAAGGAGCTCAGCCTCTCCGACATCGGCGTCGACCCGGCGAACGTCGGCGGCGGCAACGCAACCTCTTCGGTCGCTGGCGTCACGCCGAAGCCACCGAAGTCCGCCGGTGAGAAGATCACCGATGAGGGCGACGGCGGCAAGAAGCTCGTCGAGTTCCTCGCCAAGGAAAAGCTGATTTAGCTCACCGCTTTTCACGTTCCATAACCCGACATTCCCTGCCACATTAGGAAAGAGGAAAATCCATGACCAACGTATTGGTACTGGTTGATCACGTTGAAGGTGAGCTGCAGAACACCACTCGCGAGCTCATCACCGCTGGTCGCGTATTCGGCCAGGTCGGCGCCGTCGTTGTTGGCAAGCCGGGCACCGCTGAGGGCCTGAAGTCCGAGCTGGCTGCTGCTGGCGCGGAGACCATCTACGCTGCCGAGTCCGACGAGGCTGACTCCCTGCTCATCACCCCGTCCGTCGACGCCCTCTCCGGGCTCGCCGCTCACCTGCAGGTTCCGGTCCTGGTCTCTGCTTCCGCTACCGGCAACGAGGTTGCTGGCCGCGTGTCCGCACGCGTGGGCTCCGGTGCGGTCTACGGCATCACCGAGATCGATGCCGAGCGCAACGCTAAGAAGCCGGTCTTCGGTGGCGAGTACATCGTCGACTCCGGTGCCGCAGGCGTGGCCCCGGTCTTCACCTGGCAGGCCGGCTCCATCGATCCGGAGCCGCAGGACGCTGCCGGTGAGATCCAGGCAGTCGAGCTGCCGGGCGCTGGCCCGACGGCTGTGAAGATCACCAGCTTCGCTCCGGCTGAGGCCGGCGACCGTCCGGACCTGGCTGAGGCGAAGATCGTCGTCTCCGGTGGTCGTGGCGTGGGCGGCTCCGAGGGCTTCACCGACGTTGTCGAGCCACTGGCCGACGCGCTCGGCGGTGCCGTTGGTGCATCCCGTGCCGCAGTCGACGCGGACTACTACCCGGGCAAGTTCCAGGTCGGCCAGACCGGTGTCACCGTGTCCCCGAACCTGTACATCGCACTGGGCATTTCCGGTGCTATCCAGCACAAGGCTGGTATGCAGACCTCCAAGACCATCGTTGCGGTCAACAAGGATGACGAGGCATCGATCTTCGAGATCGCAGACTTCGGTATCGTTGGTGACCTCTTCGACGTTGCCCCGCAGGCAACCGAGGAGATCAAGAACCGTTAAGGTTCCCGAATCCAATCAGCTGCCCTGAGCGCAGCTAAAAAATAAAAAGCCGGTGTTTCCCGTTATGACGGAGCACCGGCTTTTTTATATCCGTCCATAGTGTGCCTAAGAGCTTTGGGAAGCAGTAAATACCACTTCGAGTTGAGGGGACTTTTTAAGATGTGGGCACGACGTTCAGTTGGGGCCATTCTGGCGTTTGTGGTGGGGGCGATCCTCGCTGTAGCGGTTCCCGTTGGGGTAGCCAACGCCGATATCGACAAGCCAAAGAAGCAGCGAGTACACCTGGTCATGGACTCATCCGGGTCGATGGCGGAGAAGATCGACGGCGGGAAAACCCGGATTGATGCAGCCAAGGACGCCCTGAACTCCCTGGTCGATTCAACACCGGAGGAGACCGAGCTGGGGTTGCGGGTGTACGGCGCGAATGACAAGAACAAAGGCAGCGAAGAATCCTGCCGTGATTCCGAGCTGGTGGTCCCGATTGCGACGGGGAATCGCGAGGACCTCTCGAAGGCCATCGAGGGGTACAGCCCAGCCGGGTGGACCCCGATCTCTTATGCCCTGAAGGAAGCCGGCAAGGACATCGGCAAGCCAGGGGAGGATGAAGAAAACACCATCGTCCTGGTCTCCGACGGCGAGGAAACCTGCGTCCCGGACCCCTGCGACGTCGTCGATGAACTTCAGAAGCAGGGCATCAACGTGACCATCAATGTGGTGGGCATGAACGTGGATGGCAAGGCGCGCAATCAGCTGCAGTGCATCGCGAAGAAGGGCAACGGAAAGTACTACTCGGCAGATAACGCCGATGAGATCAAGACAGCCATCGAGGAAGCTGCGATGCGCACGGGCCAGGCCTTCCAACTGGACGGGGACCCCATCACCGGCGGGGACTCCCGATCTGAGGCCCCCGACATGAGGCCGGGAACCTACCTGGACAAGTTCGGTTTCAACGAGACGCGCTGGTACCGCGTGCCGAAGCAGGCCAAGGATTCCGTGGTCTGGGCAGGTGCCGCGATGAGCCTGGCGGAAACTGACAAAGAACACGGCTCCATCACCGTCGAACTGGTCGATCCCACCAGCGAAGAAAAATGCGCCCGAGAATCCGGCTATGGGCACAGCAGCGGCCCCGAGGGTCTGCTGGCCACCAGCCTATCTAGCAGGGAGTGCGAAGACGCCGACAACCTGCTGCTGAAAGTCACCACGGAGGTCAAGGGCGAAGGCGAGCTCCCGGTGCGGATCCACTTGGAGGAGCGTGGCGCGGTCCAAAACCTCGACGAGCTGCCAGAAGCCGCCAAGGCACCCGAATGGGAGGAAATGGAGGCAGAAAAGGCGCCGGAAGGCACGTCCTACGGCGGTGACTCCTTCGGGAACGCCAAGGTCATCGAGCCTGGCGCCCACAACATCGCGGTGACGATGGGCGAAAGCCAGGTGTTCGCCGTGGATCTGGACTGGGGGCAGCACGTACAGGTGCAGACCGACCTGGAAACGGTGCAGAAGCGCTTCATGGCATGGAACACGAGGGTGCTTTCTCCCTTCGGAAGCGATGCCCTCGTTAACGACACTGATAGCTCGGACTTCGGCAGCGGCAAGAGCGTCAGCCTCAAGGCCCGGACTTACCCGATCCGTTACAAGAACAGCGGTGAGATCTACCCGAACGAGAACTCGCTGCCGGGCCGCTACTTCATCATCGTCTCGGGCGGCGAGCGGGAGGACACGGCCGATAAGCACGGGGAGGCCAAAGGCACGATGACCGTGGAGGTCCTGGACAAGGCTGGCGAGGGGGCGCCGGAGTTTGCCTCCTTCGACAAGGATCTGGGCGAAGAGCAGGATGACGGCGCTGCAGATGCCAAGAATGTGGCCGCAGAGCAGGAAGACGATGGGATGAGCTGGCCCATGATCGGAGCCGCCGGGGTAGGGATCATCGCCCTGCTGGCAGCCATCGTATTGGCGGTGACGGGCCGGAAGAAGTCCTAACCCAGCTTTTATATCGAGCGCAAAAATACTCGTGCGCTCGATGATTGTGCTCCAGTTTGGGGTGTCTGCCACAATGTGACGCACGACATAGGCGCGCTGAAGGCGCGCCACCCCTCACTGGAAAGGACGTGGGCATGCAGTCAGCCCTCGGGCTCACCATCGCTGGGCTCGCCATCATCTTCCTCACCGTCGCAATTCTGATTCGCGGCAAGGTGAGTCCGATCGTGCCCATGGCCCTCATCCCAGCGATCGGAGCCCTGATCCTGGGCTATAGCTTTGAGGAACTCTCCGACTTCTTCAGCGACGGGCTGAAATCCGTCATGAGTGTGGTCGTGATGTTCATCTTCGCGATCATCTTCTTCGGAATCATGCAGGACGTCGGGCTGTTCACGCCCGTGATTCGAGCGCTGATCAAGGGCACCAGGGGTAATCCTGTCTTCATCACGCTGGGAACCGCGGCCATTGGCGTGGTCGCCCACCTCGACGGCTCTGGCTCGACGACCTTCCTGCTGACGATTCCCGCGTTGCTGCCGCTATATAAGGCGATGCACATGAGCCGCTACACACTGCTGATGATCGTCGCGCTGGCGGCGTCGGTGATGAACATGGTCCCGTGGGCAGGCCCGGTGGGGCGCGCGGGCTCGGTCATCGCACAGGACCCGCACGATATTTGGATCCACCTGCTGCCAGCCCAGGGCATCGCGCTGCTCGGAGTGTTCGCAGTGGCCGGGGTCCTCGGCGTCCTCGAGCTGCGCCGCGCCCGCAAGCGCAGCGCGCAGACGGTTGCTGCCGGGGCAGATACCCCAAGCCCGGCCAACATCGACGTCGAGAAGATGGCCGCCAACTTCGCAGAGAACCAGCGCCAACAGCAGGCGGAGATCGGCCTGTCCTTCCGCACTGGCAGGGCGGTGACGGTGATCAACATCGTGCTGATCCTCGCGGTGCTGGTCGTGCTGCTGGCGGGCCTGCTGCCGCCGGCCCCGGCCTTCCTCATCGCCACCACCGTGGCCATGCTGGTGAACTGCCAGAACAAGGAGGCTCAGACCGGGGTGCTTAACCGGCACGCACCGAATGCGCTCTCCATGGCCGGTGTGATCATCGCGGCCGCCATGTTCCTGGGGGTGCTCAACGGCAGCGGCATGCTCGAGGAGATCGCCCTGCAGCTCATCGCGATTATGCCTGAGGGAGTGGGGCAGTACCTGCACATCATCGTCGCGTTCTTCGGCGTCCCACTGGACCTTCTCACGTCCACCGACGCCTACTACTTCTCGGTGCTGCCCATCGTTCAGGAGACTGCTGCGAACTTCGGTGTGAGCGGCATGGGGGCTGCCGCAGCGCTCATCGTGGGTAATGTCATCGGCACCTTCGTCTCCCCGTTCTCGCCGGCGCTGTGGCTGGCGCTCGGCCTGGCGGAGGGGCAGATGGGCCACTATCTCAAGCGCGCACTGCCGGTGGTCTGGGCATTCTCCATCGTGTTGGTTGCCATTTGCTGGGGCATGGGGATGTTCGCCTAGCCTGCCAGGGGCTATGTCACACTAGAAACCATGACAAGCCAGCCCCGCATCTACGCCGACCACGCCGCCTCGAGCCCGTTACGCCCGGAGGCAGCCGCGGCGATGCGGGAGGCAGAATCCGCGCTCAATCCAGCCGGCCAGTACCGCACCGGCCGGGACGCCCGGCGGTTGCTGGAGGAAGCTCGCGAGCAGATCGCCGAGCTCCTCGGCGCCGACCCTGTGGAGGTGATCTTCACCGCCTCGGGCACGGAGGCCGACAACATCGCCGTGCAGGGGCTGGCCTTCGGCTCCCGGAAGCTGCACCCGACTGCCGGGGACATCATCGCTCCTGGCATCGAGCACCCGGCGGTGGGGGAATCCATTGACTGGCTGTGCGCTGGACCGCTACCCCTGGGGTACCGCCGGGTCGAGCTGCCCGTGGACGAACACGGAGTCGTTGATCTTGAAGCGGCCGAGGAGATCGGCGTCCTAAAAAACATGGCTCCCGAGCAGACGGCGCTGATCACCTGCATGTGGGCGAATAACGAGACCGGGAACATCCAGCCGGTCGGCGAACTTGCCACGATCGCGTCGGACAAGGGAGTGCCCATGCACGTGGATGCCGTGCAGGCAGCGGGGAGGGTGCCGATCGACTTCCACGGCCTCGGGGTCGCCACCCTCGCAGCGAGCGCGCACAAGTTCGGCGGGCCGCGCTCGACCGGGGTGTTGCTCGCGCGCCGGGATGCGAAGATCCTCTCGCCGTTGAAGGGCGGGAACCAGGAACGCGGGCTGCGCTCTGGGACCGTCAACGTCCACGGGGCGGTGGGCACCGCAGCAGCACTGGCGGCGGCACATCGGGATATGGCTGCGGAGAACGAGCGGCTACGGAACATCCGCGAGCGGGTGCTGGAGGCCGTCCGTGGCATCGAGGGGATAAAAGTGTGGACCCACGAACCCTCGTTGCCCAGCCACCTGCACCTGAGCATCCCCGGTGCGGAGGGGGATAGCCTCATCATGCTGCTGGACGCTGCGGGGGTGGATGCCTCCACGGGTTCGGCGTGCGCGGCCGGGGTGAACCGCGCCAGCCACGTGCTCGCCGCCATGGGAGTGGACGTGGAGGTGGCCCGAGGTGCCCTGCGGCTGACCTTCGGCGCGGAGACCACGATGGCGGACGCTGAACGCATCGCCGAATTGTTGCCACGCGTGGCCGAGCAGGCTCGCGCCGCCGGAATGGCCTAAGCCCGCTAAACCCGAGTAGGGTGCCACCCATGCGAGTAGTAGCAGCAATGAGCGGTGGTGTGGATTCGGCGGTCGCGGCCGCCCGGGCACTCGAAGCAGGCCACGAGGTTATCGGCGTGCACCTGGCGCTGTCCCAATCCCCGGAGGCCGTGCGCGCCGGTTCCCGTGGCTGCTGCTCCCTGGAGGATTCCGCAGACGCCCGGCGGGTCGCCGACAAGCTCGGCATCCCCTTCTACGTCTGGGACTTCTCCGACCGCTTCAAGGCCGATGTGATCGATAACTTCGTGGACTCCTACGCCATCGGCGAGACCCCGAATCCGTGCCTGCGCTGCAACGAGAAGATCAAGTTCGAAGCCCTGCTGGACCGCTCCATCGCGCTGGGTTTCGACGCCGTGGTCACCGGCCACTACGCGCAGCTCCACGACGGCGTGCTGCGCCGGGGCGTGGACGCGGACAAGGACCAGTCTTATGTCCTCGGCGTGCTGACCGACGAACAGCTGGCACACTGCATGTTCCCGGTCGGGGACACCGTCAAGCCCGAGATCCGCGAAGAGGCCGCCGACGCCGGCTTCGGGGTCGCCAATAAGCCAGATAGCCACGACATCTGCTTCATCCCGGATGGTCGCACTCAGGCATTCCTGGGTTCGAAGATCGGCCTGCGTCCCGGCCTGGTACGGGATACCGGCGGGGAGACGGTGGCGGAGCACGACGGCGTATACGGCTTCACCGTTGGTCAGCGCAAGGGGCTCGGCCTGCCGCGCGAAACCCTCGACGGCCGCCCACGCTATGTCACGGATATCGACGCCCACACGGGTACCGTCACCGTTGGCACCCGGGAGGACCTGCGGGTCGGCGGGATCATCGCCGACCGCCTCAAGCGGCTCGATCCGGAGGTACACGGCCGCGAATTCGACTGCGAGGTGCAGGTGCGCGCCCACGGCGGGGTGGTTCCCGCCCGCGCCCGGCTCGTCGACGACCCAGCCCCGGTCACCCCGGCGGGTCGCGTGAAGGAGGCCGACGAGCTGCCGTGGCGCCTGGAGCTGGAGCTGCTGCAGCCACTGGAGGGCGTGGCGCGCGGCCAGGCCGCCGTGGTCTACCGCCCCGACGAGGCCGGCGACATCCTGCTGGGCTCCGGCACCATCCGCGCGACCACCGCCCTAGGGGCCCCGATTGAGGAACAGCCCGCACCCGGCACCGTCGGCGCGGTGGACGCCGACGCCATCGAACAGGGCGAGGACGCCCAGCGATGACACGTCTCGGCTGGTGGGAGTCCTTCGCCACGACCCACCCGGACCAGAACAGTGCCCTGGAGGCCGCGCTTCTCCGCGGCGTCGATGTGGATGAGGATACCGGCGCGCCGGGCGGGATCTCCCTGCCCCGCATCCAGCCTGCAGGCGAGCCCGGCGTCAAGGACGTCGCGCTGGACGTCACCGCCCTGACCGCCGGTTTCGCGCAGCTCAACCTCGCCGCGAACCCGCGGGGCTGGGAGATTAGCCACGGGGCCAGCCTGATCGGTCGCCAGACCCGGTCTTATCTCTCGGAGCTCCGAGACCTGGTGCCCGCGGTGCTCGCCGAACGTCGGGCCCCACGGATCATGCTGAACGCCGCCGGGCCCTGGAGCTTTGGCGCCACTGTGGAGCTGGCGGGCCACCCCATCGTTGCCGACCGGCCCGCATTCCGGGAGATCGCCCTCACGTTGGGGGCAGGGCTGGCAGAGACCGCCGATTGGATGGCCAGCGCGACCGGCTCGGAGGTGCTCATTGGTCTCCACGAGCCTGCCGTGCCGCAACTACTGGCCGGGCTGGCCGGGGCCACGCGCTGGGATCGGCTGGCCCCGGTGGACCCCGAGCACATCTTGGGCGTGTGGCAGCGGCTGCTCGGCCAGTTGCCCGAGGGCGTGGGAGCCGTGCTGCACGAGTGCCCGCCCGAGCTGTTCCGCGACATCCCCCAGGTGGGCTTTGACCGCGTCGGGGTGGCCGCCGGGCACCTGTTCGGCGAGCAGTCCACCTCGGAGCTCAAGGACGCCATTGGATACAGCGTCGGGGCGGGCCAGGGGATCGGCATCTGCCTGCCGCGCCCCACAGAGCCGCAGGGAGCCGCGGCGATCGAGGACAGTGCCGCCACGTACGCGGGTGCCGTCCAGCGCCTGTGGCAGCAGTGGAGCTTCCCCGCAGAGCGGCTAGTCCAGCAGGTTGACCTCTGCGCGATCACCCCGGGGCTGGACGAGGTCGCGGTGAGCCCTGCCGTTGCAGCCACCTGGTCGGCGACCGCGCGGATCGCCGCACGCAACCTCGCTGCAGGCTAAGCCTCACCCAGCAGGGCAGCCCAGGAACGACCAGGCTCGCAGCAGCGAAGTGTTGATCCCAGCGCTCCGGGACTAGTCCTCCTCGGCGTCGCCCTCGTCAGCGTGGCCTGGCCCCTCGCTCAGCAGCTTGTGGAAGCCGGCCTCGTCGAGCACCGGAATACCCAGCTCCTCGGCCTTCGTGAGCTTCGAGCCGACTTTGGCCCCGGCGACCAGATAATCCGTCTTCTTCGACACGCTGCCGGTCGCCTTCCCGCCGCGGGACTCGATGGCCTCCTTCGCGCTGGAACGGTCGAAATCCTCCAGCGTGCCCGTGACAACGATGCTCAACCCGGCCAGCAGGTCGGCCTGAATAGACCCGGCCGCGTCGGCGGAAGGCTGCTCGGTGACGTCCTGCTCCATCCGCACCCCAGCGGCCGCCCAGGCATCGACGATCTCCTTATGCCAGGAGACCGCAAACCAGTCGCGGACGGATTCGGCGATGATGGGCCCCACCCCGTCGACGGTGGACATCGTCTCCACATCGGCGGCGGCGACGTCCGGAATGGAACCGTAGTGATTGGCCAGGGCCTTCGCCGCGGTCGGTCCGACGTGTCGGATGGACAGGGCGACGATGACGCGCCACAGGTCGACCTCCTTGGCCGCCGCGAGCGTCGTCAGCAACGTCTCACCTTGCTTATTCAGCGCGCCGGACTTCGTCGTATACGCGTCCGTGCGGCGCAGATCCTCCTCCGTGAGCGAGAACAGGCCCGTCTCGTCCGGCAGCACGCCGGAATGGATGAGGTCATAGGCCGCCTTCTCGCCGAGGGCGTCGATGTCGAAGGCCCCGCGGCCGGCGATGTAGGTCAGGCGGGTGTGCAGCTGGCCGGGGCAGTAGCGGGTATTCGGGCAGCGCCAGTCCGCATCCTCTCCTCGGGCCGGGGCCAGGGGAGTGCCGCACTCCGGGCACAGACTGCTGAAGAGGAACTCCCGCTCCGCACCACTCCGGGCGTCCTCCACCGGGCCGAGCACCTCCGGGATGACCTCCCCGGCCTTGCGGATCATGATCTCATCACCCAGGCGCACGCCCTTGCGGTGGGCCTCGGAAGGGTTGTGCAGGGTCGCCATGGTCACGGTGGAGCCCGCGACGTATTTCGGCTCCATCACCGCATACGGGGTCGCCCGGCCGGTGCGCCCGATCCCTAGGCGGATGTCGTGCAGCCGGGTGCGGGCTTCCTCCGGTGGGTACTTATAGGCGATCGCCCAGCGCGGGGCGCGGCTGGTCGTGCCGAGCCGCTGCTGGGACTGTGTATCGTCCACCTTGATGACGAGCCCATCCATCTCGTGGTCCGCATCGTGGCGGTGGTCCGCCCAGTAGGTGACCTGCTCCAGCACTTCCTTGGCGCTGTGCACCTGCTTGGTGTACGGGCTCACCGGCAGGCCCCAGGCAGCCAGCGCTTCGTAGGCCGCGTGCTGGGAGTCCGGGGTGAAGCCCTCGCGGGCGCCGATGCCGTGACAGATCAGGCGCAGCGGGCGGCGCGCGGTCTCTGCCGGGTCCTTCTGGCGCATCGCTCCGGCCGCGGCGTTGCGCGGATTCGCAAACATTTTCAGCCCCTCCGCCTGGCGCTGGGCGTTCATCTTCGCGAAGTCCTCGACGCGGATGAACACCTCGCCGCGGATCTCCACGAGCTCCGGCACTGGGAAGTCCTCGGAGGGCTGCAGGCGCGCCGGGATATCGGAGAGGGTGCGGGCATTGTGGGTGATGTCCTCGCCGGTCGTGCCGTCGCCGCGGGTGAGAGCGAGCTCCAGGACGCCGTTACGGTAGAGCAGGTTGATCGACGCGCCGTCGATCTTCAGTTCGGTGAGGTAGGCCTTGGCCGGGGTGCGCTCCAGCCAGGAGGAAAGCTGCTCGGTGTCGAAGACGTTATCGAGCGAGAGCATCGGCTCCTGGTGGTCCACGTTGCGAAACGGGCTGGACTCAGGAGGGGCCGGGGCGACCTCGGTGGTGGGGCTGGGGCCGGTTACCGCCTCGGGGTGGGTGTTTTCGAACTCCTGAAGTTGGGTGAGCAGGGCGTCGAACTCGGCGTCGGAGATCTCCGGATTGCCGTAGTAGTACACCTCGCGGTGGTGCCTGACCTGGTCCGCGAGGGACTGCCACTGCTGGCTCAGCTCTGCAAGCGCAGGATCTGCGGCTCCGGGGTTGGCGGCGGGCGAGGAATCGGAATCGTATTGAGTGCTCACGGGTTCCAAGTCTATCGAGGATCCGCTCTGGCCTGTCTGGTGCTCCGGTTAGAGTAAGGATCATGACCGCAGCGCATTTCAATCCGGCTCACATGTTGAGCTTCGACCTAGAGACCACCGGCACCAATCCACTGTCCGCCCGCATCGTGACCAGCGCCATGGTGCGCATCCGCGGCAGTCAGGTGGATGACGTCGAATTGCTCGCTGACCCGGGGGTCGAGATCCCCGAGCAGGCCAGCGCGGTGCACGGCATCACGACCGAATACGCCCGAGAGCACGGTCAGCCGCACGACGAGGTCCTGGCGGAGACGATCCGGGCGATCCGGCAGGGTTGGGAGGACGGCGCGACCCTCGTGGTCTTCAATGCCCCCTATGACCTGACGGTGCTGCGCAGCCAAGACCCGAGCTTCACCGTGGACGGTCCAGTCATCGACCCGCTGCTGCTGGACCGCCACTTCGACCAGTATCGCAAGGGCAAGCGCACCCTGGGGGCGGTCTGCGAACACTACGAGGTGGCCCTCGACAATGCGCACGAGGCCACCGCTGATGCGATCGCCGCGGCCCGCGTGGCATGGAAGATCGCCCGTGAGCACCCGGAGCTGACCCAGATGAGCGCCGACGAACTCATGTTGAACCAGTCCACTTGGTACTACGAGCAGCAGTCCAGCTTGGCAGAGTACTTCCGCTCCAAGGGGCGCGACGCGAACGTGAACACCAGCTGGCCGCTGCAATAGGCCGGTTGCCTATAATTTCTAAACATGTCTTCCTCACCACAGCCCACCGCAGCCGATTACCTCAAGGAGATCGTCGCAGCACCCGTCTACCGGGCGGCGAAGCACACTCCCACCGACGCGATGCCCGTGCTGTCCAAGCGCTTGAATAACCGCGTGCTCGTCAAGCGCGAGGACCTGCAGCCGGTGCACAGTTTCAAGATTCGCGGCGCTTTCAACCGCATGGCTCAACTGAGCCCGGAGGAGCGCAATCGGGGCGTGGTCGCGGCATCCGCTGGAAACCACGCGCAGGGGGTGGCCCTGTCCGGCCGCGAGCTGGGTATCCAGACCACCATCGTAATGCCGGAGATCACCCCGCAGATCAAGGTCGCCGCAGTGCAGGGGCTGGGCGGCGGTGTGCTGCTGCACGGTGCCAACTTCGACGAGGCCAAGGCGAAGGCCATCGAGCTCTCCGAGACCGAGGGCATGGTCTTCGTCGCCCCCTTCGACGACGAGGCGGTGGTCGCCGGTCAGGGAACCATCGGCCTGGAGATTTTCCAGGACGTCCCCGAGATCGACCGTGTCTTCGTCCCCATCGGAGGCGGCGGCCTGGCTGCCGGTGTGGCGATCCTGCTCAAGCAGCTGAACCCCACAATCCAGGTCATTGGCGTGGAGCCGGAGGAGTCCGCCTGCTTCGTCGCCGCGAAGAAGGCGGGCGGGCCGGTGGACCTGGCCTACACCAGCCTGTTTGCCGAGGGCGTGGCGGTCAAGCGCATCGGGGATGAGAACTTCCGCATCCTGGACGAGTGGCTGGATGACGTCGTGACCGTCACCTCCGACGAGATCAGCGCGGCGATCAAGGACATCTTCGACGACACTCGCGCGATCGCCGAGCCTGCCGGTGCGGTGGCGCTGGCGGGCCTCAAGCGCTACTGCGCCGAACACGAGATCACCGACGAAACCCTCGTCCACGTACTCTCGGGCGCCAACGTCAACTTCCACTCGCTGCGCTATGTCTCCGAGCGCGCGGAGCTCGGCGAGGGCAGCGAGGCCCTGTTCGGCGTGACGATCCCCGAGGCCAAGGGCGCCTTCCTGGACTTCTGCACCGTGTTGGGTAGCCGCGCGGTCACCGAGTTCAGCTACCGCGTGGGGGAGACCGACGAACCAGCGAAGATCTTCGTCGGTGTGCAGCTCAAGGGTGGCCACCAGGAGCGGGAATCCATCCTCACCGACCTGGCTGCGGCTGACTATGGGGTGGTCGACCTCTCCGAGGACGAGGTGGCCAAGGAACACGTGCGGTACATGATTGGCGGCCAGCCACCACACGCCGTGACCGAGAGCGTGTTCGCTTTCGAGTTCCCGGAGCACCCGGGCGCTCTCATCCGCTTCCTCGAGGTGCTGGGAACGCGGTGGAATGTGTCGGCCTTCCACTACCGAAGCATCGGCATGGACTATGGTCGCGTGCTCGCCGCGTTCGAGAATGTGGAGGGGGACGCGGAGTTCGCCGAGCACCTGGAGAAGCTGGGTTATCACGCCACGGAGGTCAGCTCCAGCCCGGCTTATCAGTTCTTCCTGAAGGCCTAAAACACCTCAGCCCCCGACGGTCGCCCGCCCGGCCGCGGGGCGTTGTATTTCGCCGGCGAGGGATCAGTCGGCGAAGAACGCGCCCAGGATGCTGCCCAGCTGCCGCAGGTGCTCCACCTCGGAGAGCAGGAAGTCCGGGCCGCCCGGGCGACCCACGATGAGGATCAGCGAGGAACCCTCGATGGGGGTGGCGGCAAGCGAGGAGTCCATGACCGCCCAGGGCTCGGGGATCCAGTCCTCCTGCTCGGGGTTGAGAACCCGGGCCTCGAGTACGGGCGCGGAATCCAGCTCCTGGCCGTTGTCCTCAGGAGCAGCGCTCGAGGCCGCGATGCGATGGGTGCGGGGCGCGGTATCCAACACGATGGCCCAGCCCGCGGACATGGACCGCGGCAGATCCGCCATCAGCGTCTCCAGGGCCTCAGCGCGGCGGGAGCGCAGCGCCGCGATGGAGGCCAACATCTGCACCTGGCCGCGGCGGTCGATCGAGCCGGAGAACGGGCGGATGGAGTCGACGAACACGCCCTCGACTTCCTGGGCTGCGGTGATCAAGACGTCCGGCAACGTGCCGTGGGGCAGGTCCACGACGATGTCGTCAACGACGACGATCTCGTTGTTCAGGGAGTCGTCTTCGTCGTAGCCGACGATGTCGACGCCTTGGATGTTGCCGTCGACGTTGCCGAGCGCCTGGGCGATCTTGCCAAGGGCGCCGGGCGAATCGGGTACGCGCACGCGCATCAAATAAGACATGCCTAAAGTCTAGCGATCCGTGCGAAAAACTTAAGGAGCTCTTTTCCGGCCGGAGCATGCTAGGTGAACGTGCACGGCCTTGACTAGAGTTATGGGCATGTCTGAAATTTCCCGCGAAAATGTTGCCCACTTGGCCAAGCTGGCACGCCTCGAGATCCCGGAGGATGAGCTGCAGAGCTACGCCGACCAGATCGACGACATCATCGAGCACGTCGCCGCGATCTCCAAGGTCGATACCGAGGGGGTTGAGCCGCTGAGCCACCCGACTCAGAACGTCGACGGTGCCGTCTCCGTGATGCGCGAGGACGTCGTCATGCCCGTGCTGACCGCCGAGCAGGCCCTGGATCAGGCACCGGCAGTGCAGGATCAGCGCTTCCAGGTTCCGCAGATCCTCGCCGATTAACCTGCCTTAGCTTTGTGCCTGGCTGGCACGCCGGAATAACAACACCAACTCCACGCAGCGTACCCACGCTGCCGATGATTACAGCTCAAAGGATTATTGATGACTGAAGCTCAGCGCCTGACGGTCGGGGAGCGTACGGACTCCGACTTCACGACCTGGACCGCCGCCGAACTGGCAGAGAAGATTCACTCGCGGGACATCAGCTCTGTCGAGGTGACCCAGGCTCACCTGGACCGCATTAGCGACGTTGATGGGGAGATCAACGCTTTCATTCACGTCAGCGCCGACGAGGCACTGGCTGCCGCCCACAACGTCGACGCCGCCATCGCCGCTGGTGATACGCCGACCTCGAGCCTGGCCGGTGTGCCGCTCGCGCTGAAGGATGCCTTCGTCACCACCGACGCGCCCACCACCTCCGGTTCGAAGATGCTCGAGGGGTACATGAGCCCCTACGACGCGACGCTGACCCTGCGTCTGCGCAGCGCTGGCATCCCGATCCTGGGTAAGACCAACATGGACGAGTTCGCGATGGGGTCCTCCACCGAGAACTCCGCTTATGGCGCGACCCGCAACCCATGGGATCTGGAGCGTACCCCGGGTGGCTCCGGCGGTGGCTCCTCCGCCGCGCTGGCTGCGGGCATGGCGCCGCTGGCCATCGGCACCGACACGGGCGGCTCCATCCGCCAGCCGGCTGCACTGACCAACACCGTGGGTGTGAAGCCGACTTACGGCACCGTCTCCCGCTATGGCCTTATCGCCTGCGCCTCCTCCCTGGACCAGGGTGGCCCGGCGGCCCGTACGGTCGAGGACACCGCCCGCCTGCACCAGGTGATTGCGGGCTTCGACCAGAACGACGCCACGTCCTCCCGCCACGAGATCGCCGACGTGGTCGCAGCCGCCAAGCAGGGTGCGAACGGTGACCTCAAGGGCGTGAAGGTCGGTGTGATCAAACAGTTCCAGCAGGCAGAAGCCCTGCAGGCGGGCGTGCGCGAGCGCTACGAGGCCAACCTGGAGCAGCTGAAGTCCCAGGGCGCGGAGCTCGTGGAGGTCGACTGCCCGAACTTCGACCACGCGCTGAATGCCTACTACCTGATCCAGTTCTCCGAGATCTCCTCCAACCTCGCCCGCTTTGACGGGATGCGTTACGGCCTGCGCGCCGGTGACGACGGCACCCGCAGCGCCGATGAGGTCATGAGCCTGAGCCGTGCGGAGGGCTTTGGTCCGGAGGTGAAGCGCCGCATCATGTTGGGCACCTACGCGCTCTCCGTTGGTTACTACGACGCCTACTACCTGCAGGCACAGCGCGTGCGTAACCTCGTCGCGCAGGACTACGCCAAGGCCTTCGAGCAGGTGGACGTCATCGCCGCGCCGACGACCCCAACCACCGCGTTCAAGCTCGGCGAACTGGTCGACGATCCGCTGCAGATGTACCTCTTCGATCTGTTCACCCTCCCGCTGAACCTCGCCGGTGTCTGCGGCATGTCCGTTCCGGGCGGACTGAGCAGCGATACCCAGCTGCCAACCGGTCTGCAGCTGATGGGCCCGGCCCATGGTGAGGAGAGCATCTACCGCGTCGGCTCCGCCTTCGAGGCAGGCCGCGAGAACTAAGGCTCCTTGAACTAGGCACACCGAGCGGCCCCGCACCCAGATTCGATTTGGGGGCGGGGCCGCTGGCGTACAGTAGACCCTATGGTTACTACGGGTGATGGCTGGGCAATTGGCGTCGATGGCTCCCGCAGGTGGGGGACCCTGGGGGCAGCCGGGCTGTTCCTGTGCGCCCCGGCCGAGGACTCCGCCGAGCCGGTCGTCCTCATGCAGCACCGTGCCTGGTGGACCAACCGCGGGGATACCTGGGCGTTGCCGGGTGGGGCGATCGACCACGGTGAATCCCCCGAGCAGGGCGCGCTGCGCGAGACTCAGGAGGAGACTGGGATCGACCCCGCGGACGTCACCGTCCTGGACACGCTGGTCACCTCTCGCGTCGAGCTGAACCACGTGCTGCGCCGCGAAGCCGTCCTCCCGGAGGAGGAACACCTGTTGGATCCTGTGCGCGCCATGATCGAGCGCGACGGCGATGTCCGCCAGGCACTGCAGGAGCAGCCCATTTACCACCCAGAACACGGGGGACGGGCGGTCTTCGGGCTCGGCGCCAAGTTCTGGTGGGAGGTGCTCGATGAGACCGTGACTGAATGGCGGTATAGCACCGTCATTGCGCGCGCTGAGCACCCGCTGGAGTTCGTCCTCACCGAGGAATCCACGGACCTGCGATGGCAGCCGCTCTCGAAACTGGAGGAGCTCAACCTCATGCCCGAATTCCGGGCCACGCTGCCGGAGGTGCGGCAGCGGGTGGCGCAGCTCTGGGGCTAAAACAGCTCTTGGACTAAGACACAGAGCCCGCTCCACAACTATTCCCGGCGGAGGCTGGTAACTGACCCGGCCTTCCCGCCCGGCGTGGCCCGGGGAGGGGAGAGCGGACCGGGGAGGTGATTAGATGGTGCCTGTGACTGAGCACAAGTATCCGACCCTCCCGCTGAACAGCGTGGCGGCCTGGCGGGCGCTGACCGCCCTCTGCATCGGTTTCTTCATGATCCTGCTGGATCAATCGATCGTGGCCGTTGCCACCCCGGATCTGCAGGCACAGCTGGACGCCACCTATAACCAGGTCATCTGGGTGACCTCGGTGTACTTGCTCTTCTTCGCCGTCCCGCTGCTGGTCACCGGGCGGCTGGGGGACCGCTACGGGCCGAAGAACGTCTACATCGTGGGCATGGTGATCTTCACGCTGGCCTCACTGGCGTGCAGCTACTCCGCGACGATCGAGTGGCTGATGATCTCCCGGGCGGTGCAGGGGCTCGGCGCCGCACTGCTGACCCCGCAGACCATGTCGGTGATCAACCGGGTCTTTCCGCGAGAGAAGCGGGGTGCGGCCATGGGGGTGTGGGGTGCCGTGGCAGGCCTATCCACCATGATGGGGCCGATCCTGGGAGGGGTCATCACCTCCACGCTCTCGTGGCACTGGATCTTCTTGGTCAACGTTCCCATCGGCATCCTGTCCATCGGAATGGTCGCAGCCTGGGTGCCGCCCTTCGAGCCCACCGATAAGCCCATCGACGGGATCTCGATGGCCCAGTCCATGCTCGCGGTCAGCTGCCTCATTTTCGCGATTCAGCAGGGCGAGACCGTGGCCTGGGCTTGGTGGATCTGGGCCGTGATGGCTGCGGGCATCGCCATCGGCGTGCTCTTCTTCCGCCGCCAGGCCCGGCTCACGCACGGCGCGGAAGGCAAGGATCCCGTCTTGCCCACCACGCTGTTTTCCCGCCGCAGCTTCTCGATGGGAAACCTCGCGATCTTCACGATGGGCTTTGCCACCGCGAGCATGATGCTGCCGCTGATGATGTACTTGCAGCAGGTCCACGGACTCTCCGCGATGACGGCCGTGGCCTATGTGCTGCCCATGTCCGTCCTGGCGCTGCCGCTGTCGCCCTGGATCGGTTGGCTCATCGACCGGAAGGACGCCCGGCCCATCGCCGTGGCCGGTTTCGTGTTCATGATCGCCGGGATTCTCGGGCTGTTTTTCTGCCTTCGCCCGGGAGGATCGGCCGGGGCGATCATCGTGCCCATGCTGCTGATGGGGGCGGGCAACGCTGCCTTCTGGTCGCCCAACTCCGCGATGACGCTGCGGGATTTGCCGCCCCACCTGGCCGGTGCCGGATCGGGGGCATATAACACGATCCGCCAGGTCGGTGCGGTCACCGGCGTGGCCGTGGTGGGCGCCGTCCTCCAGGTGCGTTTGAGCCACTACGGCGACGGTGCGGGGGAGCAGCTTGCTTATGCCTTCGGCCAGTCCTTCCTCCCGATCGCCGCTGCGCTGCTGGTCGGGCTCGTAGCCACGGCCGTCTCGGGAAGTGCTAAGCCAGGACCTGCCCCGCGCAACTAGTGTTGCTGGCGTAAGGCTGCAACGGAAGCACACGTGCCGGTGGCACAGCTCGGGAGGAGAGCTTAAGGATATGCGTATCGCGATTTTGACCAGTGGTGGGGATTGCCCCGGCTTGAATGCAGTGATTCGTGGTGTCGTGCGCACCGCGGGTGCCGCCGGTGTCGAGGTTATTGGCTTCGAGGATGGTTACCAGGGGCTGGTGGAAAACCGCGTGGTCCCGCTCTACGACGACGCCTATATCGACCGCATCATTCGTTACGGCGGCACGATTCTCGGCACTGGCCGGCTGCACCCGGATAAGTTCAAGGCGCAGATCGACACAATCAAGGCCAACCTCGCGGAGCACGAGGTCGACGCACTGATCCCGATCGGCGGCGACGGCACCCTGCGGGGTGCACAGTTCTTGCACGACAACGGCATCCCGGTCGTCGGCATTCCGCAGACCATCGACAACGACGTCGACGGCATGGATTACACCTTCGGTTTCGACTCCGCCGTCGCCGTGGCCACGGAGGCCATCGACCGCCTGCACACCACGGCGGAGTCCCACAAGCGTGTCATGATCGTTGAGGTCATGGGGCGCCACACCGGTTGGATCGCGCTGCATGCGGGCATGGCCGGTGGTGCCCACGACGTGCTGCTGCCGGAGTTCCCCTTCGACATCGACGAGGTCTGCGCCCGCATGGAGAAGCGCTTCGAGCAGGGCGAGCGCTACGGGATCATCTGCGTGGCAGAAGGCGCGGAACCGAAGGGCGGCAGCCTGGACGGCCAGGGCGACGGGGAAGAGGAGCTCGACGAGTTCGGGCACGTCAAGCTCCAGGGCATGGGCTACCAGGTGGCCCGAGCTGTGGAGAAGCGCCTGGGAGTGGAGGTACGTTCCTCGGTGCTGGGGCACATGCAGCGCGGCGGGACCCCGACTGCATTCGACCGGGTGCTGGCCACCCGCTGTGGGGTCAACGCGACCAAGGCAGTGCTGGAAGGAAAGACCGGAAAAGTGGCCGCCCTGCACGGCGAGAAAATCGACCTCATCGACTTCGAGCAGGCCGTCGGGCGGGTGAAGTCCGTGCCGGACTACCGCTACCAAAACCTCCAGGGCCTGCTGGGCTAAAAGCACCCGAGCCGATTACAGATGCCCGGTGGCAAAGGTACTAAGATGGGCGCCATGACTGCGCAGTTGTATGACTATTCCGACGATGTGATGGATTTCGACGAAGTGCTGGAGCGCTTCGAACCCGTGATGGGAATGGAGGTCCACGTCGAGCTGTCCACGAACACCAAGATGTTCTCCACCTCGACCGCTGCCTTCGGCGGGGATCCGAATACCCACGTGGACCCGTGCAGCCTGGGTCTGCCGGGCGCATTGCCGGTCGTCAACAAGCAGGGCGTGGAGTGGGCCATCAAGATCGGGCTTGCACTGAACTGCAAGATCGCGCCGTACTCCCGCTTCGCGCGCAAGAATTACTTCTACCCAGACCAGCCGAAGAACTACCAGATCAGCCAGTACGACGAGCCGATCGCTTACGACGGCTACCTGGACGTCGTCCTCGATGACGGCACCGAGTGGCGCGTCGAGATCGAGCGCGCCCACATGGAGGAAGACACCGGAAAGCTGACCCACCTCGGTGGCGCTTCCGGCCGCATCCACGGTGCGACGGCCTCCCTGGTGGACTGCAACCGCGCCGGGGTGCCACTGATTGAGATCGTCACGAAGCCGATCGAGGGCGCTGGCGAGCGGGCCCCGGAGATCGCGCGCGCCTACGTCACCGCGCTGCGCGACCTGGTTAAGGCCCTCGGCGTGTCTAATGCCCGCATGGACCAGGGCTCCATGCGCGTGGACTCGAACCTCTCCCTGCGCGAGAAGGGCAGCACCGAGTTCGGCACCCGCACGGAGACCAAGAACATCAACTCCCTGCGCTCCGTGGAGCAGGCCGTGCGCTTCGAGATGCAGCGCCACGCCGCCTGCCTCGTCAACGGGGTGGAGATCCAGCAGGAGACCCGCCACTACCAGGAGGATGGCACCACCTCGAAGGGTCGTCCGAAGGAGTCCATGGCGGACTACCGTTACTTCAACGACCCGGACCTGCCCCCGGTGCTCGCGCCGGAGGAGTGGGTCGAGGAGATCCGCGCGACCCTGCCGGAGATGCCGTGGATCCGCCGCGCCCGCATTCAGAAGGAGTGGGGCCTGCCGGATGCGGAGATGCGCGACCTCGTCAACGCTGGTGCGCTCGACCTGATCGTGGAGACCACTGAGGCTGGCGCGGATCCGGCGGATGCCCGCAGCTGGTGGGTGGCCTACCTGGCGCAGAAGGCCAATGAGCAGGGCGTGGAGCTGGAGCAGCTCGACATCACCCCAGCACAGGTCGCCCGCATCATCGAGCTGGTCAAGGAAGGCAAGCTGACCACCAAGCTCGCCCGTCAGGCTGTCGACGGCGTGCTGGCAGGGGAGGGTGACGTCGACCAGGTGGTCAAGGACCGTGGCCTGGAGGTCGTCCGCGACGACGGCGCGATCGAGGCTGCCGTCGACGAGGCCCTGGCTGCAAACCCGGACATCGTGGAGAAGTACCGCGCGGGCAATAAGAAGGTCACCGGCGCGATCGTGGGCGCCGTCATGAAGGCGACCAAGGGTAAGGCTGACCCGGCGCAGGTCAATAAGCTGATCGCCGAGAAGCTGAACTAGCACCGCGCGTGGCCACCGCTTGCGCGCGTGACGCGCGATGATTCGCGTAGAAGCCTCCGGGCCCCGAGAGATCGGGCCCGGAGGTTTCTTATTTTCTCTCGCTTTAAGCGGGCGCGGGAATGTAGCGTGTTGGTTATGGAAACTAAGTATCGAGGTCTGAATGTTCCCCTGACTCCGCTGCGGTTCCTGGAGCGCAGCGCCAATATCTTCCCAGAAGCCACGGCCTGCATCGACGGAGTGCGGCGCATCAGCTTCAGGCAGTTCCGAGAGGATGCGGAAGCCTTCGCTCGTGCGTTGCGGGCCCACGGGTTGGGGCTGCACGACCGGGTAGGGGTGCTTGCCCCGAATAGCTACGAGGCTCTGCTGGCGCAGTTTGCCGTGCCTCTCGCTGGGGGAGTGACCGTGCCTATCAACACCCGGCTCGCGGCGGCCGAAGTGGCCTATATCCAAGGTCACGCGGGTTTTAATATCCTCATCGGTGCAGCTGACCTGCTAGCCGACGTGGTTGAGGAACTGCCAGAAGAACTGCGGTTGTTGGAGATTCCAGAGTTGGACGGCACCCAGCCCGGGAAGTTCCCCTCTTTCGCGGATTTCATCGCGCCCCACCGGGAGGGCGAGGATCTGAGTTACCGAGTGGCCGACGACAATCAGCCCATTGCGATCAACTACACCTCGGGCACGACCGGAAAGCCGAAGGGTGCCGTGTATACGCACCGCGGGGCCTACCTCAACGCTATCGGCGAGGTTAACGCGCAAAAATTCGCCAGCGACAGCGTCTATCTGTGGACGCTACCCATGTTTCACTGCTCAGGCTGGTGTACCGGCTGGGCGACGATGGCAGTTTCGGCAACCCAGGTAGCGCTCCGGGCGGTGCGAGGGCCAGAGATGTGGCGCTTGATCGCAGAAGAGGGGATCACTCACATGTGTGGCGCTCCCGCGGTGCTCACCACGCTGGTCGATGATGAGAACAAGCGGCGCGTGAAGAACCTCAGGATCGTGACCGCGGGAGCCCCGCCGAGCCCCACCATCATCACTCGGTGTGAGAATCTCGGCATCGAAGTCACACACGTTTATGGGCTGACGGAATCCTATGGGCCGTTTACCGTCTGCGAGCCGCAGCGCGAGTGGTTGGATATGACTGTCCGGCGTCGCGCGGTGCTCAAGGCCCGGCAGGGCGTTGCAATGATCACCAACGAAGAGGTACTGGTCATCGAGCAAACCGCTGAAGATGATGATTCGATTGTCGAGGTGCCTAGTGACGGTACGACGATGGGCGAAATCGTCATGACTGGCAATGGGGTGATGGCGGGATACTTCGAGGATGAGGAAGCCACCCGCATCGCCTTCCGAGGTGGGTATTTCCACACCGGCGATCTCGGTGTCAAGCATCCCGATGGCTATATCCAGCTGCTGGATCGGGCCAAGGATGTGGTGGTCAGTGGCGGCGAGAACATTTCCACCATCGAGGTGGAGCAGGGCATCGTCAGTTACCCGGACGTCTCCGATTGTGCGGTCATTGGAGTGCCGGACGAGAAATGGGGCGAGAGGCCGCGTGCGTACGTGGTGCTGCGGTCGGAGGCTCGAGGGGATGATCCGGAGGCGATTTCTGAGGCGATCATCGCCCACTGCCGGGTGAATATGGCGGGCTATAAGGTGCCCAAGGATATCGTCATTCTCGACGAGCTGCCCCGGACCTCTACCGGCAAGGTGCGCAAGAGGGAACTGCGTGACGAGGCGTGGCAAGGGCAGGAGGCCAAAATCCACTAACTGCTGCTCGGGGTCCTAAGGTGAGCGTAGGGTCGGCGACCTGTGCAAATATTGAAAATGGCTACCAGTTACGGTAGGTTCGCGGTGTGCAGAAACGTCGTCTTAGCTCGCCGGCGGTAGCAATCGCCATCGCGGCGATCCTGGCGGCAATTCTCTTTATCGCAGCGCTCGCCATCGGGCCGGTCACCATCGCGGTGCCGGATGTGCTGGCCAGCGTCTGGGCGCAGATCACTGGGCGTGGGGAGATCGCCCGGCAGGATCCGGCGCTGGGGAGCGCTTACAACGTTGTGGCGACCATCCGCCTGCCCCGCGCAATCATCGCCGCTCTCGTGGGCGCGGCCCTGGCCGTGGCCGGAACCGTGATGCAGGCGGTCTTCCGCAACCCGCTGGCAGACCCGGGCATCATCGGTGTGTCCGCCGGGGCGGCGACGGCCGCGGTGCTGGCCATCGTCACCGGATTCAGCGCAGTAGCCGCCTGGGCGCTGCCGGCCTCGGCTTTCCTCGGGGCGCTGGGAGCCGTGGCCATCGTGCAGCTGGCCGCGGCGATGCGCGGGGGAGGGCCGGCCACCCTCGTGCTCGTCGGTATTGCGCTCAGCGCGTTTTTGGGTGCGGTCACCGCGGCTGCGATCGCCAACGCACCCTCGGACTCGGATATCCGCGGCGTGGCGTTCTGGCTCAACGGCGATCTTGTCGCCCGCACCTGGGAGCACGTCGCCATCGCGAGCCTGCCCATTGTGCTCGGCATTGTGCTTCTGTTGCTCTTTAGCCGGGACCTCAACATCCTGCTGATGGGCGACCAGGCTGCCCGCACCACGGGAGTGAATGTGCGCCGGGTTCGCGTTGTCACACTTACGGTTGCTGCATTGATCACCGCGTCGGCGGTGGCGGTCTCCGGTGTGATCGGCTTCGTGGGGCTCGTGGTGCCGCACCTCATCCGCCTGATCATCGGCCCGAATCACAAGTCCTTGCTGCCCACCGCTGCGCTGGCCGGTGCGGCCTTTCTACTGGCAGCAGACACGATCGCCCGCATGCTCTTCGCCCCAGTCACGCTGCAGACCGGAACGGTCGTGGCCTTCATCGGTTCGCCGATCTTCCTCTGGCTGCTGCTGCGTGGCCGTCGTCCGGCGGGGTGGTCGGCATGATCGACGCCCGCATCACCGTCCCCGGCATTCTTTCCGACGTCGCCTTCTCGGCCGAACAGGGCCAGGTCACCGGAATCATCGGCCCCAACGGGGCCGGCAAGTCGACGCTGCTGCGCGGGGTCTGGCTGGATGCTGGAACCTCCGACCGGCAGCGCGCCCGGCAGATGGCGGTCGTTCCCCAGGACACGACGATGAGCTTCGACTTCTCCGTTGCCGAGGTCGTCCAGTTCGGACGCCACCCTCACGTCTCCCGCTTCCAACAGTTCTCTGACTCCGATCGCCGGATCGTGGATGACTCGCTGGCGAGGGTGGGGATCGAGCACCTGAGGGAGAAATCGGTTAACCAGATTTCTGGTGGCGAGCGCCAGCTCGTTCACGTCGCACGCGCGATCGCGCAGGACACCCCGATCCTGCTGTGTGACGAGCCCACCAGTGCGCTCGACCTTAAACACCAGGTGCGGGTGCTCAACCTCCTGAGGGAACAGGCACAGGACGAAAAGACCGTGGTGGTCGTCCTACACGATCTGACTCTGGCGGCGCGGTACTGCGACCGGCTCGTCCTCATGGCGGAGCGGAACGTGGCTGCCACGGGGCCGCCTGAGGCGGTGCTTTCCCCGGAGCTGGTATCCGATGTCTACGGCGTCCCAGTGGACATTAGGCCGGACCCGGTGACGGAGAGCCTGCGAGTCACTCCGCTGTGACACCCCGGTGTGACACCGCGTGGCGGCGGGTTGGCCGCTGCTTCCGGATGCGCCGTAAAACCCGAATCCTACGGTGGCGGAGCACTGAAACGCTACGCCCCAAGACCCAAGACAAAAGACTTTAAGGATGAGAATGACTACTGCCCGTAAGCACTGGCGTCGCGCGCTCGTCGCGCTGACCCTCCCGCTGTTCACCTTCGCCGCGGCCTGCTCCTCGGCTGAGGACGACGGCGCTGCGCAAGCTACGCAGAGTGCGGAGGAAAGCCGCAGCGCGGAGTCCACCGAGTCCGGAGAGGCGGTAACCAAGCCGCAGCGCATCGCCTCCTTGTCTTCCGATGCGACCAGCGTGCTCGCGGAGCTCGTCGATCACGAGCGCATCGTGGCATCCCCGGCGACCCCTGGCAGCAAGCCGGTTGGCGAGACCGCGCTTCCCGATGGGGTGCACGCCGACCCGGAGCAGGTGCTGGCGCTCAACCCGGATCTGGTCGTGCTGACCGAGCGGCACGGCTCCGAGGGCTCTGCCGCGGAGCTGCTCGCCAACAGCGGGGTGAAGGTTCACACCTTCAAGGACTCCGACTGGAGCTCCATCGACAGCCTCATGAAGAGCATGACCACCCTCGGCGAGCTGACCGGCGAGCAGGACAAGGCCCAGGAGCTGAGCGCGAAGATCGGCGAGCGACGCGATGAGATTGTGGGGTCGCTGGACAAGGAAGCCAAGCCCCGCGTCCTGCTGCTCATGGCTCGCGGCGGCAAGAAGATGATCATGGCGCCGTCCACGATGGCCAGCGGCCTGGTGAAGGAGGCCGGTGGCGAGCTGATCTCCGAGGCTGAGGGCATGCGGGGTGCGGCACCGGCCGACCCGGAGCGGATCGCCGCGCTTGCTCCGGACATCATCCTCGTCGAAGACTTCCGCGGGCAGGGCAAGGAGGCCTTCGCGGATCTTCTGGACCAGCCGGCGATCGCCGAGCTGGGCGCCCGGGTGGAGCTGATCTCCCCGGCAACCACCGGTGCCTCCGCGGGCTCGAAGATCACCGAGGGGCTGGAGGACGTCGCCGAGAAGATCGGCACCAAGCGTTAGTGCCGAAGCGTAACTAACGAACCGCCGGGTTAGGCGAAGGCCCCGGCCTCGTCGCCGTCCAACACGTCCTCGCCCTGGGGAGCGCCCGGGGCGGTGCTCTTGCCGAACGGGCTGCCCGGGAGCTCCTCGCGGCCATGATCGGTGTAGAAGATTTCCGGGCTTGGGCCGACCGGGACCACTCCGGTGGGGTTGATGTCCGTGTGTACCAGGAAGTAGTGGTCCTTGATCTGCTGGAAGTTCGTGCTGTCGCCGAAGCCCGGTGTCTGGAAGAGATCCCGCAGGTAGCCCCACAGGTTCGGCATCTCCGAAATCTTGTTTCGATTGCACTTGAAGTGGTTGTGATACACCATGTCGAAGCGAATCAGGGTGGGGTAGAGGTATACATCCGCCAACGTGATGTGATTGCCGACCAGGTAGCGGCGGCTGCTCAGTCGTTCCTCCAGCCAGTCGAGGGTGCTGAAGAGCTCAGCGAAGGCCTTCTCGTAGGACTCCTGCGAACCGGTGAACCCTGCTCGGTAGACGCCGTTGTTGACGGTGCGGAAGACGCGCTCGTTGATCTCGTCGATCTCCGCGCGCGACGCTTCCGGGTAGAGGTCCGGGGCTCCGGGGCGCTGATAATCGGTCCACTGGGTGGCGAGGTCCTCGACGATGCTGAAGAAGTCGTTGCTGACCACGGACTTCGACGCGACGTCCACCATCGCCGGCACGGTGATCCCGCGAGGGTAGTCCCGGTAGCGGTTGAAGTAAGCGTCGCGGAGCTTGCCGATCTTCAGCACGGGGTCGACGGAGTCCTCGTTGAGGTCGAAAGTCCAGGACTTCCAGTCGTGGGTGGGGCCGGTCAGTCCCAGGGAGATCACGTCCTCCAGCCCCATCAAGCGCCGGGTGATCACCGCGCGGTGTGCCCACGGGCAGGCGCGTGCTGCGATCAGTCGGTAGGCATTGGGCTTCACCGGCCAGGCCCGCCCTTTGCCGGAGGCGGTGGTGCTGGTGTCGAAATTTTCGACGACCTTGACGATGCGGTCGTCGATGTAGTTCATGTCGCGGTCGAATTCGCCACCCGATTCAACGTAAGCCATATCCCTCACTGTCCTCTATTTTTGCGTGCTCTGTTGGAGGCCTGAGCCGGTAGGCCCTCCTCCATTATTGATGATATGTCACCAAAAGTCGGTCGCTTGGGGGTTCAGCTGCCCTGAACTGCGGGTTTCATAACTCCATCCCCGGGAAATTGCTCGATTGGGCGGATGCAGTGTTCTCCGACACTCCGCGTCTGTTCGGTCTGTTCCTGGGGAAACTCGTTTAGGCTGGGGACATGACTGACGCATCGAATAATGGCAAGAAGCCCCAGAAGGGGGCGCTTGGAGGTTCGCCCTTCGGGCACAGCGACCGCGCATCGGAACCGTACGCCGATATCGATGTGCCAGATTACGAGGGCGCAACCCCGGAGCCGGCCACCAAGGACGCCCCGAAGGCGCCGGGCGCCCCGAAGGCTCCGGCTGCTCCAGCAGCGAAGGCTACGAAGAGTGGCGCTGCCCCCGCAGATAAGAAGCCGGCTGCGAAGGTTGCCCCCACCGCGAAGGCTGCGGCCAAGCCCAAGGCGAAGTCGGGTGACGCCAAGGCCCCAGCCACTGCTCAGGCGAAGCCGGAAAAGGGCGACGCTCCGAAGAAGACAGCAGCCAAGGCCACTGGCACCAAGCCCGCGGAGGCTGACGCTAAGGCCCCGGCCAAGGGCAAGGACGCAGCGGAGCGGACTGACACCGCAGGAGTGGCAGAGCGGGGGACCGCGGAGCAGAGCCGTCCGCGCGATATTTATGCCCTCGCGGGCCGCGCCCGCCCCCAGCGCATCGAGGCACCCGCGCCGGAACCAGCTCCCGAGGCTGAGTCCGCGCCGGCAGCCGATGTTCCGAAAACCGATGGTGAGCAGCCAGGCGCCGCCGAGGACCAGCGCACTGAGGTGCTCGACCTCTCTGGCGCTGATGCGGGCACGGGCTCTCAGGGCACGGGTTCGCAGGGCACACTGGCGCAGCAGCAGACTCAGCCACAGACCGGCACGAACACCGCAGCGCTCGGCGCTGGGGCGGCCGGGGCAGGGGCCGCGGGAGCCGCCAGCGGGTACGCCGCGGGCGGCGGCACTCCGAAGAACGACGCCGACACCGGCGCGCAGGGCTACCCCGCGCAGCCGGGCGACGCACACCCCCAGGGGACCTTCGACGCGGACGCGCAGTGGGATCCGAACGCGCAGCCGGTGGGGCCTGAGGGCGAGGTTGCCTACGGACCTGACGGCCAGCCACTTGCCCCCGTCGCCGAGCCAGTGGAGACCCGCCGCGGTACCCAGTCCCTCGGCCTGGCCATCCTGCGCATCGTCGCGGGCGCGGTGCTGCTGATCTCCGGCCTGCAGACCCTCTTTGGCTTTGCCGGGGATCCGGGCATCAGCGCCCTCGAAAGCCGGCTTAGTTTCTTCAGCGGATCTGGGGTGCTCGCCGTCGCTATCCCCGCCGCCGAGGTCATCGCCGGTGGGCTGCTGATCCTGGGTCTGCTCACGCCGTTCGCCGCCGCCCTCGCCTTCGTGGTCTCGGCCTTCATGGCGACCTTCCACCTTTCCGGCCACCAGGGTTCGCTGTGGCCCTACGGGCTGAACCCGGTGATCCACCAGTGGGCGCTCTACGCGCTGATCAGCCTCAGCCTGATCTTCACGGGCCCTGGCGGGGCATCCCTGGATCGCTCCCGTAGCTGGGCGACCCGACCGCTAGCCTCCTCCTGGATCTTTGCGGTCCTGGGTATCGCCGGTTTCGCCGCGCTCTGGCTGCTCACGGGCGGTCGCAACCCCTTCTAAACTTCGCGGTACGGCGCGTTCAAGCGCCAGCGAAAACAGAACCCGAGCCCACCAGGGGCTCGGGTTTTCTTATGTCTTTGGGCAGGCCTTGGGTTTTCAGGCTCAGCGCAATCCGGCTCGATCGGCCAGAACCTGGGCCGTCACCGAGCGGGAATCCGGCTGCATACCCTGCTGAGCGACCGCCGCCGGCGTCCCGGTGGCCAGGATCTGGCCCCCCTCGTCTCCGGCTCCCGGACCGACGTCGATGACATGGTCTGCCTGCGCGACCACCCGGAGGTCGTGCTCGACGACGACTACCGTCGCGCCGTCGTCGACCAGGCGACGCAGCTGGGCGAGCAGCAGGTCCACATCCGCTGGATGCAGCCCCGTCGTCGGCTCGTCCAGGAGGTACAGGCTGTGCTTATGGCTGGAACCCCGCTGCATCTCGGAGGCCAACTTGATGCGCTGTGCCTCGCCACCTGAGAGCTCCGGGGAACCTTGCCCCAGCCGCAGGTAGCCCAGGCCGAGGGCGTGCAGGAATTCGACGGAGCGCAGGATCCTCGGCTCCTCGGCGAAGACCTCCAGCGCCTCGTCCACGGTCAGCGCCAAGATATCGGCGATGCTGCGGCCGTTCCACTGCACCTCAAGGATCTCTGGCTTATAGCGCTTGCCGTGGCAGGCCGGGCAGGTGGTGTACGTGCCGGGCAGGAACACCAGCTCGACCTCGATGCTGCCCGCGCCATCGCACTCCGGGCAGCGGCCCTTTTTGGTGTTATAAGAAAAGTCCGATACTGACATGCCCCGCCGCTTCGCCTCTGGGGTCGCGGCGAACAGCCTGCGGACGTGATCGAACAGACCCGTGTAGGTCGCGACGGTAGAACGCACCGTGCGTCCAATCGGCTTCTGGGTGATGTGCACCAACCGGCGGATCTTATCGACCCCCGTGGCGCTATCCACGCGGAAAACCCCGTGAGCGTCGGAACCTGCCGTGACCTCAGCATCCGGGTCCTCGTCCGAGACCTCGTCGGCGCCGACTACCTGCTTGGCCGAGCGGGACACCACGTCGGCCAGAACCCCGATGACCAGGGTGGACTTGCCGGAGCCGGACACTCCCGTGACCGCGGTCAGCGCCCCCAGCGGAAAGTCCACGTCGGCCCCGTCGAAGGCACGTGCGTGCACGCCACGAAGTCCGATCGCTTCACCGGTGCCGGCCGGAGTGGCCGTCAACTCGGGGAAGTCCTCGTTCAGCGCGGTGGCTGTGGGGGAGCCCAGCTGGTCGGCGCGGGCGCGGAACTCGTCAGTAGGGCCGGAGAACACCAGCTGCCCGCCGCGCTCACCAGCACGAGGCCCGATGTCCACGACCCAATCGCAGCCGGCCACCAGAGACATATCGTGCTCCACCAGAAGCACCGAGTTCCCAGCAGTGATGAAGCGCTGCAGCAGCTCAGAGACCGCCTTCCGCTCCACCACGTGCAGGCCGGCCGAGGGCTCGTCCAGCACGTAGGTCGTTCCGAACAGGCTCGAGTTCAACTGGGAGGCCAGCCGCAGGCGCTGGTGCTCGCCCGCAGACAAGCTGCGTGCCGGGCGGGAGAGGCTTAAGTGCCCCAGTCCCAGCTCGATTGCGGCGCGCACCGTGGGCAGCACCTGATCCAGCAACAGTTCCTCGGCCTCGTCGTGCTCGGTCCACTGCTGCTTGGCGATACCCGCCAATTGCTGGAGGCGATCCTCCAGCACAGCAAGAACGTCCTTCAACGCCAGGCCATTGAACTCGTCGATGGCATAACCGGCATAGGTGACCTGCAGGGTATCCGGCTGAAAGCCGCGG
Organism: Corynebacterium sp. MSK039; assembly: GCF_030232315.1. Taxonomy (NCBI): domain Bacteria; kingdom Bacillati; phylum Actinomycetota; class Actinomycetes; order Mycobacteriales; family Corynebacteriaceae; genus Corynebacterium; species Corynebacterium sp. MSK039. The sequence continues at coordinate 350,793 of NZ_JASPJL010000002.1, forward strand.
CCCTGACACGTCGGGCACGTCGATGAGTGCATGAAGGAGAGCACCCGGCGGCGGTTCTTATCCGACTCCGTCTCCGCCAGGGTGTCGTTGAGGTAGGTGGCAACCGAGCGCCACTTTCCCTTGTAGGACCCGTGCACGGCGTTCTCATCCCGCACCGGGTGGACGGTGACCACGGGCTGCTCATCGGTGAACAGGATCCAGTCGCGGTCCTCCTGCGGAATATCCCGCCACGGGACGTCTAGCGGGTAGCCGAGGGTTCCCAGGATGTCCCGGAAGTTCTTGCCCAACCACGCTCCCGGCCACGCGGCGATCGCACCATCCCAGATGGACAGGCTGGGATCCGGCACCATCGACTCTTCCGTCGGCCGGTGCACGATGCCGGTGCCCTGGCACTCGGGGCACATGCCGGCGGTGGTGTTGGGGGAGAAGGCGTCCGAATCGAGCCTGCCGTACTCCAACCGCTCGCGCATGCCGTCCGGGTAGCTGCCGGAGCGGGAGAAGAGCAGCCGAATACTATTCGACATATTCGAGATGGTGCCCACTGAGGAGCGTGCCCCACCCAGGGTGGTGGACTGCTGCAGCGCCACCGTCGGCGGCAGCCCCGTGACAGATCCCACGCGCGGGTTGACCGCGCCGCCAATGAGACGGCGTGCGAAGGGGGAGACGGACTCCAGGTACCGGCGCTGCGCCTCCCCGTGGATGGTGCCGAAGGCCAGGCTGGACTTGCCCGAACCCGAGACGCCGGTGACCGCCACGAGGGTGTCCCGGGGCAGGTCGACGTCGATGTGCTTCAGGTTGTGCAGGTGCGCATCGCGCACCCGGATCATCGGATCGTGACCCGCGCGCTCCGTCGTGTGCGGAGCCGGGGACCCGGAGGAGGCCTGAGCCATGGTGGCTACTTCACCTCGCGAACGGCGCCCTTATCGGCGGAGGTTGCCATCGCCGCATAGGCACGCAGGGCCTTGGTCACCCGGCGCTTGCGGGTGGTGGGCTGCCACGGGGTGTCGGAGGCGTCCATCTGGCCGCGACGGCGCGCGATCTCGTCATCGGAGATCTGCAGCTCCAGCGTGCGGTTGTGGACGTCGATGAGGATCGGGTCGCCGTCCTCGACTAGGCCGATCAGCCCGCCGTGGGCAGCCTCGGGGGAGATGTGGCCGACCGAGATGCCGGAGGAACCGCCGGAGAAGCGGCCGTCCGTGATCAGCGCGCACTCGCGACCCAAGCCGGAGCCCTTCAGGAAGGCGGTCGGGTGCAGCATCTCCTGCATGCCCGGACCACCGGCTGGGCCCTCGTAGCGGACGACGATGCAGTCGCCTGGGGAAACCTTCTTATCCAGGATCACCCGCACCGCGTCCTCCTGGGACTCGACGACGAGGGCCTTGCCCTCGAAGTGCCACAGCTCCTCGTCGATGCCGGCAGCCTTGATGATGGCGCCGTCCTCGGCGAGGTTGCCGCGCAGCACCACCAGGCCGCCGTCGGCGGTGTAGGCGTGCTCGACGTCGCGGATGCAGCCCGCAGTCGCATCGGTGTCCAGGGAGGACCAGCGGTTCTCGGTGGAGAAGGCCTCGGTGGTGCGCACCCCGCCCGGAGCGGCGTGGAAGAGGTCGATGGCGGCATCGCTCGGGTTCTTTGCGCGGATGTCCCAGGCCTCCAACCATTCGGAGAGGCTGCTTGCATGCACGGTGTGGACGTCCTCATTGAGCTTGCCGCCACGCCACAGCTCACCCAGGATCGCGGGGATACCGCCGGCGCGGTGGACGTCCTCCATGTGGAAGTCGGAGTTCGGGGAGACCTTGGACAGGCAAGGCACCTCGCGGGAGAGATCGTCGATGTCCTGCAGGGTGAAGTCCACCTCGCCCTCCTGGGCGGCGGCGAGGATATGCAGCACGGTGTTCGTGGACCCACCCATCGCCATGTCCAGCGCCATTGCGTTCTGGAAGGCGTGCTTGGTCGCGATATTGCGTGGCAGGACGGACTCGTCGCCCTCGCCGTAGTAGCGGCGGCACAGGTCGACGATGGTGTGGCCGGCCTGGGTGAACAGGCGGCGGCGGTACTCGTGGGTCGCCAAGGTGGAGCCGTTGCCCGGCAGGGACAGGCCCAGCGCCTCGGTGAGGCAGTTCATGGAGTTGGCGGTGAACATACCGGAGCAGGAACCGCAGGTCGGGCACGCTGCGGACTCGACGTCCAGCAGGCCCTGGGCGTCGACCTTGTCGGATGCGGAGGCGGAGATCGCGGTGATCAGGTCCGTCGGGGCCTGGACCACGCCGTCGACGGCGACGGCCTTGCCGGCCTCCATCGGGCCACCCGAGACGAAGACGACCGGGATGTTCAACCGCATCGCGGCGTTCAGCATGCCCGGGGTGATCTTGTCGCAGTTCGAGATGCACACCAGGGCGTCCGCGGCGTGCCCGTTGACCATGTACTCCACGCTGTCGGAGATGATCTCGCGGGAGGGCAGGGAGTAGAGCATTCCGGCATGACCCATCGCGATGCCATCGTCGACCGCGATGGTGTTGAACTCGCGTGCCACACCGCCGGCCTCCTCGATGGCCTCAGCGACGATGTCGCCGACGTCCTTGAGGTGGACGTGACCCGGAACGAACTGGGTATAGGAGTTCGCGATGGCGATGATCGGCTTGTGGAAATCATCATCCGTCATGCCCGTCGCGCGCCACAGCGCACGGGCACCTGCAGCGTTGCGGCCCTGCGTCGTGACGTCGGAGCGCAGCGGGATCGAGGCTCCGAAAGAAGTGGTGTTGTCCTGAGATGTCATTGTCGAAGTGCTCTCTTCAATATCTCTATGGGTGAAAGTGGCTATCCGGCCCCGTACGGTCCCTGGAAGCGGGTAACGCGAGGCCGGCGTTGTGTTCTTTAGTTATCGCGAGCGCGCTCGGGGTTGCTGCTGGCACCCGGATTCTCGGCGTTCCCTGGGGAGGCGGCGGAATCCGCATCAGATGCTGGCTCGGCCGTGGGGTGCTCGGCCTCGTACTCCGCGCGACGCTGCTTCTCGTACTCAGCGTAATCCTCGGAGTCCATCAGCACAGCCGAACCATCGCGGTTGACGACCTGCACCTTGTTGTGAATGTCCAGGCGCGCCGGGGTGAGGGGGTCCGGGATGCGGCCTGCGGTGGCCTCGGCGAGGGCAGGGAGGCTGTTGAAGGTGATGCCAGGCAGCCAGAATTGCGAGTCATCTGTGGCAGCGGCGTAGGCCTTGCCCGCCTTGTTGAAACGGATGCCCTGGAAGTCCTGCCACGTCACGGTCTTGGACGGTCGGATCAGAGGCTTGGCCGTAATACCCTTGCCATCCACGCGGGTCCCTGCCTTAATAACCCACACGATGAACAGCAGCGGGAGCAGGGGGATCCAGAAGAAGGCCGAGACGTTGTATCCGGTGAAGATGAGGCTAATCAGGAACATGACGAAGCCGACCAGGATGTTTTCCCGGCTCGGGTGGAAAGTCTGGGGACGCACCGCCGGCCGACCGTGGTTGTGGTCGGGGCGGGGCTTATTCGTGGGGGTGTTGTCCTGGGCGCTCATGTGAGCCATTTAACCAGGTGCCCGGGGTGGGGCTTAAATCCCTTTTTCCTTCGCCATGGGCTCTCTCAGAGTGATCGTGCTAGAAGCCCCCGGTGTCCCCACCGGAGTCTCCCGTGCCGGTTCCGGAGTCTGCACCAGCGGTTGCCGGCGCCTCTGCACCGCGATTCCCATCAGACTGCTGATCCTGGTTTTGCTGGTGCAGCTGTGGGGCCTGATTCTGCTGCCCGCGCTGCGGCTCGTTAACGTTCGGCTCCTGCGTGGCGCGAGGCTCAGGGCGGTCTGCCTGGCCAGGCTGCTGGGGCTGCTGCCCCTGTTGCTCTGGGGAATCCTGGGTTGCGGGCTGTGATGGCTCCGGGGCCGGAGACTCGGTCTGTTCGCTGGTCTTCGCCGGCCGGTCGCTCCAATAAGCGGGGTTGAGGATGCCGGCGCGGCCATCGTCCGGGTTAGAGGATGCTGCGGCGAGCAGCCCCAGGACCACGAGTGCGATGAACAGCAGGGTGGTGGAGACCCTGGTGCGGCCGCCGAAGGTCAGCCAGCGCTGGAAGCGCGAGCTGTAGTCGTATCGCTTGAATACCCCGGAATCGAGGTCCTCTTCGTTATCCTCCTCGGTGCTGACGATGAGCGCGCCATCGGAGGCTGCCCCCGGACCGTCGTCCTTAGATCGGATGATCGCGACCTCTTCCGCAGGGTCCAGTGGGGTGTTGGAATCATCGTCATCGGACGGACGAGGCGTATCCGTACTGTTGGCACCCTCATGGGGCGAACTCTGCGCGAAAGTGCTTGCTTCCTGCCGGGTGGCGAACACGGTCGTGGGCGCGGAGTCGTCCGCTGCCGTGTTCGGGGCTGCTCCCGGCACCGTGCCGCGTGGGCCGGGCGCGTCGGGGCTTTCTTCCGCGCCGAAGGGCGAGACGGGAACGGTTTCCATGCGCTCCCAGAAGGTGTTCAGGATGGCGGAGCGGATGGCGCGCTCCACGGCCCACTGCTTCGCAGGGACGACGTCGACGGTGACGCGGAAGGTCACTGCCCACGGCTGACCGGCAGCCTGGGGTTGGACGACGGCGATGGCGGGCATGACATCGACGTCGCCGGTGACGTTGGGCTTGACGTCGGGGGCGGATACGGCGCGCTTGGTTGCCTTTTCGACCTGCGAGACCAGGTGGTCGATGTTCTCGCCGGGACGCAGCGGGATATCGATTTCGACGAAGGCGCGGGACCAGTCCTGGGAGAAGTTGGTGATCGCGCCGACCTTGCCGTTGGGGACGGTCACCATCTCGCCGCTAGCGGTACGCAGCTTCGTGGCGCGGAGGGTGAGCGCGACGACGGTGCCCTCCACCACATTGTTTGTGCCTTCGAAGCTCACGTAATCGCCGACGCCGAACTGGCGCTCGGTGATGATGAAGACACCGGAGAGGAAGTCCCCGATGATGTTCTGCGCACCGAAACCAATCGCGGCGGACACGACGGTGGCGGGGACGGCAGCCGAAGCTGCGGGTACGCCGAGCAGGGTGAGGGCGCGGATGGCGATGATGAAGTAGATCACCGCTTCGACGAGGTACACCAGCGCGCCGGCGAGGGCGAGCTTGGACTTCGTGGATTCCTCATCGGCATCCAGCCGCTGGGCGACGACGCGGACGCACAGTCTGCCGACTCGCGGTATCAGAACTGCCAGGACCGCTAGTGCGGCCAGCGCGAGGCCGGGGTGGATGAGCCATTCCCAGGCCTTGATCGCGTAATGCGTGAGGAAGTAAGTCGATGCTTGCATAGCGCACAACCTTAGCGAGACAGCCTGTGACCGTGCCGGGTCTCTGCTGATAATTCAGGCAGCTTGTTGGCTGTGAACAGGGGCGGGGGATGACACGGGCCGGGATAGTTCTCTCGGTCGTCCAAGCACGCTCATGCAATCACTCTATGGGAATAAACATTTCAACTATTGAGAACCTGCAGGTCGCGAAGTTTGCCATTCGGGGCTCATATTGTTAGTATCATCACAATGCTCAGCCCGCCGGTTACCGAAATTCGGGGAAATGCGGCAGGTTGCAGCGTTCTTGTTTTGTCCCCGATGAAGTAGAAGCGAGTAAAAATCTCGCGTGCCGAGCAAGGAGCGATTGAAACCGTGAACAACACTTCACGCTCACAGCCCACGCCCGCCACGGTCGCTGCGGCTAGCCGCGGCGTCGCGCAGGCCCGCAAGCCCGAGCGCATTAACGGTGCAGAGGCGATCGTGCGTTCCCTTGAAGAGCTGGGGACCGGCGTGGTCTTCGGGCTCCCGGGTGGCGCCGTCCTCCCGCTGTATGAGGCCCTGTATGGCTCCGAAAAGCTCCGCCACGTTCTCGTGCGCCACGAGCAGGGGGCCGGCCATGCCGCCACGGGTTACGCCCAGGTCACCGGTGAGGTTGGCGTGTGTATCGCTACCTCCGGCCCGGGTGCGACGAACCTGGTCACCCCGATCGCGGATGCCAACATGGATTCCGTTCCACTCGTGGCGATTACTGGTCAAGTCGGCAAGGGGCTGCTGGGCACCGATGCCTTCCAAGAGGCCGATATTCGTGGCGTGACGATGCCGATTACGAAGCACAACTTCATGGTGACCCGCCCGGAGGATATTCCGGCGGCGATGGCCGAGGCCTTCCACCTGGCGTCCACCGGGCGCCCGGGTGCGGTGCTGGTTGATGTGCCGAAGGATGTGCAGAACGCCGAGCTGGACTTCGTCTGGCCACCGCAGTTCGACCTGCCGGGCTACCACCCGGTCACCACGCCCCACGGTCGCCAGGTCGAGGAGGCTGTGCGCCTCATTAGCAAGGCCAAGCGCCCAGTGCTCTACATCGGTGGCGGCGTCATCAAGTCCGAGGCGCACAAGGAGCTGCGGACCTTCGCTGAAGCGAATGACATCCCGGTGGTCACCACCCTGATGGCTCTCGGTGCCTTCCCGGAGTCGCACGAGCTGCACATGGGCATGCCGGGTATGCACGGTTCCGTGCCCGCAGTGGCCGCCCTCCAGCGCTCCGACCTGCTCATTGCCATCGGTACCCGCTTCGATGACCGGGTGACCGGCAAGCTGGAGAGCTTCGCGCCGAACGCCAAGGTCATCCACGCGGACATCGACCCTGCGGAAATCGGCAAGATTCGCGAGGTTCAGGTGCCGATCGTCGGCGACGCGAAGGAGGTTCTCACTGCGCTGCACAAGGCGATCGATACCCACGGTCTGTCTCGTCCGGACACCACCGAGTGGCGTGAGTACCTGGGGGAGATGCAGGAGCACTTCCCGCGCGGCTACGAGCACACGCCGAACGAGAAGATGGCCCCGCAGTTCGTCATCGAGACCCTGTCCAAGGAGGTCGGTCCCGACGCGATTTACTGCGCCGGTGTCGGTCAGCACCAGATGTGGTCCGCACAGTTCCTCGACTTCGAGCACCCGCGCACCTGGCTGAACTCCGGCGGCCTCGGCACCATGGGCTACGCGGTGCCGGCGGCCATGGGGGCCAAGGCTGGCGCGCCGGATAAGGAAGTTTGGGCCATCGATGGTGACGGCTGCTTCCAGATGACAAACCAGGAGCTCGTCACCTGTGCGGTCGAGGGCTTCCCGATCAAGATCGCGCTGATCAACAACGGCAACCTCGGGATGGTGCGCCAGTGGCAGACCCTGTTCTACGACGGGCACTACTCGCACACCAACCTCAAGCCCAAGGAGGCCTACCTCCCGGACTTCCTGCAGCTCGCGGAGTCCATGGGCTGCGCCGCCTTCCGCGTGGAGAAGGAGGAGGACGTCCTCCCGACCATTAAGAAGGCACGCGAAATCAATGACCGCCCGGTCGTGATCGACTTCATCGTCGGGGAGGATGCCCAGGTGTGGCCGATGGTTCCGGCCGGCACCTCCAACGACGAGGTGCAGTATGCGCGTGATCTGCGCCCGCTTTTCGACGACGAGGAATCGGCAGCGGAGACCCCGGCCGAGATCCACGAGACCATGCAGGAATTTCAGGACACCGAAGTCGACAACATCGACGCCCAGGAAGGGGAACAGAACTAATGTCCAACCTTCACACTCTGTCGGTCCTGACTCAGGACGAGGACGGCATCATCTCCCGCATCTCCGGAATGTTCACCCGGCGTGCGTTCAATATCGTCTCCATTAGCTCGGGGCGCACTGAGGTCGACGGCGTCAATCGCATCACGCTCGTCGTCGAGGGCGAGGAGATCGTTGTCGAGCAGATCACGAAGCAGCTGAACAAGCTGGTTCCGGTGCTCAAGGTCTCGCGTCAGGATCCGGAAACCACGGTGCAGCGGGGTCTGCTGCTGGTCAAGGTCGCTGCCGGCAATAGCAACCGCACCCAGGTTGTCGAGGCGGCGAAGCTCTTCCGTGCGCACGTTGTCGACGTCAGCCCGGACTCGCTGATTATCGAGGCCACGGGCACTCCGTCCAAGCTGCAGGCGCTGCTGGATGTTCTGGAGCCCTTCGGTATTCGCGAGCTCATCGAGTCTTCCGTGACTGCGATGTCCCGCGGTCCGCGATCGATGGCGCCGAGCCGTTAAACCGGGGGCACCCGCCCGGACAAAATTTCATAGAATGGTAAATTTCATCTCAAAGAGTGAAATTTCTGTTATAATCTAAACATGCTCATCGATAGCCAGCCGCGGGCAGACGCGGCTGGCGAGAAAGGTTGAAACCTCATGGCAATTGATGTTTTTTACGACGACGACGCTGACCTGTCGATCATCCAGGGTCGCAAGGTTGCGATCATTGGCTACGGCTCCCAGGGGCACGCTCACGCGCAGAACCTCCGCGAGTCCGGCGTAGAGGTTGCCATCGGCCTGCGCGAGGGCTCCAAGTCCCGCGAGAAGGCTGAAGAGGCCGGCTTCAAGGTCCTGAACAACGCCGAGGCCAGCGAGTGGGCAGACGTCATCATGCTGCTCGCCCCGGATACCTCCCAGGCACAGATCTACGAAAACGACATCGCCCCGAACCTGAAGGACGGCGACGCCCTGTTCTTCGGTCACGGCCTGAACATTCACTTCGGCATGATCAAGCCGGAGGACAACATCACCATCGGCATGGTCGCACCGAAGGGGCCGGGCCACCTGGTGCGCCGTCAGTACGTCGACGGTAAGGGTGTTCCGTGCCTGATCGCCGTCGAGCAGGACCCGAAGGGTAACGGCCGCGACCTGGCTCTGTCCTACGCTGCGGCAATCGGCGGCGGCCGCGCGGGCGTCATCCCGACCACCTTCGAGGCAGAGACCGTCACCGACCTCTTCGGTGAGCAGGCCGTCCTGTGCGGTGGTACCGAGGAGCTCATCAAGACCGGCTTCGAGGTTCTGGTCGAGGCTGGCTACGAGCCAGAGATGGCTTACTTCGAGTGCCTGCACGAGCTGAAGCTGATCGTCGACCTCATCTTCGAGGGCGGCATCAAAAACATGAACTACTCCGTCTCCGATACCGCGGAGTTCGGCGGCTACATCTCCGGCCCGCGCGTCATCGACGCCGATACCAAGGGGCGCATGAAGGGCATCCTGTCCGATATTCAGGACGGCACCTTCACCAAGCGCCTCGTCGCCAACGTCGAGGGTGGCAACAAGGAGCTCGAGGAATTGCGCGCTAGCTACAACGATCACGAGATCGAGAAGACTGGCGAGAAGCTGCGCGACCTGATGAGCTGGGTGAAGAACCCGCTGAACGAGACCGCCTAAGGTCTCGTTATCCCGCGGGGTATAGCCCCGCGACCGCGCCTCCCGACTATTTTCAATAAGTTGTCAATAAGGGGGGCGCTCGCTAAGCTTGAGGGCATGAGCGAGCACATTGACGCAGCCCCCGAGCGCCCACAGAACCGTGGTGGTGCCGATCCGCACCGCCACGGTTCTTCGCATTCTCACTCCCATTCCGAGGCACACGGGCATTCCCACTCCCACGCGCCCACGGACGCCCCGCTGCGCGCACTGCTCATCGTGCTCGCGGTGACCGGCACGATCTTCTTCGCCGAGCTCATCGGCGGGCTGGTCACCGGCTCCGTTGCGTTGCTGGCCGACGCGATGCACATGCTTTCCGATGCGGCGGGGATCATCATCGCGGTGATCGCCATCCTCATCGGGCGCCGGGCCTCCAACGCGCAGGCGACCTTCGGCTACCGGCGCGTGGAGGTGCTGGCCGCACTCGTCAACGCGGTCACTGTGCTGGGCATCTCCGTGTGGATCGTGGTGGAGGCCATCCGCAGGCTCCGCGAGCCCGTCGAGATTCTCGCCGGCCCCATGATGATCATCGCCGTGATTGGTCTCATCGCGAACGTGGTCTCCGCGTGGATCCTGCACAGCCAGCGGGATAACTCCGTAAACGTGCAGGGCGCCTTCCTGCACGTGTTGGCGGACATGTTGGGCTCCGTCGCCGTCCTGATCGCTGGTGGCGTCATTATCACGACCGGCTGGCAGTACGCGGACGTCATTGCCTCTCTCGTCATCGCAGCACTCGTGCTGCCACGCGCCTGGCAGCTCATGATGCACACGCTGCGGATCCTGCTGGAGCAGGCTCCGCCGGGCTACGACCCGGCCGAGATCGACGCGCTTCTCCGCGAGGTAGACGGCGTGATGGATGTTCACGACCTGCACCTGTGGTCCCTCGACGGGACGAGTGCGCTCGCCTCCGTGCATCTGGTCGTTCCGGAAGACCGCGACCCGGCTGCCGTGTTGTGCGTGGCCCAGGAAGCCCTACAAGAGCGGGGGATCGCCCACTCGACGATTCAGGTGGAGCGCCCGAGCCACGTTGAGCACGAGGGGCCGCACAACGTCTGTTAGCCCCGCGCGGACCGTCGGCGGGAGAGCTCCCCGCTACCAGCTGGAGGAGCCGCCACCACCGGAGAAGCCACTGCTGAAGCTGGTATTCGCAATACCACCGCTGCTGCTGGAACTTTCAGCAGCACGCGTGTCCGTGCTGTGCCACGAGGCCAGCAGGTAGTAGGGCACCCAGTTGGAGTACACGTAGCCTGGGCGCCAATCGCGGTCGGTGAGGGAGGGGCGCTCGTCGCGGTGAGCCTCGCGATCCAGGTGCTTCATATCGCGGGAGGCCAGCTCCAGAGCGTGTGCCTGGTCACTGACGATGCGCGCCAACCGATCCATGAAATCCGGTGCCTGCAGATCCCGCATCAGCGCATCGACTTGCGCCTCAACATTCTTTAGCTGGCGGATTGCCTCCCGATTGCGCACCTCGAACAGGGCCTCGGAGAGATCCTGCTTGATGGAGCGCAGCTCTCGCTCGCGCATGATCTGATCGCCGTTTTCCAGCTCGAACATCAGGTTGATGTTGTCTTCGGCATTACTCATCGACTCGAGCGTTTCGTGCGCGCTCGCGACCTGCTTATGCTTGGCGTAGAACTCCTTGTCATCGCTGGTGAGCGTGAGCCCCAGGGCTCCCACCTGGTTGTTGAGGTCCAAAAACTCGTCGCGGATCGTGGTCCACTGCGAGCGCAGCTCCGCATTCGCCAGCGGGGAGCTCAGCGAGTTGGCGCGGATATCCAGGGCATCCAGGCGCTGGGAGAGCTCGGAGTAGCGGGTGGAAAGTTCGTAGAACTGCTGCTTCGCAGTGGCCGTCAGCTTCCTCTTTCGGCGCTGCCAGGCAGCCGCCCCCACACCCGCGGCACCCACGCCGAGCACGCCGAAGCCGATAGCGGTGTTGCGGTTCTCGCGAGCCTGCTCCTCGGCCAGGCGCGCGCCCAGCTCCGTATCCGCGGCGACCTTGGCGCCCTCCACGAGGCCATTTGCGAAATTCCCGCGGCGGAAGCTGTCCTTCATCGCCTCCAGGGAGGCGTCCAGGTGGGGGCCTTCGAAGATATCCAGGTCCTGGCAGACGTCGTTGCCGCAGTAGACACCGTTGGTCCGGGTGCTGGTACCCACTCCCAGGATCAGCGTTCCGTTTTCCCATGCAGCACCCTTGCCGGTGCCGTCGGGCACCAGCTCCGGCATGTTTCGGCCCGCCCAGTTAAGGACGTCGTCGTTGAAGTTATCGCTGCTGCCCGGGATGAGGACGTAGACGACCTTCTGGACGGAATCGGGGAAATCGATCTTCGCGGACTGCTCGATCATTCCCTGGCGCGCGGCATCGCCCAGCACTCCGGAGCCATCGGCGACCTGGATGTCCACCTTGGTGTGAGGCACGGCGGGTGCCGCCTGGGCCTGCACGATGCTGTGTGCCACCGGCTGTCCCGCAGCAGCCGTTCCAGCGAAAAGCCAGGGTGCTGCTCCGGCGCACGCGATGCCCATGAGGGCCAGGATCGGGGCGGTGGGGTGGCGTCGCGAGTGCATCATGGCACCAATCATGCCACAGGGGTTTTACCTCCGCGGGGACCTGAGGGGGCGGAAAGAAAGAAGGTGGAATGCGAGCTTTTCCCATAGCGTCCACACCAACGGGGCCAGGCTGAAGGAGAAGATGATGGCACCGGCTGCGTCGCTGGGGAAGTGGACGCCTCGGGCCATCACGGTGGTCACGATGAGTGCGATGGCGCCGCCACCGAGCGCGGCGGCGATGCTGAGGCCTTTCCAGCCCACGGTCGAACGGGCAAGGCTCGGATCGAGACCGCGATATGTCGCGATGAGGTAAACGGCCACCGTCACGGCGATGAAGGTCGTGTGCCCGCTGGGAAAGCTCATATCGCTGGGCAGGCTGTGCGGCGGGTGCGCTAGAAAGTCCCAGTCGGGCCGGGGCCTGCGGACCAGAGTGCGGGCCAAGCATGGAGGCATTCACGGGGAATCATTCTCGCAGAGCGTGAATCGAACGCCACCGGTCCGCTGAGCGACTGCTAACGGGGGTGCTAAAGAATTCTTAAAAGCGCTGGCAGCGGGGGAATCAATAGAACATGCAGGGGGTGGTGAGGGGAAAAGTTTTTCGCAATTACGCAAAAGGTGAAACGAATGCTCACCAAATTTTCTAGGTTAGTTTTGTCAGCATGATGCACCGCCACGGCGGGGCTAGGCTGGCTACCTTTCCGGCAAGCCCGATTCCTGGGTGTCCGCGGGGTTGCGGACCAGGGGTGGGGCTCAGATCAACTCACGTTGGTCGCCGCTGCAAGGGGGTGCAGTGAGGTCGACGTGAGTGGGCGAGAGTGAACAGCCGCGACATGGTTGGGCTGGTTACTGGAGCTCGTGCCTACTGGGTGAGGGGGCAGATGATCTGGGCGAATCCAGGATTCGGGCTCGCCGGTGAAGGCACTGCCGGGGTGGGGTTCCCAATTGATGCAAAACCACCGCCCAGCGGGGGGGATTTTTAAGGGTGGCCTACGACACACACGCCACCGCCAAGGGATATGATTGTGGGGTCATGCGCCATACACGGTCAGGCGTGGGCCCCCTCGGGTGACGCGGTCGTTTCACCCGCTGGGGAAGTGAAAATTTTTCAGGAGAATTCCCTTGAGCACCACCAACCGCCCGGTTGTACTAATCGCAGATAAGCTCTCTCAGTCCACCGTCGATGCACTCGGCGATTCCGTCGACGTCCGTTGGGTGGATGGCCCGAACCGGCCAGAACTCCTTGACGCCGTCGTCGATGCCGACGCCCTGCTCGTGCGCTCCGCCACCACGGTGGATAAGGAAGTGCTCGAGGCCGCCAAGAATCTGAAGATCGTCGGTCGCGCCGGCGTCGGACTCGACAACGTGGACATCGAGACCGCGACCGAGCGCGGCGTCATGGTCGCCAACGCGCCGACCTCGAACATCCACTCCGCCTGCGAGCACGCCATCAGCCTGCTGCTGTCTACCGCCCGCCAGATCCCGGCAGCCGATAAGACCCTCCGCGACGGCGAGTGGAAGCGCTCTTCCTTCAAGGGCGTGGAGATCCTCGGCAAGACCGTCGGCATCGTGGGCTTCGGCCACATCGGTCAGCTGTTCGCTCAGCGCCTCGCCGCTTTCGAGACTGAGATCATCGCCTACGACCCCTACGCCAACCCGGCCCGCGCCGCGCAGCTCGGCGTGGAGCTCGTTGAGCTCGAGGAGCTCATGGGCCGCTCGGACTTCGTGACGATTCACCTGCCGAAGACCCCGGAGACCAGCGGCATGTTCGACGCTGACCTTCTGGCGAAGTCCAAGAAGGGTCAGATCATCATCAACGCTGCCCGCGGCGGCCTCGTCGACGAGCAGGCTCTCGCCGATGCCATCAAGTCCGGCCACATCCGTGGCGCGGGCTTCGACGTCTACGCCTCCGAGCCGTGCACGGATTCCCCGCTGTTCGAGCTCGACGAGGTCGTCGTCACCCCGCACCTGGGTGCATCCACCGTTGAGGCGCAGGACCGCGCAGGCACCGACGTCGCTGCCTCCGTCCTCAAGGCCCTGGCTGGCGACTTCGTCCCGGATGCCGTCAACGTCTCCGGTGGCAAGGTCTCCGAGGAGGTCGCCCTGTGGCTGAACCTGGCCACGAAGCTGGGCGCGGTTGCCGCCAAGCTGCTGGACGGCGCTCCGGCGTCCGTGGTCGTCACCGCCCGCGGCGAGCTCTCCAGCGAGTCCATCGACGCGCTCGGCCTGGCTGCCCTGCGCGGCACCTTCTCCGGCGTGCTGGACGAGCAGGTCACCTTCGTTAACGCCCCGTCCATCGCTGAGCAGCGCGGCGTGGCTCTCGAGGTGAACTCCCAGGACGAGTCCGTTACGCACCGCAGCGTGCTGGAGGTCAAGGTCGTCGCCGCTGACGGCTCCTCGGCCACCGTCGTTGGTGCGCTGACCGGCCTGGAGCGCGTCGACAAGATCGTCCGCATCAACGACCGCGGCCTGGACCTTCGTGCCGAGGGCACCAACCTCTTCCTGGTCTACGCGGACCAGACCGGTGCGCTGGGCCGCATCGGCACCCTGCTGGGCCAGCAGGGCGTGAACATCGCTGCGGCGGCTCTGTCCCCGAACACTGAGGACGGCACCGCAACCCTCGTGCTGCGCATCGACCGTGCGCTGACCGAGGATGAGCTGGAAGCTGTTAACGCGGAGCTCTCCGCCGAGAACGCCTTCCAGGTCGCCTTCTAAGAGCAACTCCTTCCATCGCCCCCGCCAAACGGCGGGCCGCGAGCGGAGCCCAGGTTTTCTTAAACCACCGCCCCCGGCGCAGGATTAATGTTCTGCGCCGGGGGCGGTTTGCCATGTGGTGGGCGGGACCTGCAAGGCTTGCAGGCTTGATCGGCTGGGCGCCGGGCACGGAGCTGCGAGCGAGTGAACCAGGAAAGCCGAGGGGACTAAACCCAGTTGCGGACCTTCGCGAAGGTCTTGGGCCAGCGTTGGGAGGTGTTCTTCACCGCCCAGCGGTAGCCAAGGAACCCGATGGTGCCACTGATCAGGAGCTGCACCCCGGTGCCGATAGCGGTGAGCCGGGTTGCATCCGCCCAGGACCCAGCATCGTGGAGGTCGATGATCAGCAGCGCTGCTCCGGGGATCAGCGGTATGAAGAGTCCAAGGAGGCCGACGATGGAGAGGATGAACGCGTTGCTGGACGTACCGGAGCGGTTCTTCATCGGGCTCGTGCCCGGCGCGGCGCTGGGGAAGGGGAAACGCAATGCGAAAGCGGGACTGAGCCCCAGAGACTGCACCAGGGAACACACGGCGAGCACGCTGATACCCGCCCAGAGCGGGCGGAAGTTCTCGATGGCCCCAAGGCTGATCACGACGACGAGAAAAATGGGGCCGATGACCGTCAGCGAGGCCAGCAGGCGACCGGCGATGAGATCCTTCGGACGTACCCCTGAGACCATGTTCACCCAGTTGGAGGGACCATCCAGGCCGAAGTCATTGCCATTGACCATCAGCACGCCCTGGGCGACGATGAAGGGCGCGTACCACTGCACCCCGGTGCCCTGGAGCACGCCGAGAGCGAGAAGCATGGCGCCGATCAGAATAAACACCACGGCCTGATAGGAATAGCGCACATCGCGGCGCCAATACCGCAGCGTGCGGGAATAGACCGCGCCGCGCGGGCCAGCGGACGCCCAGCGCAGCATGACCCCACCGGTGTGCTTCGTGGCCTGATCAGAACTACTGCGGATCGGGTGGGTCAGCTCGAAGCGCAGGGCAGTGCGCCAGAGCCACAGGCAGCCAAGAATGGTCGCGGCGGCAATGAGGCCCTGGGCCACAGCCGCGCCGGCGTTGCCCGCGATGGCAGAGGCTGCGGCACCTGCCGCTGCGCCAAACGGCGTCCAGCTAAAGACCGTGCCCAGTTCCAGCAGCTTATCCAGGTTTTGCACACCATTGGTGGTGAAATTCAGTCCCATGATGGCCACGAGAAAGAGGAAAGAGAAGGCGTAGCCCAGCCGCTCCGACCACACACGGCTGGCCATTGCCGAGCTGAGCGAGCCTAGGGCCTCGCCCAGGAGGACGGCGACGATGCCCTGCGCGAGGCAGGCAATAACCCAGAGCACGGAGAGTGGCCCCGCGGCGGATGCGGCGCTCGCCTGGATTCCGGCCACGCCGAAGCCAGCCATGATCAGCGAGCAGATGAGGGAGAGCAGGGCGCGGGACTGCAGGAACGCCGCGCAGGTTAGGCCGGGGAAGAGCTGCCGCTCGGTGACCGGCAGTGTGGCAAACTTCTGCGGGGTCAGGTGGTTTTCCGGGCTGGGCCACACGAACACGATGAGGAGGTAGATGAGTGCACCGGCTGCCATGGCTAGTGGCAGGATGCGCGCTTCGTGTTCTTGGGTGAGCATTGCGTAGCTGAACGCGCCGAGCCCGATGGCACCGAGGATCCCAAAGAAGGCCATGAAGGCGGCGTTGAAAATCAGGACCCAGTCTTTTTTGAAGCTCCGGCGCCACATTGTCAGGTGGAGCCGGATCAGGTGCCTGGTCAGTGACTTTGTGGCACGCGCGGGGGCGGGTTGTTGGCTTGGGGCGAGGCTCACTGGGCGCCTCCTTGAGTGCCAAGCCAGCTGAAGGAACCCTGCGAAAGGCTGCGACCGCCCACGAGGGAGACGAAGACCTCGTTGAGGGGTTGACCCTTGCGAACCTCGTCGATGGTGCCGGCGCGCAGCACCCGACCGTCGGCGATGATGGCCACGTGGTCGCACAGACCTTCGACCAACTCCATGACGTGCGAACTCATGACGACGGTGCCGCCGGCCGCGACGTAGCGGCGCAGGATGTCTCGAATGACCTGCCCGGAGACCGGGTCTACGGCCTCGAAGGGCTCGTCTAGGATCAGCACTTCCGGGCCGTGGAGCATGGCGCCGGCGAGGAGGATCTTCTTGGTCATGCCCGCGGAGAAGTCCACGATGTACTTACCCTCTGCGCCGGTGAGGTCCATCGCCTCCAGGAGCTCCTCGGTGCGCTGCTCGATGACCTGCGGGTCCATTCCGCGCAGGTGGCCCAGGTAGTCGAGGTATTCCCGGGCGGTGAGCCGGTCGAAGATGGGCAGCCCATCCGCCAACAGCCCGAAGCGCTGCTTCGCTGCCATGATCTGCTCGGCGGAGGCGTGATCCCACATTGGAATGCCACAGATCCAGGCGTTGCCACTGGTGGGCTCCAGCAGCCCGGTCGCGATGGTCAGTGCGGTGGTCTTTCCGGCACCGTTGGGTCCGACGACGCCGTACATGCTGCCTCGCGGGATGCGAAGGTTGAGGTTATCGACGGCGCGGGTGTCGCCGAAGCTCTTGCTCAGTCCGCTCATCGTCAGGGCGGTGGAGGCCACCTCGTCGGTGTCGGGGCGGTCGGCGGAGCTGCCGGGGTAGGGGCGGATGCTATGGGCTTCACTCATGTTTTCAAGCTAGCAAAGTGGCCCCGCGTGCCCTGGGATGAGAGCGAATTTCCGCCACGGCCATAGAGGTTCTTTTAGCTCTAAGCTGTGAGGTGATACACTCACAATGTTCAAATAGTGAGATGAAGGGGTTCATTATATGAAACTCGCGGTTATTGATGGTGACGGCATTGGCGTTGAGGTCACCGCGGAGGCCTTGAAGGTTCTCAAGGCGGTGCGCGATGACGTCGAGACCACGGAATACGACCTCGGCGCCCGGCGCTACCTGCGCAATGGCGAGACGCTGACTGACGCCGACCTGGAGAGCCTCAAGCAGCACGACGTGATCCTGCTGGGCGCGATCGGCGACCCGCGCACCGTCCCGGCTGGTGTGCTGGAGCGCGGTCTGCTGCTGCCGCTGCGCTTCAAGCTCGACCACGCTGTTAATCTACGCCCCTCCAAGCTCTACCCGGGGGCGAGCTCCCCGCTGAAGAACCCCGGCGAGATCGACTTCGTGGTCGTCCGCGAGGGCACCGAGGGGCTCTACTGCGGCAACGGCGGTAACCTGCGCGAAGGCACCGACCAGGAGGTCGCCAGCGAGGTCAGCCAGAACACCTGGTTCGGCGTCGAGCGCGTCGTCCGCGACGCCTTCCGACGCGCCCAGGAGCGCCGTAAGAAGCTGACCTGGGTCCACAAGACCAATGTCCTCGTCAATGCCGGTGGCCTGTGGCAGCGCGCCATCGAGGCCATTGGTGAGGAATTCCCGGACGTCGAGGTGGACTACAACCACATCGACGCCGCGACCATCTACATGGTCACCGACCCATCCCGCTACGACGTCATCGTCACCGATAACCTCTTCGGCGACATCCTGACCGACCTGGCGGGTGCGGTCACCGGCGGCATCGGCCTGGCCGCCTCGGGCAATATCGACCCGACCCACAAGAACCCCTCCATGTTCGAGCCGGTGCACGGCTCGGCCCCGGACATCGCCGGGCAGGGGATCGCCGACCCGTGCGCCGCGATCCTCTCCGTGGCCCTGATGCTGCGCCACCTCGGCGATGAGGCCAACGCCGAAAAGATCGAGAAGGCCGTGCTGGCCGAGGCTGCTGGCCGGGATGGTTCCCCGATCCGCACCGCCGAAGTCGGCGACCGCATCGCCGCAGCGGTCCAGGCTTAGCTCCACACTCACTCCAGCTCGCCCGCCCGGGGTTTCCGCATGTGAAGACCCGGGCTCCGTCATGTCTTGGGCGCGTCGGTGAGAAACACTTCGGTGGTTTGGCGCCCAAACCTAGGTCCGAATGGGTAGGTTGAGGCCATGAATGCGCCAGTCAGCGTCGAAGTCGAGGAGATCCGTAGCTTCCTCGCCGCCCACGAGCCCTTCTCCCGGCTTCCCGAACCCGCACTGAACGCCCTCGCCGCGGGAACCCAGATCGGCTACGCCCGCAAAGGCGAGGTCCTCATCCGCCACGGGGAGGTCAACGACGAGCTCGGCGTGATCCGCTCCGGGGCCGTGGACGTCATCGATGAGGACGGCATCCTCCTGGACCGCCGGGATATCGGCCAGACCTTTGGCTACTCCACCCTCGTCGCCGAGCCCGAATCCCACTATCAGATGGAGGCTGTGGAGGATAGCCTCATCATCTACATCTCGCGGGAGACCTTCGCCCCGCTCGCGGAAGAATTCGCGGACTTCTTGCGCTACTTCTCCAGCCTCTCCGAGCGCATCCGGCTCGCGGCGGAACAGACCCGCAGCAATACCAGCTCCGAGGTGCTGCGCACCCCGCTGGGGGCGTTTGCTATCACCGATCCCGCCGCCACGACCTCACAGACCACGCTGCGGGACGCCGCGATCAGCATGGGGGAGCACAACGTCAGCTCGCTGCTGGTCATCGACGACCGCGAGCTGCGCGGCATCATCACCGACCGCGACATGCGACGCTCCGTCGCCGCGGACATCAGCGGGGACTCGCCGGTCGCCGAGGCCATGACCGCCAACCCGATCTCCCTGGGTTCGGATGCGCTCGTCTTCGAGGCCATGCTGCTCATGGCGGAGCGCGGGATCCACCACATCCCGGTCGTCGACGACGGCAGGGTTGCGGGCATCATCGCCGCGGCCGACATCATGCGCCTCATGCAGTCAGACCCGCTTTATCTTTCCGGCCAGCTCGCGCGCCAGAGCACGCCAGAGGAACTGGCCGAGACCTATCGCTCCGCCAAGTCCGTGGCCATTCGCTTCTTGGAGCGCGGGGCCAGTTCTGAGGAGGCCCAGCGGCTGCTCACCGTGGCCACCGACGCGCTGACCAGGCGGCTGCTCACGCTCGCTGAGGAGGAACTGGGCCCAGCCCCTGTGCCCTTCGCCTTCGCCGTACTGGGCTCCCAGGGGCGCCGCGAGATGGGGACAGCCAGCGACCAGGACAACGCCCTGGTCATCTCCGATGAGTACCGGCCCGAGGAACACGGCGAGTACTTCCGGCGCCTTGGCGAGATGGTCTGCCAGGGTCTGGCCACCGCCGGGCAGCCGCTGTGCCCCGGCGACATGATGGCTTCCAACCCGCAGTGGCGGATGACGGTCAGCCAATGGCGGGCGACCTTCCACCACTGGATCACCGCCCCCGAACCCGACGCCCTGTTGCACGCGCAGACCTTCTTCGACATGCGAGCCGTCGGCGGCGGGGAGGAGATGGTCGATGAGATCCACGCCTACGCAACTGCTGCGGCCAACCAGGCACCCCGGCTGCACGCGCACCTCGCCGCGCTCGCGGTGCGCCGGGAACCCCCGCTCGGGGTCTTTCGTGGCCTGATCCTGGGGCGGCGCGGCGAGCACGCGCACACCCTGGACATCAAGAAGGGCGGGTTGGCCGCCGTCGTGCAGATCGCGCGCCTGCACGCGATTCTGAGCGGCAGTCACGAGCTCTCCACCCGGTCCCGGCTGGCCGCGGCGGCGGGGGAGTCGCTCAGCCGATCGGCCGCGGCAGACCTCACCGATGCTTTCGATTTCCTGTCTTCCATCAGCCTTCACCACCAGGCGAAGCAGGACGCGGCAGGGGAGGCGCCGGACTACCGGGTCGACCCGGGGGAGCTAAAGAAGATGGAACGAGAGCACCTGCGGGATGCCTTCCAGATCATCAAGAAGGCCCAATCGGGGCTCTCGGTGCGTTTCCCCGTGCGCAGCGTGTAGTGCAGCAACGAGCGAGAGGATTATTAAAGGAGCAGCAATGGCGAAGTGGTGGCAAGCCCCCTGGCTGGGGACCTCCTGGCGGACCCGCAAGGCGACGGGCTCCCTGGCGGAGTACTACGACGTCCCCCGCGCCAAGGTGGACCAGCCCATCGGAGAGGCCCCACTGCTGGCCGTGGACGTCGAAACCACTGGCCTGGACCCGAAGAAGGACCTCGTCCTCTCCATCGGTTGGGTGCCCATGACCGGCGGGCGCATCACCCCGGCCGAGGCGGACTACGCGGTGATCCACCACGAGCCGGAGGCCCTGGAACGCGTACCCGCCGGCATGGAATCGGCGAAGATCCATGGCATTACCCACACGGACATCGAGGCTGGGGAGCCGCTGCGCGACGTGTTGAGCAGGTTGCTGTTGGCGCTACGGGGCCGGGCGATGGTCGTGCATTTTTCGCCCATCGAGACCCAGTTCCTAGGTCAGGCCTGTAGGCAACACTTCGGTTCGGGCCTTTCCGTCCCAGTCATCGACACCTTCGCCATCGAACGTCGGTACTTCGAGCGCATGGCGACCTACCCCCGGGGTGAGGACCTGCGGCTGCCTCGCGTGCGGGAACGCTACGGGCTACCGCACTACGGTTCCCACAACGCGCTCAGCGACGCGCTGGCCTGCGGGGAGCTGCTGCTCGCGATGCTGAAACACGAAAGAAATAATCTTTCGATAACAAGTACCCTAAGCGACATCATCGAGCGCACAGCCAGGTAGGGTTGGTACCTATGCGTATCGCCCGAATTGCTCACCCAGAAGGAATGACATTCGCGGTGCTTGAGGGTGGCCAGCCGGACGGCACCGGCGCCACCTGCCGCGAAATCGCTAATCACCCATTCGGCGAGCCGGAGTTCACCGGTAAGTCGTGGCCGATCGAGGAGGTTCGGCTGCTCGCGCCGATCCTTCCCAGCAAGATCGTTGCCGTGGGCCGCAACTATGCCGACCACGTCAAGGAGGTCTTCAAGCAGGGCGCGGAGCACCTCCCACCGACCATCTTCCTGAAGCCCCCGACAGCCGTCGTCGGCCCCGAAGCCCCGATCCGCATCCCGGAGTGGGCCACCCGCGTGGAGTTCGAGGGCGAGCTCGCCATCGTGATCGGGCGACCGTGCAAGGACGTCAACCGCAACAACTGGAAGGACGTCGTCCTGGGCTTCACCATCGTCAACGACGTCAGCTCCCGCGACTTGCAGTTCGCCGACGGCCAGTGGTCTCGGGCTAAGGGCTTGGACAGCTTCTGCCCGCTGGGCCCATGGATCGAGACGAACGTCGACGGGATCGACATCGACAGCCTGCCCATCAAGGCGCACCTGACCCACGACGGGAAGACCGAGACCAAGCAGGACTCGAACTCTAACCAGATGATCAAGGACATCCCGGAGATCGTCGAGTGGGTGTCCTCCGCGTTCACCCTGCTGCCGGGCGAT
Source organism: Corynebacterium sp. MSK039 (assembly GCF_030232315.1). Taxonomy (NCBI): domain Bacteria; kingdom Bacillati; phylum Actinomycetota; class Actinomycetes; order Mycobacteriales; family Corynebacteriaceae; genus Corynebacterium; species Corynebacterium sp. MSK039. The sequence goes on from NZ_JASPJL010000002.1 coordinate 372,638, forward strand.
GTGATCTGCACCGGTTCCCCGGCCGGAACCGCGGAGATGGTGCCGGGAGACCGCATTGCGGTGGAAATCCCAGGCCTGGGAACGCTGGCCAACCCGGTTCAGGCGTATTAGAAGATACGGAGTCGGCGGCCTCGGGGGAGGTTCGCCGCGCCGTGGGGGCGGGGGTTAGACGTTTCGCATGCTGGCGGGGACGTTGAGCGCGCGCAGCGCGGTTTGCAGCTTGGCGGTGGTTTCCTCCGCCTCCTCGTGGGGATCGGAGTCGGCGACGATCCCGCCACCGGCCCACACACGCGCAGAATCCCCCTCCACGCAGGCGCAACGGATGGCGACCATCCACTCGCCGTCGCCGTCCGCATCACACCAGCCCACGGCGCCGGCATAGAACTCGCGGGGATCCTCCACGGACTCGATGATCCCCACCGCCTCGTCGGTGGGGGTGCCACCGATCGCCGGGGTTGGGTGCAGCATCAGGGCAAGGTCAAGAGCGGAGTAGTCCGCGTCAGCCAGGGTGCCGACGATCGGGGTTCCCAGGTGAATCATCTCGGTGGTCTCGTGAATGAGGGGCTCGGCGGGGATATCGAGCTCCGAACACAGCGGCTCCAAGATCCTGCGGTAGTGCTCCACCACAAGAGCGTGCTCGACGAGGTTCTTCTCGCTGGAGCGCAGCTCCTCGGCGGTCGCATCGTCGCGTTCTGCAACGCCCGTGCGCTGCGCTGAACCCGCCAGCGGGAAAGCTCGAACCGTCCTGCCCTTCCGGGAGACCAACATCTCGGGGGAGGAGCCCACGAACATCGACCCCTGGTCCTCCTTGCGCCCGGTCGCGGACAGGTCCACAGCGTAGCCGTCACGGTTGGCGGAAAGATCGATGAAGCGGGCGGCGACGAGCAGCGGGTCGATGGTATCCGCGAAGTACACATCCGCCACGCGAGCCAGAACCACCTTCTCCAAACTGGTGCGGCGGATGGTCTGAATCGCCGCGGCGACCCGGGCCTGATGCTCTTCCTTCGTGGTCGCGACGGTGACCTCGACCGCCTCGAGGGACTCGGCGGCCTCTCGTCCCCGGAAGTATGCGGGCGGCTCGAGCGGGCCGTCGAAGGTGACCACCTTCTCCGGCTCCATGAGCGCGGCGCGAAAACCAGTGTTGAAAGGAATCGCGCCGACCAGCAGCTCAGCTGTGCCCTCACGCAGGGCAGTGCTGGCCTCGAAAGGATCCGGGAACGTGGCCTTACGCCCCTGAGTCCGAATGCTGTGATGTGGTCGTGACAGCAAAAAGTCCGGAGCGGTCACCGGCCTTTTGTCTGAATCCATACCCGCCAGTCTACCGACCACCCCCGCGGGCTCCTCGATGGCCACCTCAAGGGCCAGTTTTCTGCGCAGCTAGGTTTCCCGGGGGAGCATAGAGTACATTTGCCGCATGAACTTTCTTCCTCATCCGTCCCAGCGCGCCGGTGAGCGCGCTGAGCAGCAGGCCCGCCAGTCCGGAGAATCCCGCGGAATGATTCGTCGCGGCCTGACCGGAGCCCTCGCTGCTGCAGCAGCCCTTTCCCTGTCTTTCGTGCCACAGGGATCCCCCGAAGCCCAGGCACAGTCCTCCATGGGCAGCCTCAGCTCCTCCGCAGGGGACCTGGAGGATCTCGCTGGCATCATCAACGGCATCGTCGGCGGCCTGCAAAATGGTAACGGAGGCGGGGCAGGCACCCCTCCGAGCAATAACGCCAACCTGAGCGAGCGGACCTTCACCGTCAACGGAAAGACCCGCAAGGCGATCGTCAAGATGCCGAAGTCCGGCCTGCGGAACAACCTGCCGGTCGTGTTCATGTTCGGCGGCTGGCAGCACGACGCGAAGTACGCCCGCAGCTACGCCGGCCTGGAAAACACCGCAGCCGGTGACTCGGCGATCATTGTGTACCCAGAGCCGGTACGCAGCACCTTCAAGGGTGAGACCTACCCGGCATGGGGTGGCGCCCCGTACGCCACCAACACCAGCCGCAACGCCGATGTGGCCTTTGTCCGCCAGATCGTCAACACCCTGGTCCGCGAGGGCAAGGCAGACCGCAACCGCGTCTACGCCACCGGGCTGTCCAATGGCGGTGGCCTGGCCCTCGGCGTCGGTTGTGCCGCACCCGACCTGGTCAAGGGCGTTGTTGGTGTGTCCGGCGCCTACTACACCCCGGCGGTGAGCAACTGTGTGAATGCCTCGGTGCCGACCATGATCATCCACGGCACGGGCGATGACATCGTGAACTACAACGGCGGTTCCCGTCACGGCGCTAGCTACCTCTCCATCAACCAGGTGCACCGCCAGTTCGCTGCCCGGAACAAGTGTGACGTCTCTAAGGCTCCGAGTGCCGCCACGAACGGCAACATCACGACCTACCGCTACCGGGGCTGCGCAGTACCGACGATGGTGAAGAAGGTCGCAGGTGGCGAGCACACCTGGTACCCGAGCAACCCGGATGCAGCGCAGGAGTCCTGGAACTTCTTTAAGTAATCCACTTGTCACGCGCAGGGCTTTGACCTGCGCTCGCCCCGGGTTGTGTCGCTATGCCACCCGGGGCTTTTTGTGTGTGAAAGGCGAGGGACGAGTGCTCGCCCCGGCACTCGATCGTGCAGCGGGGCAGCGCGGGTAGGATAAGAGCCCATGAGTGAAGTTCGCGTACGTTTTTGTCCATCGCCCACCGGCACCCCGCACGTCGGCATGGTGCGCACCGCGCTGTTTAACTGGGCTTATGCTCGCCACACCGGCGGCAAGCTGATCTTCCGCATTGAGGATACGGATGCTCAGCGCGACACCGAGGAGTCCTACCAGGCCATCATCGACTCCCTGAAGTGGCTCGGCCTCGACTGGGACGAGGGGATCGAGACCGGCGGCCCGCACGAGCCCTACCGCCAGTCCCAGCGCATGGATATCTACGCCGAGGTCCTGGAAAAGCTGAAGGCCGCCGGCGAGGTCTACCCGGCGTACTCCACTCCGGAGGAGGTCGAGGAGCGCCACAAGGCCGCTGGTCGTGACCCGAAGCTGGGTTACGACAACTACGACCGCGACCTCACCGAGGAGCAGATCGCCGCGTTCGAGGCGGAGGGCCGCAAGCCGGTCTGGCGCCTGAAGATGGACCACGACCGCCGCTACACCTGGACCGACCTGGTCCGTGGGGAGATGGACGTCGACGGCAAGACGATGCCGGACTTCGTCGTCGCCCGCTCCAATGGGCAGCCGCTCTACACCCTCGTCAACCCGCTGGATGACGCGCTGATGGGGGTCACCCACGTGCTGCGTGGCGAGGACCTGCTGCCGTCGACCCCGCGCCAGATCGCGCTCTACGAGGCGCTGATCCGCATCGGCGTGGCCAAGGAGGTCCCCACCTTCGCGCACCTGCCGTTCGTCACGGGGGAGGGCAACCGCAAGCTGAGTAAGCGCGACCCGGAGTCGAACCTCTTCAACCACCGCGACGCCGGCGTGATCCCGGAGGGCATGCTCAACTACCTCTCGCTGCTCGGCTGGTCGCTGTCCGCCGACGAGGACATCTTCACGATGTCCCAGCTGATTGAGAACTTCGACATCGCCGATGTGAAGCCGAATCCGGCGCGGTTTGATCACAAGAAGATGGAGGCCATCAACGCCGACCACATCCGCATGCTGGATCTGGCGGACTTCACGCAGCGTCTGCGCACCTACCTGGAGGAATTCAAGGATTGGCCGGCGGACTACCCGGCGGAGAAGTTTGCCTTCGCCGCTGAGCTGGTGCAGACCCGCATCAAGGTGCTGAGTGACGCCGACGGCCTGCTGCGCTTCCTGCTGACCAAGGACGAGGACCTTGAGCTGGAGCCGAAGGCGGCGCGCAAGAACCTCAAGGAGGCCGCGAAGGAGCCACTGGCTGCGGCGATCGAGGAGCTCGAAGCCATCGCGGAGGAGGACTTCCGCACCGAGGCGATCGAGAAGGCCCTGTCCACCCGACTGATCGAGCAGATGGAGCTCAAGCCGCGCGTGGCCTACGGTGCGCTGCGCGTCTCGATCTGTGGTCAGGCCGTGTCCCCGCCGCTGTTCGAGTCCATGGAGCTGCTGGGCAAGGACTCCACGCTGGCCCGCCTGCGCGCCGGGCTGGAGCAGACTCCCTTCCAAGCTGAACAGCCTGCGAACTAAGGTTTAAAAATAGGCGACGACCTGCCAATTTGTGTGTGACGATGGCTTCTGGCTATAGTAGTCATCGTTGCACAGCGCAGGGCTCCTCAAGAAGGAGATGCTCGCAGTGTTAACGATTGGCCTATGGTGTAATTGGCAACACTACGGTTTCTGGTACCGTCATTCTAGGTTCGAGTCCTGGTAGGCCAGCAGCGAAGATTAACTTTAAGTTTCTCTCGCGTCCTAATGCCCCGTTCGTCTAGCGGCCTAGGACGCCGCCCTCTCACGGCGGTAACACGGGTTCAAATCCCGTACGGGGTACAAATCAACAGCCTCACCGGTTTTCCGGTGAGGCTGTTTTCTTTTCTGCGGAGTCCCCAAGCCTGATGGTCGCGGATAGGGACGAAGCCTCAGATGCAAGGAATAACCCTAGGGCGCTGAGGAGGGCGGGTTAAGTGACAAAAGGGGATGCGGACGGGATCTTGGAGGATTCCACTTATGAACCGTTCGTACACAGATCAGCAGCGTCGCAGAGCGATTGAGGTTTATAAGCGCACTCAGTCGGTGACGAAGACGACCCGGCAGCTGGGGTATCCGGGGAGATGGACGCTGTACAAATGGTTGCGTGAACCCACCACTCCAGGTAGACCGCGTAAGCAGGCGAAAACCTTGACGCGTTACCCGTTTGAGGTCAAGCTTCGTGCTGTCGAACTTTTCAGCTCCGGCTGGAGCCCAGCTGACATCGCTCAAGAATGTGGGCTGAGGTCAAAAATGAGCGTCTATTCTTGGACACAACGCCATCGTGAAGAGGGACAATGGGGGCTGATGTCGAAAAAGGAACGAGAAGAACGTGCTCGCAT
>NZ_JASPJL010000031.1:0-1520 GCF_030232315.1 Corynebacterium sp. MSK039
GGGGGGTGTCCCTATGTTTTTGTCAAGTGCCAGACCGATGTTGACGAGCGCAGTCTTGGGAGTAGTTTCTTAGGCGTGCCTAGGAGCCGGCCAGCGTGTGCTGGTCGGCTTTCGTCTTCGGGCTTTATGCGGCGACGGGGCGTGGCGGGATTTCGCGGAAGAACTCCTTGTTTTTCAGCATCGCGTAGATGACATTGCATCGGCGTCGTGCCAGGCAGATGACTGCTGCGTTGTGGCGTTTTCCTTCAGCGCGTTTGCGTTCGTAATACCGCCGTGACGGTTCGTGGCTGCGGATAACTGCGAATGCGGAGTAGAACAAGGCGTTTTTCAGTCGTTTATTGCCTGACCGTGCCGGGAATTCACCTCTGATCGACGAACCGGATCGTCTAGTCACGGGTGCTATTCCAGCATAAGCAGCTAAGTGGCCAGCACTAGCGAAGTCGGAGCCATCACCGATCGCAAGAAGGATCTGCGCTGCGGTCTTGATGCCGACTCCGGGCATACTCATCAAGACCTCACAAAGAGGGAAATCAGCGAGCATCTCTTCAACCTGCTCAGCAATGGTGTTTCGTTGCTCTTTGAGGGCCTGGATGTTTGCAGCCAGTTGAGGAATTACTAACTCGGCGGCATCGCTTCCAGGCACGGTGACTGTTTGAGCTTTCAGCGCTGCAAAAATGTCGTCTACCAGCGGGGTGGGGTCTTTACGTGTGCGCTTGATCATCCAGTTCAACACTCGTTGGTATCCGGCTCTTTTTAGCCCCTGCGGTCCCTTGTAATGGATCAATAATTCCAGGATCGGCGTGCGAGTCAGGGTGCTACCAGCAAAAACTCGTTCCAGGCTGGGGTAGATCTGGGTGAGGACACTGCGAAGCCGATTGACAGTGCGAGTGCAATCGCGGGCGATGTCATCATCGAAGCCGGACAGCATCTTTAGGGCGGAGAGTACCTCATCATTGCGGTCGACGGCACGTAGCGTGTGGGGCATTGTGCGGGCGGTGTCGGCGATGATGAATGCGTCGCGTTTGTCTGTTTTTGCACGTCCCGGATAGAGATCTGCAGCTTTGCGCATCGCAAGACCTGGCAGGTATCCGACTTCGCAACCGCAGTCCCGGGCTACAGCAATCGGTAGTGCGCCGATGGTGTTGGGTTGGTCGACGATCACGAGCACGGTGCCAAGCTTCTGAAGCTGGTGAAAAACGCCTGCTAGTTCGGATTCGAGTTGAGGCAACGGTTTGTCGAAGACCTTGTTGCCATCACGGTCTAAGGCGCAGGCGTGGTGTTCAGATTTGCCGACGTCTAGCCCAAGGAATATGTCGATGGAATGCTCCGGAGACATGATGAGCTCCTAGAAAACGAGATGGGTATGGCGTTGTTCCAGTCGCTGGTGTCATGACCTTCGTTGCAAGCACCCACGTTACAAAGAGACCTAGTTTAAAACTGGCCGTGTCCCTATCAGCTGTCATCGAAAGTCCTGGCACCCGGCGGCAACACCCCCCGGATTATGGAAACTACAGGGCAGG
>NZ_JASPJL010000032.1:0-1384 GCF_030232315.1 Corynebacterium sp. MSK039
TCGGGGTAAGCCACGGCTAGTTGGTTGATGGCTTGTTTCCACCCGGTGGCTTTCGCTCCTTCAATATAGCCGTTGCACTCAACGTCGCGCTTCGCTTTCTTGGCTCGCTGCGCAGCGCGCTTGTCTTCGATGTTGCAGATCATCAACCAAAGCGTCTTCAGCGCCGCGGTATCGTTCGGGAATTGCCCGCGGTTACGGGTAGCTTTCCGCAGTTCAGCATTCAGCGACTCGATCGAATTCGTGGTGTAGAGCACCCGGCGTGCCGCCGGCGGAAACTGTAAAAACGGCACGAACCGCTCCCAAGCGTCGCGCCAAACTTTGACCGACTGCGGGTATTTCCGGCCCAGTTCACTGGCCTCGAACGCATCCAAGGCGGCACGGGCGGTGTCCTCGTTTGTGGCCGTGTAGACCTCACGCAGCGCCCGGGAGACACCTTTGCGGTCCTGATACGACACCCACCGGTTCGCAGCCCGAATCAGGTGCACGATACAGGTCTGCACCATGGAATTCGGCCAGGTGGCTTCCACGGCTTCCGGCAAGCCTTTGAGCCCGTCGCAGCAGACAATGAACACGTCCTGGACACCGCGGTTGGCCAGATCCGCGCACACCGATGCCCAGAATGCGGCACCTTCATTTTCAGCGATCCACAATCCCAGGATGTGCTTGATGCCGTCCATGTCGACACCAACCGCCATATAGCAGGACTTGTTGACCACGCGGTGCCCGTCACGGATCTTGACGCGTAGCGCGTCGAGGAAGATCACCGGGTAAAACTCGTCGAGCTGACGGTTTTGCCAGATCATGACCTCGTCTAACACCGCATCGGTAATGGTGCTGATCGTATCCGGACTCATATCCACCCCGAGCGTGGTCACGAGGTGATGCTGGATATCGCGCACTGTCATCCCGCCGGCGTATAGCGAGACGATCATGTCGTCGAGTTCTGTGAGCCGGCGTGCACCCTTGGGCACCATCCGGGGAGTAAACGTGCCGGCACGATCCCTGGGCACGGTCACGTCCAACGCGCCGTAGCCAGAATTGACGGTCTTGGTGTACGACCCATTGCGGTGATTGTTGCCCTGTGCGGATTCGACTTGGGCTTTCGTCTTGCGGTCAGAATGGCTATAGCCCAAATGCGCATCCATCTCCGCCTGCAGACCAGCGTTGATCGATGCCTGCAGCAGGCCTTTGACCAGCTCGCTTGCATCATCAGCGGAAGCCGACAGCTCGCTGATCAAGCTGGCGAGCTCAGGATTTTCCATCAGCTTCTCGCTGATCTCATTGACCTTTGCCGGGTCATGGTTTTTCTTCGGTGACACCGTAGTCATTATCGATGAAACTCCTTCTAGATCAGAGCCTCACACACAAACTTCCTGACACCCTC
>NZ_JASPJL010000033.1:0-1323 GCF_030232315.1 Corynebacterium sp. MSK039
TGAGGTTACCCTCGTTTAGTGGACACCCAACTTGTACGGATGTTGTGTCCGTAGGAGAGGATGTTCATTGTGAGCCAACAACGCAAGAAGTACACGCCGGAGTACCGGCGTGAAGCCGCGAATCTCGTGATTGAGTCGCAGCGCCCGACCGCTCATGTGGCCCGAGAGATCGGTGTCGCCCCGGGGCTTTTGGGCAAATGGGTCAAAAATGAGCGGGAGCGCCGAGGCGCTGCCGATGGGATGAGCGCGGCGGATCTTCGGGCCGAGAATGCGCGCTTGCGCCGGGAGCTGGCAGAAGCTCGGATGGACAACGAGTTTTTGTCAAAAGCGACAGCCTTCTTCGCCGCGAAGCAACGCGAACAGAAAAGTTCGAACTAATGCGGCGAGAGAAGGCAAACTACAGCATCAAACGTATGGCACGCTTGTTGAAGGTGTCACGGTCCGGCTACTACAAATGGTCCCATAACCAGCAGCAACGCCTCCTAGGTAACGATGATCGGGCAGCGTTTTATGACGATGTTGACTGCAAGATCCGCCAGATTTGGGCTGACTCTGATCAGGTCTACGGTGCACCGCGCATTACCGCAGAACTGGCTGAGCGCTACGGCATTGCGCTCAATCGGAAGACTGTGGCCAAGCGGATGCGCCTGATGGGGATTGAGGGGATTTCACCGCGTGCCTTCGTCCCGGTGACCACGATTCAGTCCAAGCGTAAGTCCACGCTTCCTGACCTGGTTAAGCGCATGTTTGATGCCGGTGAGCTCAATCGGGTGTGGATGTCGGATATTACCTACCTGCGCACCGGTGAAGGCTGGTTGTACTTGTGTGCGGTCCGTGATGGTCATTCCCGCCGAGTGCTGGGCTGGGCTATGGATAGTGTGCAAGATACTTCCCTGGTCGAACGGGCCCTGCGGATGGCGTATACGCTACGCGGTGAGGTTCCTGATGGCCTGGTGTTTCACGCTGACCGTGGGGCACAGTTTACCAGCGAGCAGCTCTGGGACGTCTGCCGCGGCCTGGGCATTGCCCAGTCCGTCGGGCGTACCGGGGTGTGCTTTGATAACGCGATGGCCGAGTCGTTCTGGTCGACGTTGAAGACTGAGTTCTACGGCCGGCAACGCTGGCCTACCAGGGATGCTGCACGCACGGGTGTCGCCCGCTGGATTGAAGTGGTCTACAACCGCCGCCGGCGCCACTCCGCACTCGGGATGGTCAGCCCCGTCGACTTCGAGCACCAGATCACCCAGACCACCAACGAAGAAGAAACAGCTGCCTAACCATGAGGTAGCTCCACTACGTGTCCACCATTTGCGGGCAACCCCA
>NZ_JASPJL010000034.1:0-1023 GCF_030232315.1 Corynebacterium sp. MSK039
TTGAAGGTGCGGGGTAACCCAGTGCTGGAGGTTATGCGAGTGAGAATGCAGGCATGAGTAGCGAATGATGAGTGGGAAACTCATCCGCCGGATGACTAAGGGTTCCTGGGTCAAGTTAATCTTCCCAGGGTGAGTCGGGGCCTAAGGCGAGGCCGACAGGCGTAGTCGATGGTTAACGGGTTGATATTCCCGTACCCGTATGTGTGCGACCAATGGTGAAGCAGTGATACTAACCGCCCTGAACGATGCTTCATGCACTTTGTGTGTGTTGTGTTGGGATGCGTGGGACCTGATCTGTTGTAGTCAAGCGATGGGGTGACGCAGGAAGGTAGCCGAGCCACTGATTGGATTGTGGTGTAAGCGTGTGGCCCGCTGTATTGGTAAATCCGTACAGCTTGTGGGTGAGGCGTGATGCGTACCCGTTTGTGGGGATGTTGGTGATCCTATGCTGTCGAGAAAAGCCTCTAGTGAGTGCATGTATGGCCCGTACCGTAAACCGACACAGGTGGTCAGGTAGAGAATACTAAGGCGATCGGGTGAACTGTGGTTAAGGAATTCGGCAAAATGCCCCCGTAACTTCGGGAGAAGGGGGGCCACTGCTGGTGAACGACGTGTTGAGCTGGTGGTGGTCGCAGAGAGTAGAGGGAAGCGACTGTTTACTAAAAACACAGGTCCGTGCGAAGACGGGTAAGTCGATGTATACGGACTGACGCCTGCCCGGTGCTGGAAGGTTAAGAGGACCCGTTAGGTCACGTTGTGGTCGAAGCGGAGAATTTAAGCCCCAGTAAACGGCGGTGGTAACTATAACCATCCTAAGGTAGCGAAATTCCTTGTCGGGTAAGTTCCGACCTGCACGAATGGCGTAACGACTTCTCTGCTGTCTCAACCACAGGCCCGGCGAAATTGCAGTACGAGTAAAGATGCTCGTTACGCGCGGCAGGACGAAAAGACCCCGGGACCTTCACTATAGCTTGGTATTGGTGTTCGGTTCGGTTTGTGTAGGATAGGTGGGAGACTGTGAAG
>NZ_JASPJL010000035.1:0-996 GCF_030232315.1 Corynebacterium sp. MSK039
CCGTCCGGATACTGCCAGATATCGGCGTCCAGGGAGATGTCCTGAAGCGCGGTGTCCGGAATTTCAGGTTTGTGTCTCTACAAAGACTAACTATCAGAAAAACTCATCGAGCATCAAATGAAACTGCAATTTATTCATATCAGGATTATCAATACCATATTTTTGAAAAAGCCGTTTCTGTAATGAAGGAGAAAACTCACCGAGGCAGTTCCATAGGATGGCAAGATCCTGGTATCGGTCTGCGATTCCGACTCGTCCAACATCAATACAACCTATTAATTTCCCCTCGTCAAAAATAAGGTTATCAAGTGAGAAATCACCATGAGTGACGACTGAATCCGGTGAGAATGGCAAAAGCTTATGCATTTCTTTCCAGACTTGTTCAACAGGCCAGCCATTACGCTCGTCATCAAAATCACTAGCATCAACCAAACCGTTATTCATTCGTGATTGCGCCTGAGCGAGACGAAATACGCGATCGCTGTTAAAAGGACAATTACAAACAGGAATCGAATGCAACCGGCGCAGGAACACTGCCAGCGCATCAACAATATTTTCACCTGAATCAGGATATTCTTCTAATACCTGGAATGCTGTTTTCCCGGGGATCGCAGTGGTGAGTAACCATGCATCATCAGGAGTACGGATAAAATGCTTGATGGTCGGAAGAGGCATAAATGCCGTCAGCCAGTTTAGTCTGACCATCTCATCTGTAACATCATTGGCAACGCTACCTTTGCCATGTTTCAGAAACAACTCTGGCGCATAGGGCTTCCCATACAATCGATAGATTGTCGCACCTGATTGCCCGACATTATCGCGAGCCCATCTATACCCATATAAATCAGCATCCAGGTTGGAATTTAATCGCGGCCTCGAGCAAGACGTTTCCCGTTGAATATGGCTCATAACACCCCTTGTATTACTGTTTATGTAAGCAGACAGTTTTATTGTTCATGATGATATATTTTTATCTTGTGCAATATAACATGGGTT
>NZ_JASPJL010000036.1:0-838 GCF_030232315.1 Corynebacterium sp. MSK039
ACAACACAGGAACATAGCGTTGATCACACAATAAAAACGGAGCTTTCTTGGCTCCCGCCCCAAGTTGCAACAGCACCTCAAAAACTCTGCTTACCAGGCGCATTTCGCCCAGGGGATCACCATAATAAAATGCTGAGGCCTGGCCTTTGCGTAGTGCACGCATCACCTCAATACCTTTGATGGTGGCGTAAGCCGTCTTCATGGATTTAAATCCCAGCGTGGCGTTGATTATCCGTTTCAGTTTGCCATGATCGCATTCAATCACGTTGTTCCGGTACTTAATCTGTCGGTGTTCAACGTCAGACGGGCACCGGCCTTCGCGTTTGAGCAGAGCAAGCGCGCGACCATAGGCGGGCGCTTTATCCGTGTTGATGAATCGTGGGATCTGCCACTTCTTCACGTTGTTGAGGATTTTACCCAGAAACCGGTATGCAGCTTTGCTGTTACGACGGGAGGAGAGATAAAAATCGACAGTGCGGCCCCGGCTGTCGACGGCCCGGTACAGATACGCCCAGCGGCCATTGACCTTCACGTAGGTTTCATCCATGTGCCACGGGCAAAGATCGGAAGGGTTACGCCAGTACCAGCGCAGCCGTTTTTCCATTTCAGGCGCATAACGCTGAACCCAGCGGTAAATCGTGGAGTGATCGACATTCACTCCGCGTTCAGCCAGCATCTCCTGCAGCTCACGGTAACTGATGCCGTATTTGCAGTACCAGCGTACGGCCCACAGAATGATGTCACGCTGAAAATGCCGGCCTTTGAATGGGTTCATGTGCAGCTCCATCAGCAAAAGGGGATGATAAGTTTATCACCACCGACTATTTGCAACAGTGCC
>NZ_JASPJL010000037.1:0-763 GCF_030232315.1 Corynebacterium sp. MSK039
AATGCCAAAAGCTCTCTCCACAAGGCGCACCTCGCCCCTGATGCCGGGCTGCAGGCACCAGGGGCGAGCCTGTCCTTTGCGCAGGGCTCGCATGACTTCGAATCCCTTGATCGTGGCATAGGCCGTGGGGATCGATTTGAAACCGCGCACCGGCTTGATCAGTATCTTGAGCTTTCCGTGATCGGCCTCGATCACGTTATTGAGATACTTCACCTGCCGGTGGGCCGTCTCCCGGTCCAGCTTTCCTTCGCGCTTCAATTCGGTGATCGCTGCACCATAGCTCGGCGCTTTGTCGGTATTGAGCGTGGCAGGCTTTTCCCAGTGCTTCAGGCCTCGCAGGGCCTTGCCCAGGAACCGCTTCGCTGCCTTGGCGCTGCGGGTCGGCGACAGGTAGAAATCGATCGTGTCGCCCCGCTTGTCGACTGCCCGGTACAGGTAGGTCCACTTGCCCCGCACCTTGACGTAGGTTTCATCCAGGCGCCAGCTCGGATCAAAGCCACGCCGCCAGAACCAGCGCAGCCGCTTCTCCATCTCCGGGGCGTAGCACTGGACCCAGCGATAGATCGTCGTATGGTCGACCGAAATGCCGCGTTCCGCCAGCATTTCCTCAAGGTCGCGATAGCTGATCGGATAGCGACAATACCAGCGCACCGCCCACAGGATCACATCACCCTGGAAATGGCGCCACTTGAAATCCGTCATCGTTCCGTCCGTCCAATCTCCGCCAAGCATGCTCAAGCTTCACGATTTTTGCAACAGAGCC
>NZ_JASPJL010000038.1:0-737 GCF_030232315.1 Corynebacterium sp. MSK039
GCTCACGCTAGTGGGTGTGGAGTCGTTGTTGAAATACCACTCTGATCGTATTGAATATCTTAACCTCGGCCCATGATCTGGGTTAGGGACAGTGCCTGGTGGGTAGTTTAACTGGGGCGGTTGCCTCCTAAAGTGTAACGGAGGCGCCCAAAGGTTCCCTCAGCCTGGTTGGTAATCAGGTGTTGAGTGTAAGTGCACAAGGGAGCTTGACTGTGAGACTGACAGGTCGAGCAGGGACGAAAGTCGGGACTAGTGATCCGGCACCTACTTGTGGAAGTGGTGTCGCTCAACGGATAAAAGGTACCCCGGGGATAACAGGCTGATCTTCCCCAAGAGTCCATATCGACGGGATGGTTTGGCACCTCGATGTCGGCTCGTCGCATCCTGGGGCTGGAGTCGGTCCCAAGGGTTGGGCTGTTCGCCCATTAAAGCGGCACGCGAGCTGGGTTTAGAACGTCGTGAGACAGTTCGGTCTCTATCCGCCGCGCGCGTTGAAACTTGAGAAAGGCTGACCCTAGTACGAGAGGACCGGGTTGGACATACCTCTGGTGCGCCAGTTGTCACGCCCGTGGCATGGCTGGTTGGCTACGTATGGGAGGGATAACCGCTGAAAGCATCTAAGCGGGAAGCCTGTTTCGAGATGAGGTTTCTTTTGAGGTTCCCTAGAGATGATGGGGTTGATAGGCCAGATCTGGAAGCACTGTGAGGTGTGGAGGTGACTGGTACTAATTGGCCGA
>NZ_JASPJL010000039.1:0-725 GCF_030232315.1 Corynebacterium sp. MSK039
GGTGCTGTTGCAACTTGGGGCGGGAGCCAAGAAAGCTCCGTTTTTATTGTGTGATCAACGCTATGTTCCTGTGTTGTCAGGCCGTCTCGAATACCCGGCTAACAATCACTGCATCCGGATTCGGGTGACCATAGGCAAACATCGTGCCCTGCCCCTTCCGCAATGAGTGCATCGCTTCCATCCCTTTCAACGTCCGGTAGGCAGACGTTCGGTTTTTGAATGCTCCTTTCGGCCCCAGGATCCGCTTTAACCGGCCATGATCGCCTTCAATGACGTTGTTGAGGTATTTCACCCGACGATGCTCGACCGTCGATGGACAGACGCCTTCCGCCTTCAGCTCAGAGATTGCCCTGGCGAGTGAGGGGGCCTTGTCGGTGCTGATCACCCGCGGATAGCCTGCCGATTTATTCGACCGCAGCGTCTTCGCCAGGAAACGCTTCGCTGCCGCGACGTTGCGTTTTGGTGAGAGGTAGAAGTCCAGGGTCTGGCCACCGGCGGTGATTGCCCGATAGAGGTAGCACCACTTTCCCCCGACCCGGATATAGGTCTCATCCACCCGCCAGGACCTGGCCTGCCAGTCAGGAACTTGCCGATACCACCGGGTCTTCTTATCCAGCTCAGGAGCATATTTCTGGACCCAGCGGTAGATCGTGGTGTGATCGACCGGCACTCCCCGCTCGGTCATCATCTCTTCGAGGTCGCGATAGCTCACGCCGTAGCGGCAG